>NC_014207.1:917961-1223948 GCF_000093025.1 Methylotenera versatilis 301
GTGCAGTTTATTTTATGTTCAGAACATAACAGCTAGTTGAGTCACTATAGCTGCTTTGAACCTATTGCTATTTAGATTTCACTTACGACATATTTGCTAATCGATATTTAATTGGGTTTCTTTATATATCGAGCTGCTATCCCAAAGATTTATCCAGCTAACAAAATCACTGGCAGGCATGGGTTTAGACATATAGTAACCTTGGCCAGAGTCACATCCCATTTTTCTTAATAGATCCCAGACAACCTGATTTTCGATGCCTTCCGCAACGACTTTAAGTCCTAAGTTGTGTCCTAAATCAATCGTTGATTGAACAATTTTCTTATCGCTTTCATCCTGCTCCATTTTTAGAATAAACGATTTGTCTATTTTTAACTCATTAACGGGCAAGCGTTTTAAATAAGCCAAAGATGAGTAACCAGTTCCAAAATCATCAATCGACAATTTAATATTCATACCTGACAGTTTGTCCAGTGTCGCCAACGCACGAACAGGGTCGTCCATGATGCTGCTTTCAGTAATTTCTAGCGATAGTGAGCTGTCATCGATATTGTATGTTTTGAATATAGCATTAATCTTTTCCGGTAACTCTTGATCAATTAAATCTCTAGTAGAGATATTCACGGCAATCGGATAATGTAAATTCATGGTATTCCAGATTTGACTATATCTTGCCGCTTCGTTAAGCATCCACTGACTAATAAGCTGTATGTAACCAGTTTGCTCAGCAAAAGGGATGAACTGATCTGGAAAAATAAACCCTTTTTCAGGATGTTTCCATCGGACTAATGCTTCTAATGAAGTGAGTTTGCTCGTCGCAATACCAATCTTAGGTTGAACATACATGATGAGTTGATTGCCAGCAATCGCATTTTTAAGTTCAGATGCCATCGATAAATTTGTGGAGCTGTTTATATCATAGCTTTTATCAAAAACAGTAGTCCCAACTCTACTGGCTTTAGCTGCATACATCGCCATTTCAGCTCTCGTAAGAAGCTTTGCTTCATTTTTAGCATGCTTTGGAAATGAGGCAATACCGATACTTGCACTGACATCAACAGACTGCATGCTAATTAAGATCGGGCTTTCAAAACTTTTAGATAAGTCATTCGCTAAACTCAAGCCAACTTCAGAAGTAGTATCAGGAAGTATCATCGCGAATTGAACGCCAGCAATACGTGCTACAAAATCTTGCTCTCTAGCAGTCGCTTTAATTTTTTGTGCGACTACCCGCAAAATCTCGTCACCAGCATCATGGCCTAGAATATTATTGATTTGCTTGAAGCGATTCAAGTTTAGAATAAATATGGTCAATTGTTGCTTGGTGACTTCAGCCTCTTCTAATGCTTTATTCAGTCTCAGCATGAATGATGTTCTGTTAGGTAAGTGTGTTAGCTCATCAAAGTAAGCGAGTCTTGAAATACTTTTCTCTCTAGTTGAAATTGCTTCGCTCATGCTACTAAAGCTGCGACTAAGCTCACCCAGCTCATCTTTTCTATCTGTCGTAATAGAAACTTCGTAGTTACCTTTTTCAAGGCTTTTGGCTACTTGCACTAGGTCTGTAATGGGCTTGGTAATGTATTTTGATACATAGTAAATACTGATAGCAAATACGAATGCACCAAAAATTGTCAGAATTAACAAGGTAAGTTGTAGGTTTTTATAAGGGGCGGTTGCTTCATCAATAGAACGTTGTAATACCGCGTACAGCATTTGGTTAGGGCTGTTTAAAATTGACACGTAACGAGAGCCAAATGACATGCCGCCAATATCGATTTCTCGATTCATTGTTTTCGTATCAATGATGTTCGAGGGTTGGGTCATGACACTCTTAATTGAATGGCCAGTTAACGTGGATGCTGTTAGTGACCAATTAGACTCATTTGCCCTGCTGACAAACGTGACCTCAAGATTGCTTAATTTATGTAACTTTTTAGCTAATGTATTATTAATCTTGAAGCCCATGATAACCCAGCCTATGGTTAACGGTGCTTTAACTGGCACTGCAACAAGTTGGTATGGTTCGTTATTAAAAATGGCAAAACTTTTAAAGTTACCTGAGCCTTGAGCATTTTCTACAAGCGCTGTTACTGCAGATTTAACATCGCTGTAAATTTTTTCGCCTGAAATGATCTGATGATCATCAGCAGTTGTATAAAACTTGGTTGAGGTATAAAAGACTGAGATGTTAGCACCAAGGCGTTTTTGTTGATTATTAAGCGCAGATAACATTGTTTCATCATCATTAGATGCAATGGCTTGCCTGAACCCATAATCAATGGCAAGGATTCGTGCCCCTTGACTTAAACTCTCAGAATTTTGATCTAACAGGCTTAAGAATATTTTTTCGCCAAGCACCAACTGTTCGTTCACCGAGGCACGTGCATTTTTTTCAATACTTAATCTAATGGCGATAGATCCTACAATCTGGATGCTAAGAATGAGCACTAGAAATATGAAAGTTATTCTTGTATTTAGACTTTTAAATTTCATTAAGTGTTGTGTTTGAATTGATGACCGACTAAATGAATTTAAATGGAAGCTTTAGTATCTATCACCATTTTGATGGTGTCAGCATCTTTGGTGGATACTGGCTTATCAACTGTTACGTTTTCTTTTCTCAGTGCGTAATGCCATACTTTTAATAGATAATCTCCATTAGGCACATCACCAATTTTGACCTTGCCGCTAGCATCTGTTTTAGCAAAATAAGGCGTATCCACAACATAGACAAAGGCAAGCATTTGGTCGTGGATATTGCAACCCAATACTACTGTTCCCGCCTTATCAAACACTACTGGGGTACTTGGTACGCCGGAATAAAGTTTTAATTCAAAAGTTTTGGCAGGTGAGAACGAATAAACGTGATGTCTTACAGAGTCTTTGTTTGGAAAAATGATACTGCTGCCAGCTTGTATGACAGTCACCAGAGGAATAAATGTTTTATTTTTTTGCGCGATAGCTGCTTGGCTTTTTAAGATTGGTGCTGTTTTATCTTTTGGTTCTAAATATACCACTGCATTTTCCACGCTAGCACCAGCAACGTCATTCACTTGAACTTCAATTTCTGCAGCCTTTGCATGTGGGTTTAACATGCATGTCAGTAATAAAAAGCTAAAGAGGTACTGAGGAAACGCATGTTTGCGAAAAGCCATAAAAATTTATCCTATTATTAAATTTATTGATAACTGACGATATCGCGTTTCATTGGTGCCAATATTTTCAGAAGCTCATTTTTCTCGCGGGTATTGGTGTGCCTACTTAGAGATTCACGAAATACCGCGACAAATAACTCAAACTCTGCGGTTGATATCTTTGCATCTTTATGCGAATTTAACATTGTTTCGCCATCGTATTCACAGCCGCCGCCAGTCAGTTTGCAAATTTGACTGACAACACTCTCTTTAAGTTTCGGGAGTTTTATATCTTTAAATGATCTAGAGGTTTTAGGGTTGCTTGAAACTTCATCTATAGTTTCAGACACTACTATTTTAATCGTGGGTAAACCGCCCATTCTATTAAATAAGCTATCCTCAGTATTAGCCTTTGACTGTTCTAAGCTAGGTTTATCTGAATTAGGTTTAGTCGCTAATTGAGAGCATCCCAATAAGCTAAATAATGTAAATAAAGCCATCACAAAGAATTTATATGTCGTCAGTTTCATTATCAACCACAAAGTATTAAACAGTAATTCATTATATATCTTGCTAGTTAAGTTTAATCGGTGAATAAAGCTAGGAAGTATGAGCTAATCGGATATTGAGTCTAGCAATATCACTTGTATAATTTTGACAATAAAGAAAGCTTAAAGTCTACACTTTAACTAGAAATTCAATTTATTTGAGAAACACCTGCGCACATGAAAAATATCATTACTTTATGTATTTTTAATTTATTGCTTTATGTTGTACCAAGCTTTGCGGGAGACCGCTTACTCGCAACTGGTGGTGTTACTCAAATTGAAGGTTCTGCAGGCGGCGGACTCAATCCTTGGGCACTTATTAGCGGATATGGCACAGACACACAAATTGGCGCATCGGCATACTATACTGAGCTAAGAACTAATGGTGGCTTTGAGCTGAGTAGTGGCGGAGTGAGTATTGGCCTATACAACAGAGTTGAAGTGTCACTAAGCCAGCAAAAGTTTGGTTTAAGCAATACCGTACCTGGTGAATCTATCAGATTGGATTCGCTAGGCGTAAAAGTAAGGGTTCTAGGTGATGCGATTTATGATCAGGATAACTGGGTTCCGCAAATCGCTGCAGGCATACAAATTAAGCATAATGAAGATTTTTCTTTTGTCCCTAAGTCACTTGGTGCTAAAAAGTCATCAAGTGTTGACGTTTATGTATCCGCAACCAAGCTTTATTTAGCCGCGATTAACGGCCGAAATGTTCTACTGAATGCGACCCTACTTGTAACGGAAGCGAATCAGTTTGGCATACTAGGTTTTGGTGGAGATAAACACGATGGCTATCGTTTAGAGCCAGCGGTTTCTTTAGCGCTAATGCTCACTGATAATATTTTGCTTGGTACGGAGTATAGAGCTAAGCCAGACAATTTAAGTGGGCCTAAAGAAGATGATGCTAAGGACTTATTTGTGACTTGGTTTCCTGTGAGGAATTTATCAGTCACGGCTGCGTATGTTGATTTAGGTAACATTGCAGATAAAGACAATCAAAAGGCATGGTATTTATCTGGGCAAATATCATATTAGGCCATCATAATCTGTGAAGTTTAAGCCGCGCGAGTAATCAATAACCTAGCCAGCGCGCACCCTGATAAAACACAAAGCTCACCACCCAAGCTAATCCTAGCGACCAAGCAATTGACAGCCACATAAACGCGCTACTTTTAGCTTCACTTCTAAGCGTGGCAATGGTCGATAAGCATGGCGTATATATTAGCGTGAACAGCATAAAGCTCATGGCCTGTACCCAATCAATTTGCGTTGCCATATGCACCATGAGCGCATCGCCCTGCATACCGTAAATCACTGCAAGCGCGCCAACAACGATTTCTTTAGCGACAAAGCCAAAGATTAACGCAATCGCTAGCTGGTTGTTAATACCGAGTGGATCTAAGATTGGTGCAAATAATGCGCCAATTTGGCCTGCATAAGTACCTGCGCTGGCTGGTGGGACGTTACTTGGGAAGTTAGTCAGTGCCCAAACCAGCACGACACCAATCACAATAAACTTGCTGGCGCGTACTAAAAAGTGCTTTACCTCATGCCAGCCCCTTAATATGATTTGGCGTAATGTGGGGAAGCGATAGGGCGGTAATTCAAGAATAAATGGCTCGGTGTTCTTATACTGCCCTTGAAAAAGAATGGCGGTTAAAAACATCGTTAAAAAGCTCATCACGTAAAGTGTGAATAAAACCAGCGGTGCATGTTTTGCTGTAAACAACGCCGTGATGATGAAAATAAACACTTGTAGCCGCGCCGAACATAATGACAATGGAATCACCAACATCGTTAGTAAGCGCATCGGGCGGGAGCGCATGATGCGTGTACCCATCAATGCCGGTACGTTGCAACCAAAGCCCATGAGCATCATTACAAAGCCACGACCGTCTAGGCCCATCTTTGCCATGAGTGAGTCCATAAGAAATGCCGCGCGTGATAGATAACCGCTATCTTCGACCATAGACATGACTAAAAAGAATAAAACAATGATGGGCACAAATGCAGCTACTGTAGCTACGCCGTTATAAACACCATCTAACATCAAACCACTAAACCATGCGGGACTTGAGGCGAATATTGGTTCCAATAAGCCTGATCTAAATAAGCTTAAAGCCCATGCCAGTCCATCTTGTAGCGGCTTGCCAACGGTGAAAATAAACTGAAATAATATAAACATCGCAACAAAAAATATTGGCAAACCAAACCATTTATGCAGCAAAATCTTATCGATCTTGTCGGTAGTATTATCCGTAAATGTCGTTGGAATTTGCACATGATGTTGAATTAAACTTTCCATCTCATGTTCGATTTGATGGTCTTCTTGTAGCAGTTGGCTTATGACTTTTGGGTCGGTCGCTGTTTGATTCTGATTGATAATCTGTGTGGCTGCCTGCAAAGCTTTTGGCAAACCATCACCATATTTTGCGCTAATGGATAACACTGGTATGTGCAAATCGTTAGCCAAGCTTTCAGTATCAATGGTAATGCCAGATTGTTTGGCTTCATCTGCCATGTTCAAAGCAAGCACAGATGGAATATTGAGCTTTTTAATCTGCAGCACTAATGAAAGCTGACGATCTATCTGTGAGCTATTCAATAGCACAATGATTAGGTCTACCGCATTATTTGAAAGAAAGCGTCTGACAACTTGCTCATCTTCTGAAAAGCCATGTAAATCATAAATGCCAGGTAAATCAATTAATTCGGCAATATGCCCGCCAATCAAAATCTTTGCACTCATTAAATCAACAGTGATTCCAGGCCAATTGCCAACGCGTGCAGAAGCGCCACTAATACGATTGAACAGGGTAGATTTCCCCGTGTTGGGCATGCCTAATAGTGCAATACGTTTCATGAGTGTTTATTGTTGGCGCAAAAAGTGAATGGGTTGGCTTATTCTATAGGGTAGTAATATAGATTAAATTTCGGCGTTGATTCGTATGCGGGTAGCCTCGGCATCACGCAAAATCACATCGGTAGTACCAAGGCGTACATGAAGTGGACCATTGAAATTAGCGCGGCGGATAATGCTGAGCGGTTTGCCTACACGAAAGCCCAGCGCTGAAAGCCGATGAAATAAATATTCATCCGCTTCAATCGCGGTAATGATCGCGTTTTGACCTATTTTTAATTGTGAGAGCAGTTGCATTAATCAGTGAGAATAAATTACAAATGATAATAATTCTTATTATCGCATAATTCTATAATGATGTGCATTTCTAAAAGTAATAATCTGCAATAGGCTAAAAGCTAACAGAGTTGCAACAGTTAAGCACTCACATATTAAAAAAGGCTCATGATGAGCCTTTTTTAATGCTGCTAATTCAATGAATAATAAATTATTTTGAAATATCTATTTTGGCTTTAGTGCGCAAATCAGACATCATTTTTTCTAGATTACGTTGTTGAAGGTTTTTTTGTAAACCATCTTTTACTTTGTCATAAGGCAATGGTTGTGCGCTACGTGTATCAACTAATTTAATCACATGCCAGCCGAATTGAGTTTGTGCTGGTGTGGCAGAAACTGCACCTTTTTGTAGGCCAGCAACTGCATCGCTGAATGGTTTAACCATAGTTGCTGGTGAGAACCAGCCTAGGTCGCCGCCTTTTTCTTTAGAGCCAGGATCCATTGATTTTTCTTTAGCAAGTTTAGCAAAGTCAGCGCCTTTGCCTAACTGCGCAATAATATCTTTAGCTTCAGCTTCAGTTTTTACCAATATATGACGTGCGCTATATTCTTTATCGCCGTAAGCTTTTTTGTATTGTTCGTAAGCGGCTTTAGTATCAGCATCTGAAATTGGGTTTTTCTTCACAAAATCTTGCAAGTATGCTGAAGTAAGTAGTTCGCGGCGTGAAAGCTCTTCACGTGCAACGTAATCAGCTTGCTTATCAAGACCTAGTTTTTGGGCTTCTTGGTAGACAAGTTCTGAGTCTATCAATTTGTTCGTAATGGCTTGTTTAACTTGATCGTCAACTTTTTGGCCGCGTGAAGCAGCGTCTTTAGCAATGTAATCATAAACAGATTGTTTGATTTGTTTACCATTAACTGTTGCTACAGCGTCCGCAGCAAATGCTGCTGGTGCTAATGAAAGGATAGCAACTGCGATTAAGGTTTGGGTAAATTTCATGCGAAAATCCTCATGGTTAGAAATAGTAGGGAGTTAAAGTTCATCTGGCGCCAGAGCATGTATGCTCAGAGCGTGAATTTTACTAGGAATAAGTTCGGCAAGTGCCTGATAAATAATGCGATGACGCATTATCTGTGATTTTTCAGAAAAATGCGAGCTTGTTATTTTAAGTTTAAAATGACCACCGCCAGTATTGCCTGCGTGCCCGGCATGCATGGCGCTTTCATCCTCTATTTGCAAAGTGCTAGGGGCTAGTGATTGTAAGCGGCTGGTGATTTCTTCAACTAAAGTCATATATGAGGGTTTTATTTTGCTGTGTGCGAAGATAGTGGTTATGAGTGAAGTTTTGACTACAATTAACTCGGCAAAGTTTTTCTAAAAGGTTTGACTATAACGTTCTTATATACCTTTGAGATGACAAACGGATCATTATTGGCCCATTCTGTCGCTTCTTGAAGGTTAGAGAACTCTGCCACAATCAAGCTACCGGTAAAGCCTGCTGGCCCTGGATCTGTGCTATCAATGGCCGGAAATGGACCTGCAAGCAACAATCTGCCTGCTTCTTGGAGGGTGTGTAAACGCTTTAAATGCTCAGGTCTGGCGATTAAACGCTTGTCTAAGCTATTGGGCGTATCTTCCGCCATGATTGCATACCACATTATTTTGTCTCACTTTTATCTTGTTTTTCTTCATCAACCGGCGCTACCAGATACTTTCTTAACGCTAAGGTTTGTGCGATGAAGAATGCAAACATGATGCCAGTCACACCAAATAATTTGAAATTGACCCAAGCATTTTCAGTATAGTTAAAAGCTACATACAAATTTAAAAACCCCAATAGCACTAAAAAAGCCACCCATACCAAGTTGAGCTTATTCCAGATAGCTGTAGGCGCATCAATCAGATTAGCCATCATTTGCTGAATCAAATTCTTCTTAAAAAATAAATTAGATATTAGTAATGTGGCTGCAAGCACCCAATACAGCGCAGTAGGCTTCATCATGATGTAAGTTTTGTCATGTAACAGCAAGGTAATGCTACCCAGTATGCCGATAATGGCACCACTCACGATGAGCATTTTTTCAACTTTTCCATAGCGAATTTTGCTGTAAATAATTTGTGCAATCGTGGCGGCAATGGTGACCGCTGTTGCCGTGAAGATGCCAAAAAACTTGAACGCGATAAAAAACAAAATAACGGGAAACATGTCGAATAAAAACTTATTCATGGCTTTAGGCGAGTCGCTTTCTAAGAGGTGCTTGTGTAAATTGTAATGACGTTGAAAAAATCAATGATTAACAACGCTTTAGCGTAAGTCGTTATTTTGCTATGATTGATGTTATGCCACAAGGTTTAATTTTCAAGTATTTTTTATTCATCATCATTTTTTAAGCCTAACTTCTAAGTATAGCGTTTATGCCACTCACTTTTGATCTGCATTCCCACACCACCGTCTCAGATGGCATGTTAAGTCCTGTTGAGCTGGTTGCGTATGCGGCAAAGCAGGGCGTTGATGTATTGGCCTTAACTGACCATGATGATACAGGTGGTTTGGCGGTTGCGGCAGAAGAGGCAAAACGTTGGGGTTTACATTTTATCAATGGCGTAGAAATTTCAGTCACTTGGAAAAAGCGTACGATTCATATCGTCGGTTTGAAAATCAATCCTGAGTATCCTGCCTTGAAAGCAGGTTTGGCAGCACTTCGCGCAGGGCGTCATACGCGAGCTGAGGGCATGGCGGCAGGTTTAGATAAAGTTGGCATCACGGGCAGTCTAGAAGGCGCCTATCAATACGTGAACGATGGCATCATAGGCCGCATACATTTTGCAAGATTTTTAGTCGAAAACGGAGTTTCAAAAGACAATAAGTCCGTATTTAAGAAATATTTAGTCAAAGGTAAACCTGGATATTTTGAACATCAGTGGGCGAGTTTAGAGGAAGCTATTGGTTGGATTGTCGATAGCGGCGGTGTTGCGGTGCTGGCACACCCAGGTCGATATGATTTAGGCCGCACCAATATGTTGTTATTGTTAGAAGAGTTTCGCGCATTGGGCGGTACCGCGATTGAAGTGGTGACAGGCAGCCATACAGGTGCACATTATGTTGAGTTTGCAAAGTATGCGCAGATGTTTAGCTTGAAATCTTCAGTGGGAACGGATTATCACGGCAAAGGCGTCAGTTTTATGGAAATGGGGCGTTTGCCAGCGTTACCAAGTAACTGCGTACCCATTTGGCAAGATTGGCCTGAGGCTTTGCTGACGAGTACGAATCTAACGAAAATTAATACCACTGAAACTGCTGCAGAGCTCATTTGAAAGCAATATCTACAATATCATGTCTCAACTGTTTAACATTAATTTAGAGAATCCTCAGCACCGCCTGATTGTGCATACGGCTGAGATTCTGCGGGATGGTGGCGTAATTGCTTATCCAACAGACTCAGGCTATGCGCTGGGCTGCATGCTTGGTCACGGAGATGCGCAAACGCGTATACGTCAGATTCGCGGCGTGGATGACAAACATCTTTTTACTCTGCTTTGCCGTAACTTAAGTGAGCTAGGCAATTACGCGGTTGTGAGTAATAGTCAGTTTCGTTTGCTAAAAGCCAATACGCCTGGCGCTTATACCTTTATCTTAAACGCGACGCGTGAAGTGCCGCGTAAGCTGCAACATCCAAAACGTAATACCGTAGGATTACGCGTACCAGACCATGCCGTTGTACAAGCGATATTAGAAGAGATTGATGCGCCCTTACTCAGCATGACATTGTAT
The DNA here is from genome assembly GCF_000093025.1 of Methylotenera versatilis 301. Lineage (GTDB taxonomy): Bacteria > Pseudomonadota > Gammaproteobacteria > Burkholderiales > Methylophilaceae > Methylotenera > Methylotenera versatilis. The sequence goes on from NC_014207.1 coordinate 928,553, forward strand.
ATTCCAGACGAAGATTCAGTGCTTAGTGAAGCTTGGGAAATTCGCGATAAACTAGAGCATGTCGTAGATTTGGTCATTGATGTGGGGCATTGTGTGGCAGGGGCGACTTCTGTGATTAACTTGACGGGAGATGCGCCCGAGTTGATACGTGAGGGGTTAGGCGATTTAGCTCCATTTGGGCTTTAAAGCACAATTGCTTTTAATAATGAAAAGTTATAGATAATTAACGCAGGATTTTAATAAAGAGTCATTAATGGAATTATCACTGATACAAAAAATAGTTATTTATGCACCGCCTATCATATTCGCAATTACTGTGCATGAGGCAGCGCATGGCTACGCGGCTAAGTACTTTGGCGATATGACGGCTTACAAGGCCGGCCGCATCACCTTAAACCCTTTAAAACATATAGACTTGTTCGGCACGATTTTATTGCCGGCGATGACCATACTTTTAGGCGGCATACTCTTTGGCTGGGCAAAGCCTGTGCCAGTTGACTTTAGCCGTTTGCGTAATCCTAAAAAGGATATGCTATGGGTTGCTGCGGCTGGGCCTGCATCCAATTTTCTAATGGCTATATTCTGGGTATTTGTGATTAAGTTTGCTATGGGCGCGCCAGAAGCAATTTCGTTACCGCTAGTTGAAATGGCTAAAGCGGGCATCAGTATTAATATTGTTTTGATGGTATTAAATCTACTGCCATTGCCACCTTTAGATGGCGGGCGCATTGCGGTGAGCTTGCTACCTATGCCTTATGCGATTAAGTTTGCACAAATTGAACGTTTTGGCTTCTTGATTTTAATCGCGTTGATGTTCTCAGGCATCCTTAATAAAATTTTGGACCCATTCATAAATGCGGTTTATGCGCTAATAATTAGCTTATTTGGCTAAGCTTGTTTGTATAATAACGGCTAATTCTAACTCTAGTATTTATTTTAAGGTTTTATCGCACATGGCAATCGAACGCGTTTTATCAGGTATGCGCCCAACGGGTAATTTGCATTTAGGGCATTACAACGGCGTACTTAAAAATTGGATTAAACTCCAGCACGAGCATGAATGCTTGTTTTTTGTGGCTGATTGGCACGCACTTACTACCCATTACGATACCCCCGAGATTATTGAAGAAAGCGTGTGGGAAATGGTGATTGATTGGCTGGCTGCTGGCGTAGACCCTGCCAACGCCACGATTTTTATACAATCACGTGTGCCAGAGCATGCCGAATTACATACTTTGTTAAGCATGATTACGCCATTGAGCTGGTTAGAGCGTGTGCCGACTTACAAAGATCAACAAGAGAAGCTTTCAAGTAAAGACTTATCTACCTATGGCTTCTTGGGCTATCCGCTATTACAAAGTGCGGATATCTTGATTTATAAAGCGACTCAAGTACCTGTAGGTGAAGACCAGATTCCTCACATTGAATTCACGCGTGAAATCGCACGTCGCTTTAACCACATTTACGGTAAAGAAAAAGGCTTTGAAGAAAAAGCCGAAGCAGCAATCAAAAAACTAGGCAGCAAGCGCAGTGCTTTGTATGAAGAAATGCGCAATGCCTATCAACAAAGCGGTGATGAAGAAGCTCTGGATGCCGCTCGCTCATTGATTGAAGAGCAACAAGGCATGAGCATGGGCGATAAAGAGCGCCTGTTGGGCTACTTAGAAGGCGGTGGCAAGATGATTCTGCTTGAGCCTGAGTACAAACTCACGCCAGCTTCAAAAATGCCAGGTTTAGACGGACAGAAAATGTCCAAGTCTTATAACAACACCATTTCATTGCGTGAACCAGCGGATGTGGTCGCGAAAAAAATCAAAACCATGCCGACAGACCCAGCGCGCGTTCGCCGCACAGATCCGGGTGACCCAGCAAAATGTCCAGTTTGGCAGTTACATGAAATCTATTCAAACACGTCCACGCAAGAGTGGGTACAAGCAGGTTGTAAAAGCGCAAGTATTGGCTGTATAGAATGTAAAGGCCCTGTGATTGATGGCGTGTTAGCTGAACTGAAACCAATTCAAGAACGTGCTGCGCAATACGCTGAAGATCCTACCCTAGTTAAAAACATCGTCGCTGAAGGTTGTGAAAAAGCCCGTAAACTGGCGCGTGAAACCATGCGTGATGTACGCGATGCGATGGGCTTGAATTATTCTTAAGTAAACACAATTGGGGCTTAGATGAGTCATTGGTTAGCGCTTGCAATCGCAATAATTGCAGAAGTGATAGGAACAACGGCGCTCAAAGCCTCAAACGAGTTTACTCGACTGATACCGTCATTAATTGTAGTGGTCGGTTATGGCACGGCATTTTATTTCATGTCAATTAGTATGCGCGTACTGCCTGTTGGCATTATGTATGCTATTTGGTCTGGCATGGGGATTGTGCTGATTTCAGTGTTGGGATGGCTGGTCTTTCGGCAGACCTTAGATATGCCAGCAATGATAGGCTTAGCTTTTATTATTGCCGGTGTCATCATTATTAACGTATTTTCGAAAACTGTAGGGCATTGAGTCTCATGCAAACTCAGCTCACTTTAGATGCGCGCATTCACGGTGAAGCTTTTACCCAAGTTCCTCATGACCTCTATATTCCGCCAGATGCACTAGAGGTTTATTTAGATGCCTTTGAGGGCCCACTCGATTTACTCCTGTATTTAATCCGTAAGCATAATCTTGATATTTTGGATATTCCCATGGCTGATTTAACGCGCCAGTACATGGAGTATGTAGAAAAAATGAAGGCAATCAAGCTGGAGTTGGCGGGTGATTATTTGCTGATGTCAGCGATGTTGATTGAGATTAAATCACGCATGTTGTTACCTAAACCTGCCGAGATCGAGTCTGAGGATGACCCTAGAGCAGAGTTGGTGCGCCGCTTAATGGAATATGAGGCGATTAAGCTCGCTGCGCAGCGCCTTGATGAAATGCCGAAAGTAGGCGAGGATATTGCCGTTGCCAGTGCCTATTATCAGCACATGAGTGATGTGAAACCACCTGAAGTGAGTTTGGATGATTTAACAGAAGCTTGGCGCAATGTGTTAAAGCGAGCCAGCCACTTTAAGCATCATAAAGTCGGTAAAGCAGAGCTTTCTGTACGCGAACACATGAGTATTATTTTACGTCGATTAAAAGTGGATAATTTTTTAGAGTTCTCGCAATTATTTGATGTGGCGAAAGATGGCATTCCAAAACTGGTGGTTTGTTTTTTGGCAATTTTAGAGTTAGCGCGTGAAGGCTTGCTACGTATGACACAACAAGCGCCTTTTTCGCCGATTTATGTGCAGTTAAATTCTCGCGAATAACTTAGTGTCATGAACGAACCAGAAAATATTACGCAGAAGAAACAAGTGTTAGAAGTGGCTTTACTCACTTCAACACAGCCGCTAAGCCTAGATGATATGCAAAAGTTGTTTGCAGACCGTATGGAGCGCGCCACATTGCGTATGCTTCTGGATGAACTCAAGCAAGATTGGGATGCGCGCACCATGGAATTGGTGCAGGTTGCAACGGGTTATCGCTTTCAAGCACGCGCCGAGTACACTCCTTTTTTAGCGCGACTAAATCCAGAAAAACAATCGAAATACTCACGAGCTGTCATGGAAACATTGGCGATTATTGCCTATAGACAGCCTGTGACGCGCGGCGACATTGAAGAGATTCGCGGCGTGGCTGTAAATCCTAATGTGATGCGCCAGTTACAAGAGCGTGATTGGGTAGATGTGGTGGGGCAGCGCGAAGTGCCTGGTCGCCCTTCATTGTACGCAACGACAAAGCATTTTTTAGATGACCTTAATTTGAAGTCGCTTGCTGAGCTGCCGGCAATGGAAGATTTTGTGAAAACTGAAACGCAGCTGGATTTATAATAAGCTTTCCGACTGAATTTTGTAGCTATTTTAAAACTGATTTTTAAACTAGCCGATTTAATCTGAGGCGATTTCCACTAACTGCGGTAAAATGCGCTTTTGCAATCAATAGTTTATCAATATGGCACGTCCTTTTAAAACGCAACGCGACCCGCAAGCGACTCCTCGTCGCCCTAAAACTAATTTTACTAAATTAGACGCAGACCCCAACGCCCCACCAGAACCAACGCAACGCTTACATAAGTTATTGGCGCTGGCTGGTTTAGGCTCACGCCGTGATATGGAAACGCTCATTTCTAGCGGTCGCGTTACTGTGAATGGTGCGCCAGCAACACAAGGTCAAGGTGTGACGCAATTTGATACAGTGCGCTTAGATAGCCGCCCAGTCAAACTGCCATTTATAGCTGAATTGCCGCAAGTATTGATTTACCATAAACCTGAAGGTGAAATCGTCAGTCAAGATGACCCTGAAGGTCGTGCGAGCGTGTTTGATAAATTGCCAAAAGTGAAAAATGGTAAATGGATTGCCATCGGTCGTTTGGATATGAATACCAGCGGTTTACTGATATTTACTACGTCAGGCGAGTTGGCAAACCGTTTTATGCATCCACGTTACGAAGTTGAGCGTGAATATGCAGTGCGTATTTTTGGTGAGTTGACCGAAGGCCAAATGACGCAGCTTAAAGAAGGTATCGAGCTAGAGGATGGCCCAGCGAACTTTGATAGCATTAGTGCGCAAGGTGGTGAAGGTGCAAATCACTGGTACCAAGTTATTCTGCGAGAAGGCCGTAATCGAGAAGTGCGCCGTTTGTTTGAAGCATTTCAATTGCCCGTGAGTCGCTTGATGCGCGTACGCTTTGGCCCAGTGAATCTACCTCCACGCGTTAAACGCGGTACCATGTTGAAGCTTGAACAAAAAGAAGTGGTTGGCTTGCTAGAATGGGCAGATTTACCTGTACCAAGCGCACCGTTAAGACAGCTTACACAGCGTGAAAAGCTGAAAGCCACAACCGTGTTTATGCCTAAAGTGCGTAAGCAACGCATTAGCGCGTTAGATCGCGTGCCACGTACAGATGGCGAACCTTATAGCAAAAAACCTAGTGTTGCGCGTAAAGAAGCGCCGAAAAAGCCAGCACCGAGAAAAAGTGAGAATCGTAGAGTTAGACAAACCAGCGATTTACCTGCGCCAGATGCTCAAAAAGCAGGCATGCAAAAGAAAAGCGATAGAAATCGTGGTCGCGGTTAATTAGAGCTAAGTCTCACATCAGAAAATCTTAAAAGGGTGATTCTAAAGTTTAGAATCACCCCTTTTTTTATACCAATCTAGTTTTATACTAACCTAGATTTAAGCCCTAAGTTTAAGCCCTAGGTTTAAGTTTTAGCTAAGCGCCACAATGAGGTTACTTCAGCTTTGCGAGCTGCATGTAAAGGATCGGTAGCATCAAGTGTCTTGCCATGTCTTGCTTTGGTATCAGTTCTTTCGATGACTTTTAAGCCAGCTTCGTCAATCCAGCCTAGCAATTCTTCGCGTGTTCTTAGGCCTAAAAGTTCAGCAAAGTTAGAAAGAATCAACCAGCCTTCACCATTGGTATTTAAGTGCGCATTTAAGCCATTTAGAAAGCCTTTTAGCATTTTACTTTTTTCATCGTAAATCGCAGACTCTAGCGCAGAACTAGGGTGCGCAGGTAACCACGGCGGGTTGCAGACGATTAAATCTGCTTTGCCATATTCTGCGCTTGGGAATAAATTCGCTTCTACCAATTTCACATTGTTTTTTAAGCCTAGCAGATTGACGTTTTTCAATGCGCAATCCAAAGCGCGGTGCGAGTTGTCTGTGGCAATGATATTAGTAATGCCGCGATTCGCTAAAATAGCCGCTAACACGCCCGTACCAGTACCAATGTCAAAAGCCAAGTTGCATGGAATTGGCAACGGTGTGACGTCAACTAAGTCTAAATATTCGCCGCGAATTGGTGAGAATACACCGTAGCTTGGGAATATTTTATTGTTGATGACTGGGATATCGACACCATTTTTGCTCCATTCATAAGCGCCAACTAAGCCCAAAATCTCACGTAAAGACACCACAATAGAATGCGTACTTTTACCGTAAGCATGCTCACAAGCAGCTTTTACATCAGGTGCACGGCGTAAACTGATGTTGTAGCCTACGTTTAACTCAATCACTAACATGCCTAAAATACGCGCTTTTTGTGACTGCGCTTGGCGATGCAAATGAAATGCTTCCAGCATGGATTCTGCTGGCTTTTTCGGCTTTTTACCTGGTCGGTCTATACGACGTGAAAGTGCTTGTAACAGCATTTTGGCATTTTGAAAATCACCGCGCCAAAGCAAGGCAGTACCTTCGCAGCAAAGCTTGTAAGCATCATCGGCTTTAGTGGTGTCGTCAGCAATTTGAACGCGTTTAGGCACTGGCGCAGCATTTTCAGAATGCCAAGTACCTGTTTTGGTTTTGTTGGCTTCTTGCCAGCTAATGGTGTTGTTAACGGCTGGACTGTCAATGGTTGGCTTGGTTGTTTGTGTGTTCAAAATAATGCCTATATAAGCTGTGACTTGGTGAGTAAAAATACAAATTCGTTACCTGACGAAACTTCTAGCCAGTTAAATATAATGTTTGGGTATGCGGCTTCTAGCGCCTCACGATTGTGGCCGATTTCAACAATCAATATGCCGCCATCATTTAAGTAGTTTGCGGCTTCACGCAGAATGGTGTGCGTGTGGTCTAAACCCGCATCACCGCTACCCAGTGCTAGCTGTGGCTCGTTCTGATATTCCTGTGGCAATGCTGCCATGGATGGCGCATCTACGTAAGGTGGATTGCTGATGATTAAATCGTACTTTTTGCCTTTGAGCGCCGTGAACATATCAGACTTAATCGCCGTGACTTGCTCTTGTAGGCTGTAGTTTGCAATATTGATATTAGCAACATCAATGGCATCCTGCGAAATATCAATCACATCAATTTCTGCATTTGGAAACACGCTGGCGAGCAATATGCCTAAGCAACCGCTGCCAGTACAGATGTCGGCAGCGCTCTCGACCATTTCAGGAAACTCAATCCACGAGCTTAAGCCGTCAGCTAACAGTTCAGCAATGAATGAGCGAGGAATCAACACGCGTTCATCTACATAGAATTTCAAACCTTGTAGCCATGCTTCTTTTAAGAGGTAAGCCGTGGGCGTGTGCTTGGTAATGCGCTTTTCGATAAAGTGAGCTAGTTTGATGCGTTCGTCCGCAGTGATGCGTGCGTCTAAAAAGTTGTTGAGCGTATCCATAGGTAGATGCAAGCCACTCATGATGAGCCACACAGCTTCATCGTAAGCGTTATCAGTGCCGTGACCGTAAAACACGTCAGAAGCTTCGAATTGGCTTACAGCGTAACGTATCCAGTCGCGGATGGTAAATAGCTCACTAGTAGCCGAAATTTGTGTATTGTTTGCCATGACGTTCTTTATTTTAGTAATTTCTGTAGTGTTAATTTATAGGTTTCTTTTAGTGGCTCAATATCCGCCACGCCTACGCATTCGTTGAGTTTGTGTATCGTTGCGTTGAGTGGGCCGAACTCAATAACTTGCTTGCAAATATCTGCGATAAAACGACCATCTGAGGTGCCGCCAGTAGTCGATAGTTCAGGCGTTACGCCGTAAGCTTGCTCAATAGCTTCCGTAATCGCCTCAACCAAATTGCCGCGTGGTGTGATGTAAGGTGGTGAATATTCCCACTCCAAATCATAGTTGAGTTGATGACCATCTAAAATGGCGTGTACGCGAGATTTTAAGTTAGCCTCAGTACTGCCTTGATTGTTAAGTTCTGGACAAAATCTGAAGTTGAATAGAATTTCTACTTCGCCAGGCACGACATTGGTCGCGCCAGTGCCGCCGTTCATGTTGGAGATTTGCCATGAAGTAGGTGGGAAGTATTCGTTGCCGTTATCCCAAACGGTTTCAACCATATCTTTAATGGCAGGTGCTACTAGGTGAATCGGATTTTTCACTAAATGCGGGTAAGCAATGTGGCCTTGTATGCCCTTAACGGTGAGCTTGCCAGAAAGTGAGCCACGGCGACCATTTTTAATCATATCGCCAACGACTTTATTGCTAGTCGGCTCGCCAACGATACAATAATCTATCAACTCACCACGTGCTTTAAGTGCTTCAACTACTTTCACTGTGCCATCCACTGCCACGCCTTCTTCATCAGAAGTAATCAGCAGGCCAATCGAACCAGTATGATTTGGGTTTTCAGCGATAAACTCTTCAATACTGGTAATGAACGCTGCCAGTGAAGTCTTCATATCTGCCGCGCCACGCGCGTAGAGCATGCCATCTTTGATGGTCGGCTCAAATGGATGTGTATGCCATTTATCCAGCGGACCTGTAGGTACAACATCGGTATGGCCTGCAAACACTAACAACGGACCAGTTGTACCACGTCTGGCATACAAGTTATCTACATTACCGAAGCGCATACGCTCGATTTTAAAGCCAAGTGGTTCCAAGTGCGAAATCATCAGCTCTTGGCAACCCGCATCTTCAGGTGTATTAGAGCGGCGCGTAAGCAAGTTAATGGCTAGACTGAGAGTTTTGCTATGTGTGGCTGGATTTGTCATAGTAATTCTTTATAAACAGCTTCAGTAAAACCTAAGCAAATGATTTTTCCATCTTTCACTAGTACTGGTCGCTTGATAACAGAAGATTTTTCTAACATTAATTTGATTGCTGATGGCGCATCGATGATCGCAGTTTTTTCAGCGTCTGATAAGTTACGCCATGTCATACCTGCGCGGTTAACTAGCTTCTCCCAAGGTTGTTGGTTTAACCAAGTTTCAAGTAGAGACTGAGTCACACCATTCTTTTTAAAGTCATGAAACTCGTAAGCAATGTTGTGCGCGGTAAGCCAATCGCGGGCTTTTTTTACAGTATTACAGTTAGGGATGCCAAATAGCTGCATAGAATAGTGTTTAAAATAAACGTTTTATATTAAAAACGCATTTTACAGCAATACGCCAGAGAAATAACCCAAAGTGCAGAGATTGTGCTGATAAGTTGGCATAATCTAGATGCGTAGGTTTGAATTTCGCATTTAAATATAGCGTTGAATGCTAATGAATCAAGCCTGCTCTATACGATGCTAGGTTTCGTTGAGTTCTTTAAAAAACAATTGACCGTTTTCAGTAAAGTTAAGGTCTAAGTTTTTTAGCAAGCTGATTAGACGCTCTTCAGGAAGTGGGCGGGAGATAAAATAGCCCTGCATCTCATCACAGCCTAGGTCCGCTAATAGTACGCGCTGACCTTCAGTTTCAATGCCTTCAGCGACGACATTTAAATCTAATGCATGGGCAAGTTCAATCACTGCTTGAATCACGCCACGTGTTCTATTATTTGTTTCTATATCTTCAATAAATGTTGGATCAAGCTTTAATTCGCTGACTTGCCATTTTTGAAGATTCGTTAAGCTGGACGAATATGTACCAAAGTCATCAAGCGTGACTTTGATGCCAGCTTCTTTAAAACGCGCGAGTTGATTGTTGAATATCGCTTGATTCTTGAGTGCTGTAGATTCAGTCATTTCAATGATTAAGCTTGTTTTAGGCAAATCATATCTACTTAGCATGGCATTGATATTGCTGACTAAGTTTGCATTGATCATTTGCTGATGCGATATATTGACTGAAATATTGAATGGAATACTTAAGCTTGTTAATTGTTGCAATGTGCGGCAACTTTCTTCAATCACCCAGTCACTAATCGCATAACTTAGGCCAAACCTATCTGCCGCAAGCATGAAGTCACCTGGGTACAATAAACCTTTTACTGGATGATTCCAGCGTAATAGCGCTTCTGCACCTACGGGTTCTCTGGTGATGCTATCAATTTTAATTTGGTAGTGAAGTGTTAGCTCATCATTCGCTAAGGCATTTTTTAAATCATGCTGCATTTCAAGCAGATGATCTGCTGCAGATGCGATTTCACTATCAAAAAAGCGATATTGATTTTTCCCATCTTTTTTAGCGCGATACATAGCGGTATCGGCAGCGCTAATGAGCTGTTGAATGTTCCCGTCTTTAGGGTAAATTGCGACGCCAGCGGAAATTGAGAGGTGTACTTCAGAGTGATTGATAGTGCATGATTCGCGCACTGCGCTCACCATGCGCTCAATCACTGTGATGCAGTCTTCATATGAATCGACTTCTTCAATAATGGCGATAAACTCATCACCACCAATTCGTGCCACTTCGTCGCAGCCGCGTACTGCTGTGACTAATCTTCTAGCGACCTTTTGTAAGGCTAGATCGCCAACTTGGTGACCCAAAGTGTCGTTGATTTGCTTAAAGTTATCAACATCTATAAAAGCCACCGCTAAGCTAGCGCCATTTCTATCACATCTTCTAGTGGCAGCTTCTAAGTGTTGCATCAAAGCTCTGCGATTAGGTAACTGCGTTAATGTATCGACCAAGGCTAGGCGACTTGTCTCTTGAGCGTTTTCGCTTTTTAATGGATTGAATTTAAATGTATCGTAGCCAAACTTATCATAAAAAATAGCCACAATGAACCCTGCCAAGAATAAACAAATTAGACCTAGTGCAATAGTCACGCCTAATAACGTGCTATCAAGTTGTGCGTTTGTAACACTATAGGCATTTAGCGGAACTTCAATCGATGCCATATACACTAGATGTACACCAGTGATTGCTAATGAGGTTAAAACTGCAAAAATAGATTTGGTTAGTAATTGATACTTGCCAGAGTAGTTTTTAATCCAAAAGAATATAAGGATGCTGAGTAAGGTGACCGAGAAAGTGGTAATGAGCGCAATTGAGCTAATCAATGGGGTAAATGTGACAGCAGGCTGAATCTCCATTGAGGCTATGCTGAAGTAGAAAATGGTATAAGCAGAAATGCTGGCAATCAATCCACCAATAATCAGTGTGTTGGCTGGGAGTGTTTTTTGGCTTGAGATATGTAATACGATTGCTGAGAATAAAAGCGCAGCAAGCCAAGCGAGTGCTAAATAGATTACTGTGAAGCCTGTGGATTTAATGACTGGAAAGGCCAGCACATCAATAAAATGAATTACCCACAAACTAGAGCCGACGGTGATGCTGCTATACACCAGTAAGCTTTTTTTGTCATTAACTTGTGATTTATATAGCTTGCCGACTAGATTGAAGGTAAGTAATACCGCAAAATAGCCCAGTAGCATAGAAAGCACGATTAATTTTATATTGTAATGACTCATTGTGACTGGATTATCTAAGCTCATACAGAGTTAGAAAATGCCTCTAAAGTTAGTTAAATGAGTTATTGCAATGTCTATGCCATACTAAAAATTCTGTTTCTATAGATGTGAAAAAGGCTGCAGAAGCTTATGAGAGCTTACTTGCAGCCTAATAATACAACGGTGTTAGTTAAGTGTTAGTAACTGTTAAGAATATGTAACTGTCGAAATTATGACAACTGTGCATGCCAACTAGGCATTAAATACAGTGTAGCTAAATACCACGTAATAATTCGTTAATGCCAACTTTGCCCAGTGTTTTCTCGTCCACTTTTTTAACAATCACTGCGCAATAAAGACTATAGCTACCATCTTTTGAAGGTAAGTTACCTGAAACAACCACTGAACCAGAGGGGATGCGACCATAAGTGACCGTACCTGTTTCGCGGTCGTAGATTTTGGTTGATTGACCGATGTAAACACCCATAGAAATCACACAGTTATCTTCTACAATCACGCCCTCAACGACTTCAGAGCGTGCGCCGATAAAGCAGTTGTCACCAATAATCGTTGGACCAGCTTGAATTGGCTCTAATACGCCACCAATACCAACGCCACCGCTTAAATGTACGTTCTTACCGATTTGTGCACATGAACCTACTGTTGCCCATGTATCTACCATTGTACCCTCGCCAACGTAAGCGCCGATGTTGACGTAGGAAGGCAGTAACACTGCATTTTTACCAATGAATGAACCACGACGCACCATTGCATTTGGCACGACACGGAAACCACCAGCTTTGAAATCTTCTTCAGTGTAATTAGCAAATTTTGGAGGTACTTTGTCGTAGTATTTAGTGCAGCCGCCATCTAACAAAGTGTTATCTTCTAGGCGGAATGAGAGCAATACAGCTTTTTTCAGCCATTGGTGAGTTTCCCAGTTTTGGCTATCGCCAATACGAGAAGCAACACGTAGCTTGCCGGCATCTAAATCTGCAATTAAAGAAGCGACAGTTGCTTTAATTTCAGCAGATGCATTGCTAGGGTTGATATTAGCGCGGTCTTCAAAGGCCGCTTCGATAATACTTTGACGTGGATCCATAATGCTCTCAGAGATAGTTGATTTAATAAAAGCGTTATTTTAACCTAAAGTGAGCTTTCGCCAAAAACAAAGCGCATATCAGATATTTAATATCCGATATGCGCTTGAATTAACTTCTAGCTAGCTATTCTTTGGCTAGACTTGCTTATCTTTTCTTAGCTGCTTCGTATAGTGGTTTTACTTTTGGTACCAATTTCTGTAGCTCGGCAATGCGAGTGCTATCAGATGGGTGAGTACTAAAGAATTCTGATGGTTTATTAGCGCTTAATTTACCCATTTTTTGCCATAGTGTGATTGCTGCATCAGGGTTGTAGCCTGCGCGAGCAGATAGTTCAAGCCCAATTCGATCCGCTTCAGTTTCTTGTAGGCGACTGTTAGGTAAAGCGAAGAATAACTGTGAACCAACACTAGCAGCCTGCATAGAGGCATTGCCAACGGTAGCACTGGTGCCATTAGTTAAGATTGCGCCTAATGCTTGCAGGCCAAATTGTTGCACATAAGCTTGAGACATGCGCTCACGACCATGCTCGCGCAGTGCATGCGCTATTTCATGGCCGATGACCGCACCTAGTTCGTCATCAGTGGCTTTTAGCTGGTCGATTAAACCCGTGAGTACCATGATTTTTCCACCTGGCATGCAATATGCGTTCACTTGGTCACTTTTATCAACGTTGACTTCCCATTTCCATTGCACGGCATCTGGCCTAAATACGCCGACTTGTGCAATCAGTCTATTTGAAATGTTGCGTACACGTTCTAGCTGTGCTTTGTCAGTGTTGAGCGTGTTTTTCTTTTGAGATTCTTGTAAGGTTTGTGTATAAGATTGGCTAGACATAGCAACGACTTGCGATGCGGGCAGCAACATGAACTGCGAGCGGTTTACACCAGATACACTATCTTTAGTGGTGGTTGCGCAACCGTTAAGCTGTAATAAAATTGCTGTCAGTAAAATGAGGGTCAGTTTTTTCATGATTGTTCCTAAATTCTAAAAATTATAATGCTTATAGCGGAAGTTTTTGAGAACCAATACTGAGTCTAACGTATGAGTGCAATATAAGGTTGAATATAAACCGTCAATTATTGTTAAATTTTTAACTGCGACCCTAGTTCAATCACGCGATTAGGAGGTAGCTTGAATTGGTTGGTAATGGTTTCAGCACTTCTAAATAAGCCAATGAATATTTTCTTGCGCCAGAAAGACATACCAGATTTTCCACTGGCAATCAGAATTTCTTTGCCAATAAAGAATGAAGTGTCCATTTCATCTAATACCAAACCTTTTTCGGTACAAAGTTGCAAGTCGCGCGGTAAATCCGGCTCATCTTTAAAGCCGTATTTTACTGTTACTCTGTAGAACTCATGTGGGAGCACTTCTAGCTGCACGCGTTCCTCTTCAGAAGTGTGGGGGTAGTCTAAAAATTTAACGGTGAGTATTACCATTTTCTCGTGTAATACTTTGTTGTGTTTTAAATTGTGCAGCATGGCATGTGGTACCCCATCCGGGTTTGGCGTCATAAATAATGCGGTGCCGGGCACTCGTGTTGGAGGGTGTGCGCCAATCGCTTCAATAAAAGGGTCTAAAGCCATGGCTTCGTTTTTAAGTCTTGTGTATACGATGGTGCGACCTGTTTTCCAAGTGAGCATCAATGTGAAAATGACTATACCAATGGCGAGTGGTACCCAGCCGCCATCAGGGATTTTCAGAACGTTTGCACTGAAAAATGCAACATCCACTGTGAGGAACATCGCCACTAACAAGCCTGTGCGTAATTTGCTCCATCCCCAAAGGTTATGAAACACAATCCCTGCTAACAAGGTGGTAATGACCATGTCGCCAGTCACTGCAATACCATAAGCAGCCGCAAGATTACCTGACGATTTAAAAGTTAATACCAATCCCATCACCGCGGCCATTAGGCCCCAACTGACGCGAGGCATATAAATTTGGCCTTCTTGACTTTCTGAGGTGTGTTCAACATGCATGCGTGGTAAATAGCCTAATTGCAAGGCTTGCCGAGAGACGGAGAATGCGCCAGTAATCACAGCTTGTGAGGCAATGACCGCGGCAAGTGTGGCTAATATAATCAGTGGGAACAGCATCCATTCAGGTGCAAGTAAATAGAATGGATTCTTAACGGATTCTGGGTGTTGCAGTATAAGTGCGCCTTGTCCAAAGTAATTTAAAATTAAAGCGGGTAAAACGAAGCCAAACCAAGCAAGGCGAATAGGGAAGCGTCCGAAATGCCCCATATCTGCATATAAAGCTTCCGCCCCAGTCACTGCCAACACTACAGCACCAAGTGCTACAAAGGCAATCCACGGGCTTACTGTGAAAAAGTGAACAGCATATATTGGGTTTAACGCATGCAGAATGCTTGGGTTTTGCATGATACTTTGTATGCCTAGAAAACCTAAAGTACCAAACCACAGCAGCATGATCGGGCCAAAAAAAGCGCCGACTAATGCAGTGCCTTTACTTTGTGCCCAAAATAAAACAAAAAGTACCACTAATGTAATCGGTAGTATGAGGGGATGCAGTATCGGCGCCGCAAGTTCAAGCCCTTCAACCGCAGATAGCACTGAAATAGCGGGGGTAATCATACCATCCGCATAAAACATACATGCGCCTAAAATGCCCAGCAACATGATGGTATGTTGCTTCTTGAGGTTACTGCCTGCGTTGTGGCTGGCTAAGGCAAGTAAAGCCATAATGCCGCCTTCACCACGGTTATCTGCTCGCATAATGAATGCAACGTATTTGACAGACACTACCATGATGAGTGCCCAAACAATCAGCGATAATATGCCATACATATTAGCCTCGGTGAGCGGTACAGGGTGAGTACCGACGGAGAACACTTCTTTAATTGTGTATAAAGGGCTTGTACCGATATCACCGAATACTACGCCAAGTGCGGCTAAGGTAAGTGCGGGGAGCTTTGTTTTACTGCCAGTAGGAGATGACATTAAAATGACGGTTAGTTAGAGAAGAACACTATTATCAACCAACTTAAATACTAAACCAATCGTTTTTTAATTAAATACTGATTAAAAAAATCAGGTTCACTAATGATTAGTCGTAAGTGCTTTATTTAGTTGCCTGATATTAAACAGTTGTGTTGTGAATGGTGACAATTTTCTTGTGTGATTTACTGTTGGTTTTAAATGGAAGTAAGCAAGTAATTTGTAAGCATATTTAGATGCATGCCGTAAGCGGTAAGTGCCGCCTTAAAGGCACTTTAGATTGTAAACTATTGTTAATACTCGTTGAAAATATACAGATAAAACAAGCGCTTGTTGATTTTGTGGGCATGGGTATGTATTATGTCGCCAGACTTAAAAGGTAATATACGATTAGTTATTCGTACATTTTTCCCTGTAATACAGAATTCCTGTTTTTAGGTAGAATTTAAGCTTGGTATGGATGTTGCTTGTTGTGCTTGCCGCGTTGGTAATGACGTATCTGGTTAATATATTTAAATCGTTGACTCTGTTTCACACTTCTCAACTTTATGAATGCTTAATGAAAACTATGGGAATAAATTTTGAATAACAATTTCAGCTATAAACTAATTACTTTAGCATTGGTTTCTTGCCTAGGTGGGTTTACAAGCAACACTACGCTCGCTGCTGAGCCGCTGGTCTCATTAAAAGATATGGTTGAGAAAACCATTACTGCAAATCCAGAAGTGCAATCCCGGTATCACCGCTTTTTAGAGTCAGGTTTCGAGCAAGATGTAGCTCACGGTAATTTCCTGCCAAAAGCTGATATCGTCTCTACTTATAGAAAGCAAGAAGAGCTCATCAAGCTAGGTGACGGTACAAATATCCCTCGCTCAAACAATGAGTTAGTTTTGCGTCAAATGATTTTTGACGGTTTTGCTACAAGTAATGAGGTTAAACGTCTTGGTCATGCAAACCGTGTACGTTATTATGAGTTGCAAAGTGCGATGCAAAATACTACGCTAGAATTCATGCGCGCTTACATTGATGCTAATCGTTATCGCGAGTTAAGCCAATATGCAAAAGAAAACTACGTGATACATAAGCAATTATTTGACCGTATTCAAGAGCGTGTAAACGCTGGCGTTGCTCGTAAAGTCGATTTAGAGCAAGCCGCAGGACGTTTAGCTTTAGCGGAAGCTAACTTGCTGACTGAAACAACTAACCTTCATGATGTGACCGCGCGTATGCAGCGTCTATACGGCGAGCTCCCACCAGAAACATTAGAAGCACCTACATTTTTTAATGCAGGGGTAGAGCCAACCTCAGCAGAAGCCTTAAAAGTTGCATACAATCAAAATCCAGATTTACTTTCAACGATTGAAGACATTCAAGCTAGCAAAGATGAGATTAAAACAAGAGAGTCACGTTATTACCCCAAGTTGGACTTACAAGCACGTAAGAATTTAGGGGTTAGCAATGATGGCAGATTCAGTTCAAACGCAGCTGACTTGCTTGAACTGACCATGAACTTCAATTTGTTTAATGGCTTTTCAGATCGAAATGCCATTAAACAAACAGCAGAAAAGCTCAATAACTCTAAAGATTTGCGCGATAAAGCCTGTGTGGATACTCGTCAACTTGTAGTGATTGCTTATAACGACATTCAGCAGCTAAAAGAGCAAGAAAAATATCGTACCGAGCATAAAAACTCTATTGAGAATGCACGCGAAGCTTATCGTAAGCAATTCGATATTGGTCAGCGTACTTTGTTGGATTTGTTGGATACCGAGAATGAGTACTTTCAAGCCAGACGGGCATTGGCAAATGTTGAATATGATATTCAAACCGCCTATGCAAGAACATATGCGGGTCAAGGTGAATTGCTGAATAAAATCGGCGCGGCTCGCGGTGGTTTGCCTGAGTACAAGCGCGAAAGCTATATGGATGATGAAAATATATGTCAAGCTGTGGCGCCAGTTCAGGAGACTGTAGATAAAGCAGCGCTATTGGCTGATGCAAAACCACTGAGTTCGACTATATCTATAGCTAAGCCAGTTGTGTCGGCAGTAGAGCCAGCAAAAGTCGAAGTGAAGCCCATGGCTAATAAGGTCGTACCAGACGTACAGTTTGAAACTAACAGCGCAAAAATTAAAGAAATTTCCTATCCTGTATTAGATAATGCGATTAATACTTTGAAAGAGTGGGGCGATTCAAATGTTGAAGTTGGTGGCCATACCGACCAAAGAGACACATCGAAAGCGGATTACAATCAACGTCTATCTGAAAAGCGTGCTAAAGCGGTGATGGACTATATCGTTAAAAAAGGTATAGATGCTAAACGTTTATCGGCTAAAGGTTACGGTTATAGCAAGCCTATCGCTGAGAATGATCCTAAAGAGGGCAACTTGGTTAATCGCCGTGTAGAACTAGTGCGCGAACAGAAAAAATAAGTTTGCATAGTAATTAATCTTTAAAGTAAATAAAAAAGGAAGCCTAGGCTTCCTTTTTTTGATTTATTAAAAAGTAAAGCAAAAAAGTATAAATATTTTTCGATTTACTGCAAAAAAACTTATTTTTCGCTTAGAAAAATGCGTACTACAGTGTTAGAATACGCTCCGTAATTTGATGTAGACCTTCCATCTGCCCGGGTGGTGAAATTGGTAGACACAAGAGACTTAAAATCTCTCGCCTTATGGGTGTGCCGGTTCGACTCCGGCTCCGGGCACCAATTCAACCCCACTGTATCTACAGTGGGGTTTTCTTTTATATAGGCTTTAAGTTTTGAAGCACTCAACCAAAAAATCCAATACGGCGCGAACTGCGGGTACGTTTCGTAGATCGTTATGAACTACTAGCCATATATCATTAATCAGCATGTTGCTTTCAATATCTAGAAGCTTTAAGCCAGGCTCACGATTTGCAACATAGTAAGGTAGCGCGGCAACCCCTACACCTCGCATTGCTGCGATTCTTTGCGTTTCAAGGTCAAAAGTACGCAGTACGATCGGTCTAGTATTGGCGAATTCTTTAAGCCATTTTTGCTGGATAATATTTTCCATACTTCTATCAAAGGCAATAAAGGTGTAGTTTTCTGGTGGAGTTGTTGATAAGTAGTCAATTGATGCATACATAGAGAAACTCATCGACCCAACTTTACGGGCAACTAAATTGTTCTCGGTTGGCTGGAACATGCGTACAGCAATATCACTCTCCCTATGTAGCAATGAAGCTATACGCGTTTCTCCAATCAGTCTGATATGAATCCCTGGGTACTGGCGGCGCAGTTTACCTAGGTGAGGTGCTATCAAGGCATTTGCCATGGTCGGTGGTGCACTGACAGAAACTTCACCTGTTAAATCAAGTTGTCCAGCCATAGCAGCACGCCCAACTGCGAAAGCTTCGTCTTCCATTTTTGCGCCCAAAGCAGCAATGTGTTTGCCATTATCGGTAAGTAGGTAAGAACGAGGCCGCCTGTCTACTAACTTTAGGTTTAAAGAGGTCTCTAGCGCAGTGATTCGACGTGCAATGGTTGCATGATCGACCTTGAGCTGTCGAGCCGCCGCAGAGAGTGACTTTTCTCTAGCAAAAACTGCAAAATATCGTAAATCTTCCCAATCAAACATTAATTTTCCACTTAAGCATAATTAGTTGACCGGGTATCAAATTTTCATCAATCTGTTTTAATATTAAAAAGCACATTACATGTGAATTTTTTCACATGTAATGTGTATGTATGAGGAATTGTACATGATGCATTATTACAGTAAGCTAGAATTTTAGATATTCAATGTAGATCCATAAAATCAGCGCTACCAACATATGCCTAAATTGGTGTTGTCTCGGTAAGATTCCAAGTCATGTAGTGCGTAGTAAATTTTGACATTAATTGTTATTGGCTGAAATTATCAGCTGATAATCAATATTATGTTGATATCTATGTGTCACCAATAACAATATTAGTTGAAAGTCACTATGTTTAATGTAGTAAGTATTGCCTTAAAACGCCCTTATACCTTCGTGGTGATGGCATTATTGTTGCTCATCGTTGGCTCACTGGCTGCGTTACGTAGCCCTGTTGATATTTTCCCTGAGATTCGCATTCCAGTTATTGCTGTGGCTTGGCAGTACAACGGATTGCCACCAGACGAAATGGCTGGGCGTATCACTACGCTTTATGAGCGGGTATTGACCACGACTGTAAACGATATTGAGCATATTGAGGCCAACTCTTACACAGGCTTTGGTATTGTTAAGATTTTCTTCCAGCCAGGTGTTAACGTGGCTACTGCTAATGCGCAGGTTTCAGCAATTTCACAAGTAGTGATTAAGCAGATGCCTACGGGCACAACGCCACCGCTGATTCTGAATTACAGTGCTTCTACAGTGCCAATCTTGCAAATCGCATTGTCTGGTAAAGGTATGACTGAGCAGAATCTGGCTGACCTTGGCTTAAATGTGATTCGTACCCGTTTGGTGACGGTGCCAGGTGCTGCGGTACCGTTTCCATTTGGTGGTAAAAGTCGTCAAGTGCAAATTGATCTTGATCCATCAGCTATTCAAGCACGTGGACTTTCTGCGCAAGATGTAGCCAATGCCTTGGCTGCGCATAATTTGATATTGCCGGTGGGTACGCAAAAAATAGGTAGCTTTGAATATACGCTACATCTCAATAACTCTGCTGCTGCGATTGAAGATTTAGGTAATCTGCCAGTTAAGGTGGTGAATGGCGCTACGGTTTATATTCGTGATGTTGCGCATGTGCGTGATGGTAACCCGCCGCAAACCAACATCGTACATGTGGATGGTGGCCGTTCAGTGTTGATGTCCATTCTTAAAAATGGTGCAACATCTACGCTGTCTATTGTTTCTGGCGTTAAAGACAAACTCGCAGAAATCAAGTCTAGCCTGCCAGATAATTTGGTTGCTGCGCCTATTAACGACCAGTCAATATTTGTACGTGCTGCAATTAGCGGCGTGGCTTTTGAAGGCGCTCTCGCCGGTGTGTTGACCAGTTTGATGATATTGCTGTTTTTGGGTAGCTGGCGTTCTACGCTGATTATTGCGACTTCAATTCCGCTTTCTATTCTAGGCGCCATTATTGGTCTTTCTGCTATTGGAGAAACGCTCAATATCATGACCTTAGGTGGCTTGGCGCTTGCCGTGGGGATATTGGTGGATGATGCTACGGTGACCATTGAGAATATCAACTGGCACTTGGAACAAGGCAAAGAAGTTGAAGAATCCATCTTGGACGGTGCGGCGCAGATTGTGACACCGGCCTTTGTGTCGCTATTGTGTATTTGTATCGTATTCGTACCGATGTTCTTTTTAGAAGGCGTGTCGCGCTTCTTATTCGTACCAATGGCGGAAGCTGTGATGTTCGCTATGGTGAGTTCGTTTATTTTGTCACGTACCTTAGTACCAACAATGGCGAATTATTTACTAGAAAAACACGCGCCACATACCAATGAACATGGCACGGTAACGGTACCTACTCGTAACCCTTTAGTGCATTTTCAACGTGGTTTCGAAGCACGCTTTGAGCGTTTCCGTGCAGGCTATAAAGGCGTGCTAGAGATGGCAGTAGCACATCGTCGAATTTTCGTGTTTGGCTTCTTAGCTGTAGTGATGTTGTCATTCTTGTTGATTCCATTCCTAGGGCGTAACTTTTTCCCAGCGGTGGATGGCGGGCAGATACTCATGCATGCGCGTGTGCCGGTAGGTACGCGTGTGGAAGATACTGCTGCACGATTTGCCGTAATACAGTCGGCTATTAAAAAAGTGATCCCTGCTGAAGAGATTGCTACGATTGTGGATAACATCGGTATCCCCATCAGTAGTATTAACATGACCTACAACAATACAGGTTTGATTGGTGCGCAGGATGGCGACATACAGATTGCGCTTAAAGAAGGACACAAGCCAACTGCGGACTATGTGCGTCAATTGCGTGAAGTGTTGCCTAAGCAGTTTCCTGGCACTACCTTCTCATTCCCGCCAGCGGATATTGTGAGCCAGATATTGAATTTTGGCTCACCAGCACCGATTGATTTGCAGATACGTGGTGGAAAATTGGCTGATAACTTTGATTACGCCAATAAGCTATTAGCCAAAATTCGCGTGATTCCCGGTGTGGTCGATGCACGTATCCAGCAGTCACGTGCCAATCCAGTGTTTGACATCAATATAGATCGTACGCGTTCACAAGAGGTAGGCATTAGCACGAGAGATGTGACCAATAGTCTGGTAGTCAATCTTGCCGGTAGCTCACAAGTTTCGCCTACATATTGGTTGAATCCGAGCAATGGCGTTTCTTATCCTATCGTATTGCAAACGCCGCAATATCGTTTGGATAGCCTGAACGCTTTGGCTAACCTGCCTATCAGCAGTGCTGGTAACGCACCGCAAACATTAGGTGCTTTAGCTACGTTTAAACGCAATACGGGTAATGCCGTAGTGAGCCAGTACGATATTCAGGCTATGGTACAAATCAATGCCACAACGCAGGATAGAGACTTAGGTGCAGTCGCCAAGGATATTCGTAAAATTATCGCGGATACTGCTGACCAAGTGCCGAAAGGTGCAACTGTTGCACTGGTTGGTCAAGTCAAAACCATGGATAGTGCTTTTGCTGGCCTGCTATTTGGTTTGTTAGGCGCTATTGTGCTGATTTACTTGCTGATTGTGGTCAATTTCCAGTCTTGGAGTGATCCATTTGTGATTATTACGGCATTACCTGCGGCACTCGCTGGCATTGTATGGATGCTGTTTGCTACATTTACGCCACTATCAGTTCCAGCTTTGACTGGTGCCATCATGTGTATGGGTGTGGCAACAGCAAACAGCGTGCTGGTGATTAGCTTTGCACGTGAGCGTTTAGAGCAATTAGGTGACGCAACTGCCGCTGCGATTGATGCAGGCTTCGTGCGCTTCCGTCCAGTGTTGATGACTGCGCTGGCGATGATTATTGGCATGGCGCCAATGGCGCTGGGCTTAGGCGAGGGTGGTGAACAAAACGCACCGCTAGGTCGTGCGGTGATTGGCGGTTTGGTATTTGCCACAATCGCTACCTTAATCTTCGTTCCTGTCGTATTTAGCATCGTACATAGACGCTACAACAAACAATCTGTACCTGATCCAATTGGAGAATTTCATGCAGCCTGACAATAAAGCTTCTGGCATATCACATCACACCTTGCGCATTAGTGGCATTGTGGCGGTTATTGTTGCCGCTGTCATCGTAGTAACAGGGGTGACGACTCGTGCCAATAACAATACTAGTCTTAAAGCGTGGACAGATAAACAAGCCGTGCCTACGGTCAGCGTAGGGCTACCAGGTGGCGCAGACGATGGCTCCAGTCTTGATTTGCCAGGCCGCTTTGAAGCTTACGCACGTGCGCCTATTTATGCACGCGTGAGTGGCTACCTAAAAAGTTGGAAAGCCGATATTGGCACTAAAGTGACAACAGGGCAGTTATTGGCAGAGATCGAAACGCCAGATTTAGATCAGCAATTACTGCAAGCGCGAGCTGACTTAGCCAGCACCCAAGCGAATGTGGGCTTGGCGGCTACCACTGCAAAACGCTGGCAAGAAATGCTGGTAACGGACTCTGTGTCAAAACAAGAAGTTGATGACAAATCAGGTGATTACGCCAGCAAACAAGCCATGGTGAAAGCTTCGCAAGCGAATGTGGACCGTTTACTTGCGCTTAAAGGTTTTGCACGTATCGTATCGCCATTCAATGGTACGGTGACTGCACGTAATACAGATACTGGTGCTCTGATTAATGCAGGTGGCGGCTCGGGTCCTGCATTGTTTGAGATTTCTGATACGCGTAAATTACGTTTATATGTCAATGTGCCGCAAAATTATGTTGCTAGCATCAAGCAAGGTACTAAAGCGAAAATAACGGTGCCAGAGCATCAAGATAAAACCTACACGGCTACAGTAGAGTCGACTTCTGGTTCTATTGATGTAGCTTCAGGCACGACCTTGGTTCAACTTGCAGTAAACAATGCTGGCGGTGAATTACTACCGGGTGGTTTTGCCAATGTAAGTCTAGATTTGCCTACCAATAAAACAGTACTTAGTGTGCCTGCGAGTGCGCTGATTTTTGACCAATCAGGTTTGCGTGTTGCAACTGTAGGGGCAGATAATAAGGTGACTGTGAAAACAATTACCATTGCTCGAGATCTTGGCAAACAAATCGAAATTCATTCAGGTATAGAAGCCACTGACCGTGTAGTTGAGAACCCACCAGATGGCATTGCCGATGGCGACCAAGTGAACGTTGCGGACAATAGTAACAAAAGCGATAAAAAATGAGGGCATTAAAAATAACTAAAATTTCTTTATTGGTTTCGGTACTTTTTATCAGTACCAGTTTTATCAATGCATGCTCGCTTGCACCCGAACTAAAAACGCCTGAAGTGCCAGTTGCGCAGAACTACAAAGAAACTGCGCCTTGGATGCCTGCACGACCTGCCGATGAGTTATCGCGTGGGCCTTGGTGGAAATTGTTTGCTGACCCGCAATTAGATGATTTACAACAAAAACTAATTACCAATAATCCAGATCTTGCAGCGGCAGTGGCGCATTATAAACAAGCTCAGGCTTACAGCGACCAATTGCGTTCCGGCTTGTTTCCATCATTAACTGGCAACGCCAATGCGCAGCGTAACCGCCAATCGGATAACAAGCCATTACGCGGGTCTGCCAGTAATAGTGAATACAGTTCTTACACCATAGGCGTGCAAGCAGATTACGAAGTTGATTTATGGCAACGCGTGAGTAATCAAGTATCAGCTGGTAAAGCTACTGCCGAAGCTGCACAGGCGGATCTTGAGTCAGTACGATTAAGCTTGCAAGCGCAATTGGCCGAAAATTATGTGATTCTGCGCGGTTTGGATAAGCAGATAGCCCTATTGAAAGACACTGTTGCCGCTAACCAGAAAAGCCTGGATCTCACCAAAGCAAGGCATGATGGCGGCATTGCGCCCGGCTTGGATGTAGCACGTGCGCAAACGCAGCGAGATACTGCACAGTCTCAGGTAGAACAAGCATTAGCGCAACGTGCAATCACCGAACACGCCATTGCTGCACTCGTAGGCGTTTCAGTGTCTAGCTTCAGCATTGCAATCACTACAGCCGAAATACCTGTGCCGGAGATTCCTTTAGGTGTTCCGTCTGATTTACTACAGCGCAGACCAGACATTGCAGCAGCGCAACGTCGCGTGGCGGCAGATAATGCCAGTATTGGTGTGGCACGCGCAGCATTTTTCCCTAGCCTTACTTTAAGCGGCATCATTGGTTTTCAGAGTGACACTGCGGGTAACTGGATAGCGGCACCGAATACTTTCTGGTCTATTGGACCGTCATTGCTACTTAACTTATTTGATGCTGGTAAACGTAAAGCGCAGGTTAAGCAAGCTGAAGCAGCATTGGATGAGTCTGGTGCAAGATACCGCAGTGTGGTACTCAGTGCATTTCAGCAAGTGGAAGATAATCTAGCCTTGCTAAATCATTACAAACTCGCTGCCGACTTTCAACAGTCTGCTGCCGCTGCTGCACAAAAGTCTCTAGATTTTGCACTGAGTCGTTATCGTGCGGGCGCTGCTAGCTATTTGGAAGTAGCAACTTCGCAAGCATTAACCTTACAAACTCAGCGTGATTCATTAGACCTCAATACAAGGCAATTGCGTGCCAGCATTCAGTTAATTAGAGCTTTAGGTGGTGGTTGGTCTGGATCCTAGCTGTGAGTGGTGACTTCAGGGCTTGCGGCTCAGGCTCAGCTGCCATGGAAATTGATGTTGCTGCTAATGAACACATTTGTTAATTGATCAGCTAGACAACCATTTTGCAAATATTTTTTCTGCGATTGGATAAGCAAGCAATTGTGTCACTGGAACGATGACAATCACTTCCACCAATGTTGCTAGTGGAATCGATAAGTAGCGTGTAATGCCGCTCAGCAGAAATAGTATGATTAGTAGGGTTGGATATAAAGCAATCCAACCTACAACCAATCGTTTCAAGCGATGTTTTTTAAAAATCATCATTACTCATATTCAAACAACAAATTGTGCAACACCGTCGCTAAATGACCAGTCGATATCGTGGTTTTCGGTGATGGTAATCAACACATTTGCTGCAGGAATGCCGGGGTTTGCTGCTAGATTCTCAGTTACTTTTTTGTAGAAAGCTTGTTTAGATTTGTTTGAGCGACCTGCTCTCATGACCAAATGCATCATCACTAGATCACCTTCACGGGTCTGCAACTGCAGGCATTCTGGATCGAGTTGATGGATAATCTGATAACGGTCGTCGTCAGGAAAGTTCATGGTTTCAATTACCGCTGAATTGACTCCATCAGCAACCGCCTTAATGTATTCAGGCGATTTACCCTTAAGTATCGAAATGTTCACGAGAGGCATGATTTTTCTCCTATTGGTTTACGTTCCAAACATGTGTACGAGCTAACCAATGACCATCTGCACTTAACTCAAATACGCTTGTAGTGATGCCGCCAAATGATGGAGTTTCACCGTTGGCTTCTGCACCTTGAGCACTCCATCTGGCAACCTGATAAATTATTTTGCCAGAGCCGCCAGCTTCGATAATTTCTAACGTGTGGTTGTGGACTCCAGCATCAACAAAGCCTTTAAATAGATTTGCGATTTCAGCACGACCTACTAGAGGCACTCCATTTCCTGGAGATAGTATGGCATTTTCTGTGTAAAGTGCTGCTAAGTCCTTAACATTACCACTATTAAGTGCTTTGTTCCATTCAGCATTAGCTGCTTCAATGATTAATCTATTGTTCATTTGTATCTCCTTAAGGTTAAAAAAATTTTAAATAATACCGTACAATTGCAAATTAATTAGCTGGCTAACTATATGGTCAAAAAAAAGTTAATCGAATACTTTGCTTTGCTCTTTCAATAGTAATAGCTGCTTTAGCAACTCTTCTCTCTGTGGCTCTGGAATAGCACTCATCATCTTTTTGACGCGTGGGTAATAATCTGGCATGACTTCATCGAGTTTGTCCTGTCCTGCAGCAGTAAGCCGAATAGAGTAGCTTCTGCGGTCTTTGTTATCTTCCTGACGCGCGACTAAGCCATCTCGCAACAAGCCGTTAATTAGACCGCTCATAGTGGCTCTACTAACTCCGGCCTTATCAGCAAGCTCCGATGGAGTGGAAGTCAGGTCATCTTCACGCATAAGTAAAACAAGCACCCACCATCTGCCTTGTAGCAATCCATGCGTTGCAAGAAAGCGATCTAAAGATTCAGCAAGTTCGGTACCGATACGAAGAATGTTCAAAAAGTGAGTCACTGAGAGTGAGTCAACATCTTCATATCTCTCAGCGAATTTTTTGAGGACTTTTGCGTCTGGAAGGTCTTTTAATTGAAGCATAAGTTATTTTAGTTAGCTGGCTAACTATTGTCAATGGCTATTAAATACTCTTCTGACCTGGCTCGATAAGCAAGCTATTTAGTATCCGCC
Source organism: Methylotenera versatilis 301 (assembly GCF_000093025.1). Lineage (GTDB taxonomy): Bacteria > Pseudomonadota > Gammaproteobacteria > Burkholderiales > Methylophilaceae > Methylotenera > Methylotenera versatilis. Next base: position 955,208 of record NC_014207.1, read on the forward strand.
TTAAAGTTGTCTAATTTTTGTATATGCCAACGGCATTTTCTATATATATCTGATGCCCTAAATTAAATGGATTTTTAATTCTTGATAATAAAAAATTTATATACTGATAAAAAATTACTAGACAACTGGTCTACTAGTTGATAATGTGATCATATGAATACTGAAAATAACAATCTTGATGTTCGCCAGCACACACTAGAAACTGCTCAGAAGATTATTAGCAGGAAAGGTTATTCTGCTGTTGGTCTCAACGAGATATTGACTGCTGCTGACGTTCCTAAAGGGTCATTCTATTATTACTTTAAATCCAAGGACGCATTTGGCGAAGCCATGCTGCAGAATTATTTTGAAGAGTATCTCGCAACTATGGACACAATTTTTAGTGCCGAGAATCAAACAATGGCTCAGCGTCTTTTGAACTACTGGGAACACTGGTTAACGTCACAAGAGACCTTCGATTGCCAAGGTAAGTGCTTGGCAGTTAAATTAGCTGCTGAGGTGTCTGACTTGTCTGAAGCCATGCGATTGGCGCTTAAATCAGGTACTTTAGGAATTATAAGTCGATTGGCTGGTGTGATTGATGGCGGAATGGCAGATGGCTCATTGAATATTGAGGCCGATGCTAACAGTTTGGCTCAGACACTTTACCAGATGTGGCTAGGCGCGAGTTTAATGGCTAAGATTACTCGAAGTATTGATCCCATGAACAATGCGATGGCTGCAACAAGAAAGATTTTGCATTTGTAATAAACAACATTCACTTGTTCAAATTAAATATTCTTAGCTTGAATATTTTTTTAATTGAACAATATACGACTGGTCTAATTGTTGGGTGGATCGGAAGTATCTAGTTATCCCAACTTTTTTAAAGGTGCTATCACATGAAAATTCTTACAGTATTAACTTCACACGACCAATTGGGTCAAACCGGTCGTAAAACAGGATTTTGGCTAGAAGAGCTTGCAGCTCCATACTATGTATTTAAGGATGCTGGTGCTGAGGTTGTTTTAGCATCGCCTAAGGGAGGCCAACCACCGCTAGACCCTAAAAGTAATGAGCCTGACTTTCAAACTGAGGCTACACATAGGTTTGAAGCTGATACAGAGGCGCAATCTGCACTTGCCAGCACCGTATCTCTGCAATCGATAAGTCTTGACGATTTCGATGCGGTATTTTATCCAGGCGGTCATGGACCATTATGGGATCTGGCTGAAGATGGAAACTCTATCAATTTGCTAGCCAGCGCATTAGCTAGTAATAAACCTTTAGCGTTGGTTTGTCATGCGCCTGGTGTTTTAAGGCACGTTAAGAATACAGATGGCACGCCAGTGGTGCAGGGCAAGAAAGTGACTGGCTTCAAAAACTCAGAGGAAGCCGCAGTTGGATTAACAGAAATTGTGCCATTCTTGGTAGAAGACGAACTCATCAATAAGGGTGGGCAGTATTCTAGCGCTTCTGATTGGGCATCTTATGTTGTCAAGGACGGTAATCTTATTACCGGGCAAAATCCTGCCTCTTCTGCAGAAGCAGCTAAACAGCTCTTACTTCTCATCAGTGAAAGTGTCCGACAATGAGTGCCTATGTCGTCATGATACGAGAGCGTACATTGGATCAAGCAGAAATGACTCAGTATGCCAAGCTAGCCACGTTAGCACGAGAAGGGCATGAAATTACTCCTTTGGTTAGATATGGTGCCTTGGAAGTTCTAGAAGGTGCAAATGTAGAAGGTTGTTTGATTCATCAATTTCCAACAACCAAAGATGCTCAGAATTGGTATCACAGTGCCAAATATCAAGAAGCTGTAAAACATCGCCACAAGGGTGCTAAGTACAGTGTTTTAATAGTTGAGGGAGTGGAGGGTTAACAATCTTTCATATTTTTGTATGGTCGCAGCGAGTATAAAATCATATTTATCTTGCTGCAGCCTACCCCCAACACTTTTCAGTGATTACAATTTTTTCAAAGCGTTACGGACAATAAATTATGCGCAATATCAACACTTACCTGATGGCTACGATGGCAGCAGTATTTTGGGGAGCGAATTTCAATTTAGCTAAACCTGTTGTGGCCGAGATGGGTCCTTATGTTGCAGGCGCTAGCCGCTATATTTTGGCTGCAGCCATCATGCTACTAATTACCCAGATGAGAAAAGAGACAGTCCCATTAAGATACTTCAGAACTTATTTAACCTTGGGCGTTGTAGGCGTTTTTGGATTCAATCTCTTTTTCTTTCTTGGAATGGAAACAACCTCTGCTGTCAATGGTGCCCTAATAATGGCGTTAAACCCTTTATTGACAGCTATTCTAGCTTATCTAATTCTGAATGAAATACCATCAAAACGACAGTTGATTGCATTTCCCATTGGGGTCGCAGGTGTCGCTATCGTTGTGCTTGGTGCAGGCGCGTACCTAAAAATCTCGACTGGAGACCTTTACATCTTCGTAGCCAATTTAAGCTGGGCGCTCTATAACGTGCTGGTGCGTAAAATGATGCCTAAGAATGTAAGCGGAATAGCAAATACGGCAGGCATTATGACAATAGGCGCAATGGCATTAAGCCTTGCGGCAATCTTGCATGGTGATAGTTTTATCGTTCCCACAGTCACTACAGGTGCATCACTGATCATGATGACGGTTGGAGGAGGGGTCTTGGCTTATCTTTTCTGGAACGCGAGTATTGCAAAACTAGGGTTATCAAAAGCTGCAATTTTTATGAATCTAGTCCCAGTCACTTCAATGGTCATCGCAACAATTGAAAGCATACCGCCGAATCATGCGCAGATATTAGGCGCCATCTTAGTCATTAGCGCGGTGACTTTTAGTTCATTTTCTCAAACAAAATCAACATCTGCCTAGATGGCAGAATAATTATGATTTAAATTTATTGGATTTAACTCGTGCTGAAGTGCGTATATTTTTTTGCAACAAGTTGCTTCAACCAAAGCAGTTCATCCGTATAATCAGCTTTTTTTTTTCGAGCACCTTTTCCAATGTGGTTTAAAAACGCCTTCATTTATCGCCTAGCTTCACAAAACTCTATTACTCCCGATGTTCTTAATGAAGAACTTACTTTAAGACCACTATTACCTTGTAGTGGTCTTGATAAACAAAGCCGCGGCTGGGTTCCTTGTCACAGTGAGAAGCTAGTTCACAGTGTGAATAAGCAGATACTTTTTGCTTTAGGTGTAGAGCAAAAGCTACTGCCTACCACTATCATCAATCGCTTTGCCAAGGAGCGCGCGGCAGAGATTGAAGCTCAGCAAGGTTATAAGGTTGGTCGTAAAGAGATGAAAGAGCTTAAGGAGTCCATCACAGAGGAGTTGCTACCAAGAGCATTCTCGCTTCAGCGTACCACTTACGCATGGCTAGATACAGTGAATGGCTATCTGGTCATAGACGCAGCCTCGTCAGCAAGAGTAGAAGAGCTATTAGAGTTGATGAATAAATCACTAGATAATTTACCGTTCAAACAATTGCATACTGCAATTTCACCAGTGGCTGCGATGACTGACTGGTTAGCTGGAAATAATCCACCAGCAGGCTTTACCATTGATCGTGAATTGGAACTTCGTGCCACAGGTGAAAGCAAAGCGACTATTCGTTATGCCAATCATGAGTTAGAAGGTGAAGAGATTCTAAAGCACATTGCTGCAGGTAAACGCGTCACTAGACTAGGCTTAACTTGGAATGACAGAATTTCATTTGTCCTGACGGAGCAAATGCAAGTCAAACGGATTGAGTTCTTAGATATTATCAAAAATGAATCTACTGAAATGGCAGAAAATGCTGATGAGCTATTTGAACTGGACTTTACGCTAATGACAGGAGAGCTTGCTAAGATGCTTGCTGATTTGACTAATGCGCTAGGTGGCGAAGCTGGAATTTCTTAAGGTAATCATCCATTTAGTTGCTGTGAAAGTAGATACTTCACTCTAACTTTTGATTATCTCTTTTGGGTATGACTATCCCTTGTGGTTCGGTAGCTCCAATTCTAAGCGTCAGCTCTGAAACAATGCAACTATTTGATAAAACTATAGCCGCTATTAGGTAGGCACTTTGCAAAGATAAATGAACAGCCGATGCCAATTGCTGACATTGGTCATCATTTATCTGAAATTTATTCAGTTGTAGTAGGTATTAAGCAAGCTTATAGCCCTGTATCCACTTCCGATTAAGCGCAGAGGAGTATTCTCGTGGCATAGGCCGCCTCATAATTTTAATGAGCTGCTTTGAGATCATGGTCGGATTTATCCCTGCTGTCGCTAACAAGCTCTAACAAGCGATTAACTTTAGCGGCCATTATGAAGTCATTTTCGTGCAGACCATTAATTTTATGTGTTTGAAACTCAACTCTACAGTAACCCCAGCCTATCATCAGGTCAGGATGATGGCCTTCAATTTCACATAACTTACCAACACGTTGAGCGAACCTCATTGCATCTTCAAAGTTATGGAATTTGAAAGTACGTTTCAACTTGGTCGAGTTGTCACGTAACTCCCAATCGTGGGCTTCAGTCAGATACATTTTTGCAACATCAGCTGTCATTGGTGGAACACCACCTTGGCAAGGCGTGCACTTTTTAGCAGTTAAATTTATTACGTTCATGATATATTCTCCTCAACCTTCTCCCTAATAAAAATAGATGATTACTCTTGCATTTACAGCAACATTAAGACCATAAAAAAGATAAAAAGTTTGTCATCTTAAGCTCTATTAAATCTAAGCTTAGCTTTGAACTAATAGTGTATTAATTTAGTCAACTTTACAAAGTGTGGCTGCCTATAACTCAGTCACATAGTTGAGATTTCATCAGGAGATGAATCATGAGCGAGTGGATTGATGTTGCAGCAGTAGCAGATTTCTTGCCAGGCACCTGTCGTAAGGTATCTACAGATGAATCGTCTATTCTTGTATTTAATCTCGATGGCCGCTATTACGCGGTGGAAAATCGATGTACACATGAAGATGCCGAGTTACTTGATGGTGTACTAGAGGGTGATGAAATCATTTGTCCGCTTCATGGAGCGCGCTTCTCGGTAGTCACTGGAGCCGTTCTTGACCCACCAGCCTATGAGAATCTGTGTACTTTCCCTGTTAGAGTCACCAATGGTTGGGTCGAGGTCGATGCTGAAGCCGAGTGGGATATCGCATAATATAAGAATTTACTTTTGCTATAGGTGGTCAAAACTCAGGCTGAATCAGAGCAATTGCTATCCTCATCCATAGTTGGCATCTTGTGCTCTATTAATTTCGATTTGATGCTCGAAGTTACCGTTCATCTCTATCAAATCAGTTGATAACGCTCCCCAGTTGTATGTTCATTGAACATCATGGAAACATGACATGGTCAGTAGGCCAAGTGCCACTGTAGGCAGCTTCTGGATGCTTTTTTATTACAAGCTCTCGAATCTCATTGATTCTATGAAAAGGCACTAGTACCATCATCAATACCTTCCCTCGAGAGATTTGTTTTTCAAATGGTTTCAATCGCACATTAGGAATCGTTGTGGCTACTACTGCCGTCCAGAATCCTCCCCCCATGAAGCCTACAAGTGTGCATATCGCCAAAGTTGCAAAAGTTGGTAATGGCTGTGTATACCACCATACTGGCACTGCGAGAGCAACTAGTCCCAAAATTAGCCCTAGCAATGCTCCTAATCCCATGCCGATTTCCCAGCCTTCAATCAAATCAGATCGTTCTGAAATAGTTGCCGCTGGTAAATCGCCAAGCTTTGTACTTTCATTTGCGAGAAAATGAATATGGTTCGCGTTAACGCGCGCAAGCAATAGATCATCAAACATTCCATGTGCGCTAACGACATCCGGTAAAACAAAATATAGTCGACGGTTCATTTTGATACTCCTATTCAGGCTTATAGCCAATATACAAACACAAACAACAATAACCAGATTACATCTACAAAGTGCCAATACCATGAGACTGCTTCAAAGGCGAAGTGGCGTTTTTCTGAAAAATGTCCAGCAAGTACACGGCCTAGAATCACCGACAACATAATGGCACCTAGCGTGACATGAGCACCATGAAAGCCAGTCAGCAGATAAAAAGTGGCACCGTAAACGCCTGTTTTTAGGCTGAAGTCAGCCGAGAGGTATTCGTGTGCCTGCAACACAAGAAATATCACGCCTAGCAGAATAGTGAGGGCTAGTCCGATTTTCAGTTGCAAACGGTTATTTTTTTTAAGTCCCCAGTGCGCCCAAGTCACGGTTGCCCCGGAACTAAGCAGTATGAGTGTATTGATGGCGGGGATTCCCCACGCTGCCATAGGCGTAAACGGTGTTGTCAAACCAGGCCCTGCGGTAGGCCAAGTTGCGTGATAGTCAGGCCACAGCAATGGTGTGTGACCTAGCCAAGGTACTGAAAAGTGGCGTGTATAGAACAATGTGCCGAATAAGGCAGCGAAAAACATCACTTCCGAAAAAATGAACCAACTCATGCCCCAGCGATAAGAAACATCTACTTGGTCGTTAAATTTATCTGCAATGCTCTCGCGAATCACCGCCCCGAACCATCCAAACAGCATGACTGCTAGTACGAATGCTCCCGCTAGCATCAGGTAAGGTCCTGCTGGCGTGTGTTGTAGCAAAAGCAAGAAGCCGCTGGCCAGCATCAATGATGCAACTGAGCCTACGATGGGCCACCAGGATGGGGCAGGTAAGTAGTATCGGCTGGTCTTCATGACGATTCCCCTCTATTTAACTACTGGCGCTATTTCAAAGGTGTGATACGGCGGTGGTGAAGGTAGTGTCCACTCCAGTGTGTCTGCACCCTCCCAAGGTTTTTCACCAGCAGCATTACCACTGCGAATACATTTAACTACGGTATAGAGAAACAGTAATTGACTAGCCCCCAATACGAATGAGCCTATAGATGAAATCATGTTGAAGTCTGCGAACTGTAAGGCATAATCTGGCACTCGACGGGGCATTCCGGCCAGACCAGTAAAATGCATAGGGAAGAATGTGATGTTAAAGGCAATGGCAGTCAGCCAAAAGTGCCACTGCCCCAGCGTTTCGTTATACATGTGACCAGTCCATTTAGGCAGCCAGTAATATACGCCAGCCATGATAGACATTGCAGCGCCAGAAAATAGTACATAGTGGAAGTGAGCCACTACGTAATAAGTATCTTGCAGTTGAATATCGACCGGCACGACGGCCAGTACCAGACCACTAAACCCGCCTATAGTGAATAGACAAACGACTGCTACGGCAAATAACATGGGAGTTTCGAAAGAAATAGCACCGCGCCACATGGTAGCAATCCAGTTGAATACTTTTACACCAGTCGGCACTGCAATTAGCATGGTAGTGTACATAAAGAACAGTTGCCCTGCTGCTGGCATACCCACGGTGAACATATGGTGTGCCCATACCACGAATGACAGGATAGCAATGGAGGCTGTGGCATACACCATAGAGTGGTAGCCAAACAAGGGCTTACGGGAAAAAGTTGGGATAATGGTAGACAATATGCCGAATGCTGGCAGTATCATAATGTAGACCTCGGGATGTCCGAAGAACCAGAAGATGTGTTGAAACATCACAGGATCACCGCCGCCTGCAGCATCGAAGAAGTGCGTACCAAAGTGACGGTCCATCAATAACATAGTCACGGCTGAAGCCAACACCGGCATTACCGCCACCAGCAGGTAGGCGGTGATAAGCCAAGTCCATACGAACATCGGCATTTTCATCAATGTCATGCCAGGCGCACGGAGATTGAGTATAGTGGTGATAATATTGATTGATCCGATAATAGATGACAGCCCCATAATATGTATCGCGAAGATGGTCATATCGTAGGCAATACCGCCTTGGATATAAAGTGGTGGGTACATAGTCCAGCCACCCGCCACAGCACCACCTGGTGCGAAGAATGAACCAAGCAGTAATAGCGCTGCCATTGGCAATAGCCAGAAACTCCAGTTGTTCAGTCGAGGAAAAGCCATGTCTGGTGCGCCTATCATCAGAGGAACCTGCCAGTTAGCAAAACCTACAAATGCGGGCATAATTGCGCCAAAAATCATGATTAACCCATGCATAGTCGTGAACTGATTAAATAAGTTTGGCTGGAAGAATTGCAGTCCTGGTTGAAACAACTCGGTACGGATCAACATTGCTAAAGCACCTGCAAAGAGGAACATCGCGAAACTGAAACATAGGTAAAGCGTCCCGATATCCTTATGGTTAGTGGTTGTTAGCCAGCGCTGGACGCCGCTAGGATGCGTATGTTCATGAGAGGGAAGGGTAACGCTAGTCATTTGACGGCTCCTTTTCGCAATAAGGCTACTTCTGCCGGCTGTATCTCATCACCAGTGTGATTACCCCAACTATTACGTTCGTAACTGATGACGGCGGCAACTTCAATATCCGATAATTGTTGTCCTATTGCTTGCATGGCAGTGCCAGTAATGCCATTCATTAAAATGTCAAAATGCTGGTCTTTAGGACCTAGCACGATATGGCCGTTTTTCCAGAATCCACGTTTTTCTAATGGTGTGGTAACTTCAGCGCTGGCTACGAATGGTGTGCCATCAACTAACGGTGGAAACGTACCTGCGATACCCAAACCGTTGGCCTGATGACAGACTGCGCAACGGCTTAGAAATACCATTTCACCTTGCGTTTTCAGTTCGGTTAGCGTGTAAGTCTTCTCGCTAGTATTTGCTGCTTCAGTGAGACTTATTTTCTGGGTCTTAAGCCAATTATCGTATTGTTCGGATGGTAGCGCTTCTACCACTATTGGCATGAAGCCATGGCCAACTCCGCACAGCTCTGCACATTGACCACGATAGATGCCAGGTTTTTCCACTTGAAACCATGCTTCATGAATAAAACCTGGAATAGCATCTTGTTTAACACCAAATTGCGGTAGCCACCATGAATGGATCACATCTGTTGATGTAAGCAAAATACGTACTTTTTTTCCTGTAGGCACCACCAGTGGGCGGTCAACCTCCAGTAGGTAATGCTCACCTTTAGCCACCTTGTTGTCAATTTGATCACGTGGTGTGCTGAGATTGCTAACATAGCGCACACCCTCACCAAGGTATTCGTATTCCCATACCCATTGGTGACCAGTGATTTTAATGTTCATGTCTGCGTGCTCTACATTTTTCATCGCCAGTACAGTGCTAGTGGTTGGAATGGCGATACCGATTAATATTAAGAAAGGTATCAGCGTCCACATCACTTCTAGGGGGAGGTTCTGGTGAAAATTCGCTGGCTTGTGACCCAATGATTTGCGGTGCTTAAATAAGGCATAGAACATGAAACCAAACACGACAATAAAAATAAGCAAACACACTAGCAAAATGAGCGTGTGCAAATCATAAATCTGATGGGCGATAGGCGTAGCGGGGCTTTGTAGGTTGAAGTTAAGTGCTGCCTGTGCGTGACTCGTTAGCAAACTTAAGATTGCGGCTTGGCAGGCGGCTTTTTTCATGACACAAACCCACCTAGTCTAGGTTTTAACTGGCGAGCTAGTTTTAGACGCTCTTCACTCGTCATATGGCGACCAAATTCGACTTCACGTCCATGAGACCGCAATGCCAGCCGGCGGCAATAGCCATCAGGCATGCAATCTAATACAATTTTCGCCCAGTACCCACTAAGTTCTGTACGTTTATCCTGCCCCAGTTCATGAGTTTCTACAGTGACTTTATCGTCATCCATGGTCAGTCGCTCAAAATCTCCTGAGTGACGTAAAACATGATAAAAACAGTAACCAAGGGCGATTAACTCAGTCACAGCAAAAGGTAAAACTGGCCAAGCACCAATTAAAAGAAAGCTGAAAGAAAGGCTCAGAAAAATTAAAACGATAATAGAAAAGACACACAAAGTGCCTGCTGGTGATAGCGAGCAGTTGGGTCTGGCTGTCACAGAGTAATGCACCGATGATGCAGTTCCGCAAATATCGACCATAACGCACCTCACTTTCTATAGACACACTGCGTTGCCTATCTAGGTACCGTTTAGCAGCTACCTCATAGTGTTTTGAGGTAGGCTATAAATAACCGACAGTGGTTTTAGTAAAAAGTTCAAAAATATCGTAATAAATCTTACTAAGAAACTAAACTATTTCAATTTGAGAATGCCTAATTGATGCAGTAGTTCATCGTATTAAACCTTATGGAAAGGATGGATTATCATGAACCCGTTGAATTTGTTTTGGTTATTCAAGTCACCTGTTAAAGGTTGGAGCCACTTAGTGCATACTAAACCTTCAATACCACAGCTTTATTTGGCACATGTAGTCCCATTTTCGTTATTACCACCATTAATGATCTATCTTGCGGGCAATAAATATGGTGGACATCTGGTTCAGTTTTTAACGGGTGAAAAGTTGCTTTTAGTGGCTATCATTTTATTTATAATTGAATTGATAGTTGTGCCAGTAATGGCCGTTATTGTTAGACAGCTTGCGGAGGTGGCGGAAATTCACCCTAGTTATCGTGATGCGTTCACACTCGCAGCAGTTGCTCCGACACCATTATGGATGGCTCCGATATTTCTATTCATCCCCAATGTGATACTCAATCTGATTGTCATATTGATAGCCCTAATGGCCACAGTTGGGCTAATCTACTATGGCATTCCAGTGGTATTTAGACTAAAGGATAAAGGTCACGCCATCCTCATGTTCGGTGCCGTGCTAACTGCGGGGATGGTGGCTTGGATGTTTATTATGATATCAACCCTAGTGATACTGGGAAGTGTGCAAAACTTGCAATTAGCCATGCCACCACTCTGAGTTCACGTAAAGGATAGGAGTGCCAAAGTCAAAGTTATATGCCAAGTCTCAGCACATATCGTAAAGCTAAATGAAGCAGCTAATACAATTTTAACCAAGCACTAGGAGATTGACCAATTTTTGATTTAAATACCCTTGAGAATACAGAGGCATTGCTATAGCCAACCTCATTAGCAACTAAACCGATGGGCTTTCCTTTTTTCAACAAAGTTTGAGCTACCCCCATGCGCCATTGAGTTAGATAATCAACTGGGGTAGTGCCAACCGTTTCTCTAAAATGAACGGCAAAACGTGCCCGCGACATGCCTGCTTGCTTTGCCAACAACTCCAGTGTCCATTGGTGACTTGGGTCGCTATGCATGGCGCTAATGGCTTTTGCTAATCGTTTGTCATTTAATCCTGCAAGTAGTCCAACGTTGCCTGGACTACTATCCAAAATAAATCGTAGCAGTTGAATCATCAGATATTCAAATAACCGATCGATAGCCGCTTGACGCCCGCACTGTTGCAGCTCTGCTTCGTCAAATAGCAAACTCAAGGTGCTGGCTAAGCTAGGAACATCCTTGAGTGCCATAAGTAGCATATTAGGTAGCGCCTTTACCAAAAGATTATTCGTGCCTCCTAAATCAACGATTGCACAAGTGAGTTCAACATTTCCATCAAAAACAAATTGGTGTTTAGCTGGGCTAGGGTAAAAAATTAAGCTAGGTTCTTCAATGCTCACTATTGGGTGATGGGAGGAATAAATCTTCAAACTTCCTTTTCGCACCAAGTGCAAAAAACCACCGCCCATATTTTCGTCAAACTCAATGTTGTTGCATAAAGCACCTGTAAAGAACATACGGGCACTAAATGCAAACTGATTAAAAACTCCCACTAAGCGATCGTTCATGATGATACTTATTGCATGAATATTGATACTTAATCATATCATAAGTATCTCCTGATGCAGGAGAATGCATTTGTGCATTCGGCACCAATTAGTTTAGGAGATTTAAGATGAGTCACAAAATAGCCATTATTATTTTAGCGGATACTGATACTAACGAAGGGTTAGGTCGCGTTGTGAACGCGCTTGCGGCGGCAGGAGAATACAACAAAGCTGGCGATGAAGTTCGTATTGTATTTACGGGAACTGGCACTAAGTGGCCAACCAGCCTAGAAAAAGCAGATCATCCTGCGCACGGACTATATGAAGCAGCGAGAGGTTTGGTTGATGGAGCTTGTGGTTTTTGTGCAAATGCCTTTGGCCAAACTGATGCCATGAAGAAGTACGCGATTAAATTACTTACTGACAGTGGTCCGTTTATGAGTTATCGCCAATACACAGAGTCAGGTTATCAAATCTTAATATTCTAAAATAATACTTTGCTAATAAATAAGGTCAGTTAAGTACTGGCTTTATTTATTAGATATATTAAATAAACCTCTTGAGCTTTGTATCTCTGCTTTCGGACTGTCAACGAGATTTTGAGTGGCGACTTTGAACTTGTGCGCAACGCAATTAGCAAATTCGGGGTTGAAATTCTAGCATAATACAATTTGATATTAGCCTAATTGTAGACATCTAAAATTAAAAGTCTATTAACTGATAGCCTACTAGTACCTTAGCTAACCTCAACCCTGCGGCGAAGTTCCAGTGAGTTTGAAATCCTTGATCCAGTTTAAAAAGACATCTACAGGCATTGGTTTAGCAATAAAATATCCTTGAGCTATATCACAATCCAACTCACTGAGCTTATTCCATTGCGCCTGCGTTTCAACACCTTCAGCAACAACTTTTTTCCCAAGATCATGGGCAAGGTCAATGGTTGACTTCACTATCATTAATGATTCTTTACTTGTTAACATTGCACTTACAAAGGATTGATCAATTTTGAGGAATTGGATAGGTAATCTTTGAAGATAACTTAAAGAAGAGTAGCCAGTACCAAAATCATCGATGCTTAAATCGATACCTTCTTCACGGATGAGTTGTAGTACTTTTAAAGCTTGCTGGGCATCATCCATAATTGAACTTTCGGTCACCTCAATCTCTAAAAGTCCCGTGCCTATACTCCACCTAGTTCTCAAGTGATGTATCCGCTCGACTAGGTCAATCTCATGCAGATTGCGTGCAGAAAGGTTGATTGCTATAGGCATTATGAATCCATTACGCTCCCAGTCATGTATCAACTGCACCGCGGTATTCATGACCCATTGGGTTAATGGCTTAATCAAGCCAATTTGCTCCGCAAGGGTAATAAATTCATATGGTGGGATCAATCCTCTTTCAGGGTGATTCCATCGAATCAGTCCCTCTACGCTACAAACTTGTCCAGTATCAAATGCTACTTTTGGCTGTAAGTAAAGCTCAAACTCTGTGTGATCTATGGCATGTCTGAGCTCTGCAGCCAATGCTGAGCGATGTGGCTTGTCTGAGTCCTGATTGTGATCAAACACAAAGTATCGTGCTCCTTTCTTCTTTGCAAGGCGAACAGCTAAGTCCACATGTCTATATAAGTCATGTGTAGTTAAGCCATGCTCAGGGAATATTGCAATGCCTATTTTTGCCGATATATCTAGGGGAATGTTTGATATAAAAATGGGTTGAACCAACACATTTTCAAGTTGATTTGCCAGATTGACCGTTTCCGCAGACGAACTATTTTTTAATAAAATTGCAAATTCATCGCCTCGAAGTCTTGCAATACAATCAGAATCTTTAACGACAAATTTTAAACGATTAGCAAACTCTTTTAGCACTTGGTCACCTCGGCCAAATCCCAGTGCATCATTAATTTCACTTAACTTCTCAATATTGATTTGCAAGAGAGAGAATGATTGATCTAAGGTCATTGAAGATTCAATTGCCTCAATCAACAACTGGGTAAATTGGGTTTCATTTGGCAATCCTGTCAATGCATCAAAATGGGTTATTTTATGTAGCGCCAGCTCTGCTAACTTTCTATCTGTGATGTCAGAAATCAACACATAATAGCCATGAACATCCACCGTAGGAACATAGCTGACCATCTGCCACACATTTGGAAAAGGCTGCCAATCATAGCTAACTGATTTACCCAACAATGCTTGAACTATATTGGGAGCAGCAATCGCATAACGATCGTTTCCAAGCACTTCACTTACGGTTAAACCTTCTATACTTTTATATTCTGGAGCGAATTGATTAAGGTACTTTTGATTAGCGTAGATATAACGCTCACTAGCATCCACATAAGCGATTAATGCTGGAACATTGTCTGTAACACTTCGTAGTTTTTCTTCGCTTGCGTGCAACTCAAATGTTCGCTCTTGGATTTTTTTCTCAAGTTGATCATTTTGTTCCTGAATTGACTTCTCGGCTTGGCGTTCCAAGGTCACGTCTCGGAAAACCAGCACCACTCCACTGATGTTTCCTGATAAATCGATAATGGGGGCGGCGCTATCTGCAATCGGATACATGTTACCGTTGCGCTGGATGAGTATCGTGTGATCTTCTAAATTCTGAACTTTTCGTGTTGTTATTGCTTTTGCTATAGGAATCAAAGCAGGTTGCCCTGTTGATTCATTGATGATGTTAAAGACATCTTCAATAGGATGTCCTTTAGCCTCAGAAAATTGCCAACCAGTCAGCTTTTCTGAGACTGAATTCATATGGGTAATACGCCCCTCCGTGTCTGTTGCTAATACACCATCTCCAATGGAATGGAGCGTTGTAGAAAGCTTGTTTTCGCTTTCCGCCAATTTTTTACGACTTAAATAAATTTCCTTAAGTTGTCTTCGAATCAATAGAAAACTAAAAATCAAAAGTATTACAAGTGCAGTGCCGACAACTACTCCTGATCTAAGAGTCAACTCTCTGGAGTGCTCTTGTTTGACAAGGCGCAGGTTCAGTAGTTGTCTTTCCTCTTGCTCCATATCAAGTAACAACTTATACATTCGATCCCGTGTCTCTTGCAATTGGGTAGCCGCAATATAGGCAGTTGCAGCTTCCTTGCCTTGAGTTTTCATCAGCAATATCATGCGACTTGATATTACCAAACGTTGATCAATCACTTCACGCAGCTGATGCCAAAGTAACTGCTGACGAGGGTTGTCAATGGTAGCTTGTTTGATTAAATGTAACGATTCTTCCCTAGATTGAATGCGTTTATCACGATCGGTGATGTGTTTTTTATCACCCGTAATTCTGTAACTTTGAGTGTTTAGTTCAATTAGATAAGTATCAGACTTGGCTTGCTCAACGTTGCTGAGCACTTCGTAAGTGTGCTGAACCATTTTCATAGCCATTGTTGCATTTTTAGATAGTTGCAAGGTAATAGCAATAAGCACAATTACAACTAGACAGGCTACGGCAAACACCGATAGCAATTTACTATGAAATGAATAATAGTTTTTCAACGCTATTTGTTCATTAGATGATTGGTCAAGAGCGCTTTACTTCGAGATTTAGTGTGGTGAACTTGAGGTTGTGATATTTTCATACTGAAAAGCTGCCTGAACATAGTTGCTACCTCCGTAAAAGGATAATTTTCGTTCAATACCGCTTTTAGCGTAAATCGCTGACGGTACATTTAACGAGGCAGGTTCAGGACCTCAGAATATGGTGCCGGGTTCAGTGGGCAGCCACAACAGTATTAGTCAAATAATTCACTAATTATGTATCAATATACCTGATGTAGATAAAAATTTAAACCGTAAAAAGAATTGATCTTACAGCTTAATTTCAAAGTTAAGAGTTTCATTAGCATGCACAAGAATAGTCATTAGTTCATTCAATTTTAGATTTTGGTCGCTTGCTCTTTAACGCAACAGCTTCATTGTGGCATCTTCTCCAATCTGCTCTAACTGCGATGCGAAAATTCTAAAATATCACCCTCTAAATCTCTTGCAATGAAAAATATAAAGAATACTATTATCGAAACATTAACGAATAAAAAATGGGGAAATATGATGGGTAATGTTCATGAGGAAGAATATAAGGCGTTAAGACTGGAAGCTACTATGCGTCTTGACCAGCTTCAATATCCACATATGGATACATTACCTACTGATGTTCCAGGCTTGCTACATGATTTACAAGTACACAAAATTGAATTGGAAATGCAGAATGATCAGTTGCAGAGGGCTAATTTAGCACTGGAAGAATCTAGTCAGCGTTACAGAGATCGCTATGATTTTGCCCCCATTGGTTACTTCTCTATTAGTGATCAAGGTTTAATCACTGAGTTCAATCGCAAAGCTGCTTCAATGTTTGGCTTAAAGCATAATAAGCTTAATCAATACCGCTTTGCACAATTTGTTGACGACAGTGATAAAAGCCGCTGGCAGGACTTATTTTTAGGGATAAAAAAACAAGAGCACGGTGAAGAGCTACTTTGTGACGTTAAATTAATCAACATTGATGGTATAAGTTTCCATGCAAGTATCAATTGCCTGCGGATGAATGATGATGTTAAAACAGAGATATTACGCCTAGCTGTCATTGATATTACTGATAAAAAAGTGGCTATAGAAAAGCAGCAAGCCTTAGACGAACAGCATCAGGAAATATTAGACTCATCCATGAATGGCTTTTGGATAGTAGATTTAAATGGCCGATTTTTAGAGGTAAATGCTACTTACTGCAAAATGAGCGGTTATGCCCTAACTGAACTTTTGACCATGAAAATTTCTGATATTGAAGCGATTGAATCTGTTAGAGATACCGTGACACATATCAAAAAAGTGATCTCAATCGGTCAGGATCAATTTGAATCAAAACATCGACGTAAAGATGGAAGCTTATTTGATGTCAGAATAAAAGCTCAGATTATGCATAGTGAAGGTGGTCGACTCGCAGTTTTCTTGCAGGATATCTCATCAATTAAGGCGATTACCGAACAAGTAGAGGCGCTGCAACAAGAGCAACAAGTGATGGAAGGAACAACACAGCAGTTGCAGACTGCACTTGATTCTGAGCGTAGTTTAAGTGTTGCTGTTGGCATTGTTATGGGGCAGCAGCAGGTTGGTAAAGATGCCGCCATGAAGTTGTTACGTAAAAGAGCGCGTGACCAAAATCTGAAATTGAATGATCTTGCAACTATCCTCGTCTGCGCTCGGGAAACCTTAAATTTCGAAATTAAACTATAAATCCCATTCTTTTCAAGAGTTCTATTTTTAAAGGCATCGTATATCGTTATATGCATTAGTGCCTTGTTTGATTAACAACACTATTGTGGATGCCCACTGAACTCGGCACCATCACCCTGAGGTCCTGAACTTGCCTCGTTAAAAATACCGTCAGCGATTTACGCTAACAGCGGTATTAGACGAAAATTTTCCTTTAATGGAAGGTGGCAACTATGTTCAGGCAGCTTTTTAGTTTTTCTGCTTTTTTCAGCCCAATCTCCTTTTCCACACGACTCAACAGAGTTGGTGTGTTTCTTCGCTCTAAATTCGCAGCTGTATCCTCCGGATTATTACTTACGCCCATACCCAGAAGTATCCCAAGCCATTTAAACACGCTCTTATCACTAAGCATAATGAAGCTAAGTTTTACCGCTTTGTATAAAAACAAACTTATCTAACGAAAGTAGAAAATCATGAAAATCAATATGCCAATCACGAACACTGAAATTATCTTTGATGATAGTCAGTTTATGCTAACAAAAACAGATACTAAGGGTGTTATCACCTATGCTAACCAAGATTTTATAAAAGTCAGTGGATTCAGTGAGTCTGAACTTGTAGGTTCAAGTCACAACATGGTGCGTCATCCAGATATGCCTACAGAGGCATTTGAGGATATGTGGCGAAATCTAAAAGCTAATAAACCATGGACTGGAATGGTTAAGAACCGAACTAAGACGGGTGATTTTTATTGGGTTATCGCCAATGCTGCACCTATTATTGAAAATGGTCAGGTTACCGGCTATCTTTCAGCCCGCAGGAAACCCAGCCGAGAGCAAGTGAAACAAGCAACAGACGCTTACCATCAGTTTAAATCTGGTAATGCTAACGGAATGCAAATAAGCGAAGGTCTAGTTGTAAAAAACACCCTCTTAAACAGACTGAGAAATAAAACCCATAATATTAGCCTGTCGCAACGATTGACAGGGCTTGTAGCACTGGCATCGCTATCCATGGCTTTGCAAGCCGGATTGACAATATATATAGATGCGGCCAACAAATTATGGTTTATATACGGCATACCAGCGGTCACTGCATTGTTATTATTTTGGCTAGTCAGCAAGTTAACTTCATCGATCAAAATCCCATTAAAAACATCGATGCAAATGTTTGAACAAATCGCAGCTAATAAATTGGATTCTGATATTGAAGTTCAAGGGAATAATGAAGTCAGCCAACTCTTACGCGGCATCAAGGCGATGCAAACCTTGCTTAGTGCTAACGAGAATGCAGAAAAAGAGTTAGCATTTAAAGTAAAAGAACAGTCTACTCAATATGAGAACCAGTTAGCCGCAATCAATAAATCTACTGGTGTGATTGAATTTAGCATGGACGGCCAAGTCATCGCGGCCAATGAAATCTTCTTGAATGCACTCGGCTACAGTCGAGAGGAAGCTATAGGGCAGCAACACAGCACTTTTGTCGAACCAGAATATAAAACCAGTGCGGAATACAAAGCGTTTTGGCAGAAACTCAATAGTGGAGAGTCTATTTCAGGCCAATTTTTACGCCTTGGCAAAGGCGGCAAAGAAATCTGGCTTGACGCTTCATACAACCCGATTTTAGGCGTTACAGGCAAGCCATACAAAGTAGTCAAATATGCAACCGATATTACCGAACAAAAACTTAAAAATGCCGACTTTGAAGGGCAGATCAGCGCGATTGGTAAATCTCAAGGCGTGATAGAAATCAGTTTGAGCGGCATGATTATTAAAGTCAACCAAGTGTATCTTGACATGTTAGGTTACAAAGAGGCCGAACTACTTGGCAAGCACGTCAGCATGGTACTAGACCCAACTTTCGCCAAGAGCGATGCCTATAAAACACTATGGGATAAGCTGGTCAATGGCGGTACAGATTCAGGTCAATACAAACGGATTGCTAAAGATGGTAAAGAAGTCTGGATACAAGCCTCTTACAACCCAATCTACGACCTGAAAGGTAAACCATTTAAAGTCGTCAATTACACCATGGATATCACCGCACAAAAACTGCAAGCAGCCGATAATGCTGGGCAAATTTCGGGTATCCAAAAAACACAAGGCGTAGTTGAGTTTGACCTCACAGGTAAAATTCTGTCAGTCAACGACATCTTTGTAAGTATGTCTGGCTACACCGAAAATCAAATCGTTGGTAATCATCACAGCATGTTTGTAGAGCCTGCTTATCGTAACAGCCATGAGTACAAAGCATTCTGGGAGTCACTCGCCCGAGGTGAGGCGCAAGTTGGTCAATTCAAGCGCATTGGTAAAGGCAGCACGGTAGTTTGGATGCAAGCGATTTACAACCCGATTCTAGATATGAATGGTAAACCTTTTAAAGTGGTGAAATATGCCACAGACATCACAGAGCAACACAATAGCGTAGAAACACTCGCCAACGCTGTAGAAGAGACTCAAGGTATCATTGAAAGTGCAAAATCTGGTGATTTAAGAAGCCGTGTGTCATTAGATGGCAAAACAGGTGCGATTGCCAGCCTTTGCCATGGTGTGAATGCCCTCATGGATAAAATGACCGAAGTCATAGTTCAGGTACGAGAAGCCGGTGAAACCATCAATACTGCCGCAGGTGAAATATCATCTGGTAATAATGACCTATCACAACGCACAGAGCAACAAGCCTCAAGCTTAGAAGAAACCGCAGCCAGCATGGAAGAGCTCGCTTCAACCGTTAAACAAAATGCTGAGAACGCTAAACAAGCCAACCAGCTTGCTGTCTCCGCTTCAGGAGTCGCAGTTAAAGGTGGTGAAGTAGTCGGTCAAGTCGTTAGCACCATGAGTGCCATCAACAGCAGTGCTAAAAAGATTGAAGACATTATTTCAGTCATTGACGGTATAGCCTTCCAAACCAACATTCTTGCTCTAAATGCTGCTGTTGAGGCGGCCCGTGCAGGTGAGCAAGGTCGAGGCTTTGCCGTAGTGGCAGGTGAAGTACGTAACTTAGCGCAACGATCAGCTAGTGCAGCAAAAGAGATTAAAGAACTCATCACTGATTCAGTAAGTAAAACAGCCGAAGGTACTACCCAAGTAGAACAAGCTGGTAAAACCATGCAAGAGATTGTGTCATCAGTACAACGGGTGACTGACATCATGGCTGAAATTACAGCCGCATCTGTAGAACAAAGTACGGGTATAGATCAGGTCAACCAAGCCGTCACAAGTATGGACGAAGTAACGCAACAAAATGCTGCCTTAGTAGAGGAAGCAGCAGCCGCAGCTGAATCACTAGTCGATCAAGCGGTCGGTCTGATGGACGTTGTAAGTGCTTTTCAATTAAACAGAAGCGCTTCGATTTCTGCACCTAAATCTGCAAGTAAAAATACAGTGCGTTTAGTCTCATCAAGTCCAATGGCTAGGTTAGCGCCAAATAAGATGGTCGCAAGTGCAGGTAAAGCAAATGAAGATTGGGCGGAATTTTAATACAGAGAAAGGTCAATGAGTGCTAGTTTTCAACAAGTGCAATAGCATGTTGTTGACTTGCACTCTTATATATTTTCCAACTAATTAACTATAAGTAATAAAATAATCGACATATTTTAATTGGCCTAATGAGAGCTATGTGGTGAATACAAAAAATCAATTAGTATCACCGTCATCGGAAAAGCCTACCGAAGTCGATCAGAAGTCAAAAAGAGTTTTTCCCATTGTTGGAATTGGTGCTTCAGCTGGCGGTTTAGAGGCTTTTGAAGATTTTTTCCGTCACTGCGATCCCGATATAGGGCTTGCATTTGTTTTAGTGCCTCATCTTGATCCTAGCCATGTGAGCATGCTCACCGAAATCTTACAACGCAGCACTAAAATGCCTGTGATAGAGGCGCAAGATCAGACTAAGGTTGAAGCTAACCGCGTGTATATCATCCCGCCAAATCGTGAAATGGCGATCATTCACGGCAAGTTGCAACTGAGTGTACCAACAGTTTCTCATGGGCAGCGTATGCCGATAGATGGTTTTTTAAGATCACTGGCTGAAGACCAAAATGAAAATGCGATAGGTATCATTCTTTCAGGCACTGGCAGTGATGGCACCTTGGGTTTGCGTGCTGTTTATGGCGCAGGCGGCAATTGCTTTGTACAAGAGCCAGCGACAGCTAAATATGATGGTATGCCAACCAGTGCAATTAAAGCGGGTTATGTAACAAAAGTTTTACCCGTCGCAAACATGCCTGAAGCGCTGCAAGCCGGTGCTAACTCCTTCAATATACTCAGTGAGATAAACACCGAAACTAAGAAAACCCATGGGGTTAGTCATATTTTGATGCAGTTGCGCACTATCACTGGGCATGACTTTTCGCTTTACAAACAAAGCACTGTGATTCGACGTATCGAACGACGCATGTTAAAGCACGATATTACAGATATTGAAATTTATGCGCGTTATTTGAAAGAGTTTCCAGCTGAAGCACATATTCTATTCAAAGAATTACTCATCAATGTCACCAGTTTCTTTCGCGATACAGAAGCTTTTCTGGTGTTAGAAAATGATGTTTTGCCGCAGCTATGCTTAAACAAGTCTGATGAAGATAATTTCCGTGTTTGGGTGCCTGGTTGCGCTTCTGGTGAAGAAGCATATTCAATTGCTATTTTACTTAGCGAGCTGATGGATAAAACCCAACAAAATTTCAAAGTACAGATTTATGCTAGCGATCTGGATGATGATGCCATTGCAACGGCCAGAGCAGGCTTATACCCAATTAACATCAGTCAAGATCTCACACCAGAACGCTTACGCCGCTTTTTTACTAAAGAAATAACTGGCTATAAAGTTAAAAAAGAGATTCGTGACATGGTGGTTTTCGCGATTCAAAACGTCATTAAAGACCCCCCATTTACCAAACTTGATTTACTCTCATGCCGTAACCTGATGATTTATCTCGGCGCAGAGTTACAAAATAGGCTAATGCCAACATTTCATTACGCACTAAAACCTAATGGGGTGTTGATGGTGTCACCATCAGAGGGAATTGGTAGCTTTACCTCGTTATTTTCACCGATTAGTCGCAAGTGGAAAATCTACCGTGCTATACATAATCTGAGTTCACCAACCTCAAGATTTAATATTCCGACCAAAGTTCCTACAACAAATGACAGCAAGACACCTGAGAAAGCGATAAAACAACCTATGGAAAATAGTTTGGCTGAAATAAGCCGTCGTCTGTTGATGCAATACTTTGCTCCGGCATCTGTATTTACCGACCTAAAAGGCAATATTCTTTATGTACATGGTGATACGGGAAAATATCTGCGTCCTGCTCAGGGACAAGCTAGTTTAAATGTCATTGAAATGGCACGCGAGGGTATGGAAATACAGCTACGTGCAGCTATCCACTCGGCAAGCATCGAAAATAAGCCAACACTCAATCATGAAATGCAAGTCAAGACCAATGGTGGTTTTACCACGGTTAGTTTAAGTGTACGACAAGTTAACTATGGTTCAGCTGATAAGCAGGCATTTCTATTGGTGAGCTTTCAGGATGTAGTGACGCCTTCTAATCAAACAAAACGTAAGGTTTCTAGCAAGCCGGAAGAGCTAAAACGCTTAGAGGAGCTTGAAAATGATTTGTTATACCTAAAAGAAAACCACCAAGTTCTCATCGAAGAGCAGCAAGCTACCAACGAAGAGCTTAAGTCCGCCAACGAAGAGCTACAATCGACCAATGAGGAAATGCAGTCTAGCAACGAAGAGTTAGAAACCTCGAAAGAAGAGTTGCAGTCGATTAATGAGGAGCTCATTACGGTCAATTCTGAGCTGCAGACAAAAATGGATCAGTTGTCTGAAATGCAGAGCGATATGAAGAATCTATTGGAAAGCACAGATATTGGTATCGTTTTTTTAGATGAACACTTAATGATTCGCAGCTTTACTCGGGAAGCAGTTCGCATCTATCGATTAGTACCATCGGATATAGGCAGACCACTTTCTGATATTCGATCCATTTCTGACCAAGCTGACAATCTTATCGAGGCAGCTAAAAACGTATTGGACTCACTGATTCCTTTTGAAACCGAGTTACATGTTCTCAATAACTGGATATTGGTGCGCATTCAGCCTTACCGCACTACAGACAACTTTATTAATGGCGTTGTTTTAACCTTTACTGACATCACGGCCCGTATTAAGAGTGCTACTACCCAAGAAGCACTAGACTTGGCCGAGGGCATCGTTAACACTGTACGTGAACCACTGATAGTACTAGATGCCAAAATGAATGTGATTTCCATTAATACTGCTTTTGAAACAAGCTTTCAAGTGAGTCGAGAAGATGCCATTGGCAGAAAAATTTATCAGTTGGGAAACTTTCAGTGGGATATACCTGCCTTACGTAAATTACTAGAAGAGTTATTAATTACCAGCGACTCTATAGACGACTACGTAGTACATCACGACTTTCCTGGAATTGGCCACAAAACTATTCGAATTAAGGCACGCCGCTTAGTAACCAAGATGATTGAAACACAGTTGATATTACTGTCATTTGAGATCAATTAATCTGTACTTAATACATATCCGGGCTCGCTCTAAAAGTAGACGCATCACTTTAAACTTTACAAGTGTTTGCAATGTGTCTAGATTCTGATTATTAAGGTCAGTTAGCTACAAATGAAAAGTTACTAAAGTAGTGGTCGATGTCATATTTCTAGCAGTAAGTGAAGTTCAACTGTGTGCTATTTACAGTGAATTTTAATTCGTATCGCAATAACTGACCTGATGTAAGCCTTGAGTGATGATTACATTTTGTAACTAATACTAATCCCAGTGAACTTTTTAACTTAATGCATTTCCATTTTAGGAAGCGAGTTTATTGCTGCTGTAGCATTAACCTTAGGTAAACTGATTTCATCACTAAGCACATTTGCGGCTTCGTTAAGTAAAATATCTTTACTGTTCTTTCTTATCTTTTCAATTTCTAACTCTCGATTTAGGTTACGTTCGTTAACTTGGAGCCCATCATCATGTAGAGCATCATTCGTTGGAGAGTCACTGGTTTTTTCCCGTGATGCCAAACGTTTGTCTTGCACTTCACGTTCTTTACGACGTTGAGCCTCATTTAATGAGATTAGATTTTTGTCTAGTTGATTTTTGTACTCCGTAATATCTTCTTGTAAATACTGAAAATCTTTGTCTTTGCTAATACGTGAATTATGGTTAGCGATAAGTTTAGGAATAACAGATTTTAAATCGCCTGCTGAGGTAAATTCAGCCGACTTAATTTGTGACCAAGGTAAAGGATTGTCATAACTTGACTCCCCCGAATTATCTAGATCGGTGATGGTTGGAAGGCTGATATCAGGTGTCACTCCTCGCAACTGAGTTGTGCCGCCGTTGATGCGAAAAAATTGTGCAACCGTCATCTTAAGTTCGCCAAATTTAGGCTTATCATTTTTAACAAGTTGATCCAGATTTACTACAGATTGAACGGTACCTTTACCAAAGCTCTGTTCTCCAATAATGACGCCACGACCATAATCTTGTATTGCAGCGGCGAAAATTTCAGAGGCTGATGCAGAGCCACGGTTAATTAGAATGCCCAGTGGACCATCCCAGAGCGCGCCTTTTCTTGTATCGCTATCAACTTTTATCACCCCTTTATCATTACGCTCTTGTAGTACGGGGCCTTTATTGATAAACAACCCTGTTAATTCAATCGCTTCATCTAGTGAGCCACCGCCATTGTTACGTAAATCGACTAATACACTGTCAACCTTGTCCTTTTTAAGCTCTTCCAATAGAAGCGATACGTCTCTAGTGGCACTTTTAAAAGTCTTATCACCATTTTGGCGGGCTTCAAAATCTTGATAAAAAACAGGCAGGCTAATCACGCCAATCTGATGTGTTACGCCATTATCTGTCACCTTAATGATAGATTTTTTAGCGGCTTGTTGTTCTAGGCTGATCTTTTTTCTAGTAAGTGCGATCAACTTATGTTGACTATCAGTACCTGCTTTTACAGGCAAAATGTCTAGAACTACCACAGAGTTCTCTGCGCCACGAATGAGAGCAACGGTATCATCAAGACGCCAACCCATGACATCTGTAACAGCGCCATTAGCACCTTGACCAACGCCTACAATTCGATCTCCTACTTCAAGTTTTCCTGAAAGTGCAGCAGGGCTGCCAACTACCAACTCTCGAATAGTTGTGTATTCGTCTTTATCCTGCAATACAGCGCCAATCCCAACTAATGATAGTTTCATAGAGATGTCAAAGTCGTCCGACTGCTGAATCCCAAAGTAGTTAGTATGCGGATCAATGGTCATTGTGTAAGCGTTCATAAAGCTTTGGAACACGTCATCACTCTTGAATTTCGCATTACTTTTTAAGTTATTTTCGTATCGTTTATCTAAGGTGTCGATGATGCTCTTATCGTTTTTACCTGCTAGTTTAAGGCGAAGCCAATCATTTTTAACGCGCTTACGCCAAATATCATTCATCTCGTCTTGAGATTTTGCCCATGGAGATTTCTCGCGCGTTAATTGGTAACTCTCATCTACTTTAAAATCAAAGCCTTTTTTGAGTAAAGAGCGAGCATAAGTGATGCGATCAACGATGCGCTGCTGGTACAGATTGAAAATTTCAAAGGGAATGGATAGATCTTCTTTTAATATGGCGTCATCTAGCATTGTCCGAAATGTAGATAACTGATCAACATCAGACTGTAAGAAAAAGATCTTTTGTGCATCCAACGACTTGATATAAGCATCGAATATCTTAGAGGAGCTTGTATCGTCAAGTAACACAGGCTTGTAGTGATATCGAGTCAACACTTCAGCAGACAAATGAGCCGCTTGAGATTGTTGCTGCGTTGGAGCTAATAAAGGAACCGTTTGAGTCGCATTCGATTGGGCTGCTTGCACTGATATTAAACAACCAAACAGTAAGCAGAGCAATTTGTTCTTCATTCATATTCCTGACATTAATTTTTAAAATTTAAATATAACTTCATTAAAATTACTGGGATAGTGCAATTTTCTGTACTTTACTCTAGACCGATTAACTCATGAATAGTTTAATTACGTTTCTTATAGCATATTTAAGAGCATAAGAAGATGTATCAATAGATACTGTTGTTATAAATGCAGGCTATAGCTTTTTTAGTAGTAGTTTTAAATTGCAGCAAACTTACAGCTACGAATTTAATGATACATTCACCACTCTTAATTCGCTTAGTTAAAAGAAGGCCATAGCCTTTCTAGTAGGTTTGGGCTTTTCATTTTATCTATCCACCAAGTTAATCCAGCGCCCACTTCTTCAGTGCGCCATGCTAGGTAGACGGGTTCAGGTTTGCGGGGCTCTTCCACTTCTTTTATGACTAATAAGCCAGATGCGATTGCTTGGCGTGCAATGGCTTCAGGTAAGAAGCCAAAGCCCATGCCCGCTAATTGATATTCATATTTTGCGCGCATATTAGATACTGCCAAGGTATTTTGTCCGAAAAGCAAGCCTACGGTTCTGGGTTGCATTTTTCTAACGGAATCGCTGACGGTGATTGCGAGGTGCTGACTAAGGTCGGCTTTGCTTAGCGGGCTGGCAATGCCGGCTAGTGGGTGGTTTGGCGACACAGCAAACACAAAGTCCATATAGCCGATGAGGTGCGAGTGATAGCCGCCACCAGAAGGACCTTCACCAGCCGCTCCAACGAGTAAGTCTACCCGCCTATCAAGTAGCGCTTCCCATGTACCTGATAGCGTTTCTTGCGAGAATTTCAATCTCGTTAGGTCAGCAACCTTGCAAAACTCAGTGACATCATGAATCAATGAGGTTGGAGAGAATACTGAGTCCATCCCTATCGTCAGTTCAGTTTCCCAACCTGATGCGACTCTTCTTACTCTATGCTCTAAATCACTGGCTGCTTTTAGTAAGTGGCGACCTTCTTTTAGTAGTTCACTTCCTGCTTTGGTAATAGCAACTTTAGGGCCTAGGCGCTCAAAGACCTGCACGCCTAAGTCTTGCTCTAGTTTACTCACAGTATATGAAATTGTTGATGGTACTTTATATAGCTCATTTCCCGCTGCTGCAAAAGATCCTAGACGATCAATGGCATCCAATATCAGTAGGGCATCTAAGCTAATTCTAAACATTCGATTTTTTCGATGATAGGTTGCTATTTTTTCCGTTTTTCATTCCGCATCTTCCAGTTCATACTGCACACATGCTTAGTAAATAAGATTAATTAGACAATAATTATATTCTAATTTATTGATGATTTTGTAAAAACTTAAAAGGAGATGACCATGTTAGACATTCATAAAAATAGTAGCCGCGGTGCCGCAGACCATGGTTGGTTGCAATCAAACCATTCATTCTCATTCGGGCATTATTACAATCCAGAAGCCCTGGGATTTGGGCCATTGCTTGTGATTAATGAGGATCGTGTTCAGGCTGGTAAGGGCTTTGGAACACACGGACATGAAGATATGGAGATTATCACTTATGTGTTAAGTGGTTCTTTAGAGCATAAAGATAGCATGGGCACTGGCTCAGTCATTCAATACGGTGACGTGCAAAGAATGAGCGCTGGTACTGGTGTGCGCCACAGTGAGTTTAATCACTCAAGTTCTGAGCGTGTCCATTTTTTACAAATTTGGATTGAGCCGAATGTTAAAGGCATTGCGCCTAGCTATGAAGAGAAACATTTTGATACGGCATCTAAAGTTGGTAGCTTGCGTTTAATTGGTTCGCCAGATGGTAAAGATGGCTCTGTGCTCATTCATCAAGACGCTTACCTCTATGCTTCAATTTTGAATACAGCAGATCAAGAAGTACAACATAACTTAAAAGCAGGACGTAGTGCTTATGTGCATGTGATTCGTGGGCAGCTTGATGTGAATGGCAATACCTTAAAAACGGGTGATGCCTTAAAAATTAAAGATATTTCTTTAATTTCGTTTGCAAATGCACATGAGGTCGAATTTCTTTTATTCGACTTACCTTATTAACAAATTTTTTAAAACTTTAGGAGTAATACTATGAAAACAGAAGCAATTTTAATTATTGGCGCAGCGGGTAATAATGGCGTGGCGACATTAGAGTCGCTCATTCAAAAGAATGATGCTCAGTACGCCATTCGTGCGGGCGTGAGAAATGTGGAGAAGGGTCAGCAGCTTCAGCAGCAATATCCATCAATTGAAGCTGTTGTGATTAACTTGGATGCGCCAGCAACGCTAGCTGCTGCTTTTGAAGGCGTAACGAAAGTGTTCATCATTCCAGGTAATGTTGAAAACCGCGCACAGCATGCAAAAAATGCCATTGACGCTGCCGTTGCCGCTGGTTCAGTCAAACAGGTTGTGCTTTACTCTGTGGTAGGCGCCGAGTGGGAAGCCATCTTGTTTGCACGCCAATTCCGTGAAGCGGAGAAGTATCTTGAAGCTTCAGGTTTGCCATGGACGCATTTGCGCACCATATGGTTTCAAGAAAACTTTCTGGGCTGGGCTGATGGTGTAAAGCAGGGTGCGTTTTACTTTGGTGTTAGGGAAGGTCAATTTGCTCCGCTTAACGTTAAAGACATTGGTGAAATTGCGGCCAACATCCTAACGACTAGCGGCCATGAGCGAAAAGCGTATAACGTGACTGGCCCAGAGTTGCTTTCTGGTCAGAATATTGCAGATACATTCAGTCATATTACTGGACGAAATGTGGCCTATGTGTCACCAGATGAAAACACCACCTTGCAGTCTTTACTGGGTGCGGGTTGGCCAGAATGGCAGGCAAAAGGCGCGCTAGAGTTATTTGAGGTGTTCGCGTCAAATCAAGCTGCGGTTGTTAGTCCAGATGGTGAGGCATTATTAGGGCGGCCATTAACTAAGTTAGCTGATTATTTAGAAAGCAATAAAACTGCATTTGTTTAATGATTGTTTAATCGAAAACCAAGATGCTTTGATATGTTCATCAAAGCATCTAATTCAGCATTGCTTCTTCAAAAAACTTAGCTTGGTTTTTGCCGCTATTTTTAGCTTGATACATTGCCATATCGGCATTAATCACTAATAGTTTTTCGTCCTTGCCATGCTGTGGGTAGACGGCAATGCCTATGCTGCAAGTAATATGTAAGTGTGTTTTAGCTACTTTAATCGGCTGAGCCACAGCTTCTACAATTTTGCTAGCGACCAATTTCACATCTTCAATTTCGTCAATAATCGGCAGTAAAATTACAAACTCATCCCCACCCATACGTGCGACGGTATCCGACTCACGTACACAGGAAACTAATTGCCTTGAGACTTTTTTAAGTACGATGTCACCAGTTTCATGCCCGTACAAATCATTAATCTCTTTGAATAGATCTAAGTCAATAAACATGACTGCAAGCATCTTTTTTTCACGTTTAGCGTACGATAGCGCCAGCTTAAGCCTATCGTTAAATAGTGTGCGGTTTGGTACGTTAGCTAAAGCATCAAAATGCGCTAAGTTTTCTAAGCGAGTTTCCAGTAACTTGCGTGCAGTAATGTCTGTATGGGTTCCGATCATGCGCAACGGCTTGCCATGCTTGTCACGCTTTACTATCATGCCTCGCGACAGCACCCACTTGATACTTCTATCTTTGCAGATGACTCTATGTTCGTGGATGTATTTTTCTGTCTTACCTGATAGATAGTCACTCACGGCCTGATCTAACGATGCCGCATCATCAGGATGCACGCGGTTATTCCATTCTTTTATGTTGTTATCAACTTCTTCATTATTAAAGCCCAGCATCTCTTTGTAGCGATCAGAGAAATAGGCCTTGTCGTTACTAATGTCCCAATCCCAAACCCCGTCACCAGCACCTTCTAATGCAAACTTCCAAAGTTCTTCGCTGTTTCTTAATTTAATATAGTAAAAGCCAACTGCGATTAAAGGCAGTAGCATGATGATTAAAGCGATATTTAACGGTAGTGTTTGGCTGAAATTCATTATTATTTTAGTTAATTTACATTTTGCAATTCTCTATACTACATACCAAAAATGACTAAATTGAATGACTCACGGCTTGTGCTGTAGTAGCTTTAAATCTTCAATAATTTGTTGCGAATGGTTAGACGTATTCACACTTGTATACACCTTAGCAATTTTGCCGGTTGGGCTGATTAAGAAAGTATGACGCTTGGCAATTTTTATAATGTAAAGATTTGTTAGTGATTGATAGCTCTCTGCCACAGTGCCATTAGCGTCTATCAATAAAGGGAATGGTAAGTGATACTTCTTAGCAAAATCAGCATGAGAGGCACTATTGTCCACGCTGACGCCCACAACATTTGCCCCTAATTTTTCAAGCTGCGCCATGTCATCTCTAAAATGGCACGCTTCTTTTGTGCAACCTGGTGTGTCGTCTTTAGGGTAAAAATACAGCACTAGATATTTACCCGCGTAATCAGATAGATAATGAGTCTGCCCTTGTGCATCATTAAGCGTAAAGCTAGGCGCATCATCGCCAATTTGCAATGATCGTCCAGCTATAGCATAACTGCGATACCCAAAGAATGCTAGCAACAACACGCCTGTGTAAAAGATTAACTTGAGTGTCATATATTTGGTTTTAGCTGCTTAACAAGCAATCACTAGGTAATTAACAATAAGTTATGTTAACACTAATACGAGATGGATTGAAATGTGAGAAAATAGCCGAAATATTGATATGCCCCCGTAGCTCAGTGGATAGAGCATCCCCCTCCTAAGGGGAGGGTCACACGTTCGATTCGTGTCGGGGGCACCAATTTTAAGTCCGTAGCAATCCAAATAAGTCCATAAAACGTCAGACTTAAGCTAAGAAGGAACGTAATAGAACTGGATATGTCACAGTAATACTGATTAACTATATGTATAAGTTATTGTGAACGTTAGGTTTTACAAGGCTTCAACTATTGACGATGGTGTCAATAATGGTAATGTGATTGCCTACATTGCTATTTTAGTGTGTAGGTTGAACTGAGGAATGGTGGAGTAATCTACTATTTTAAAATATGAATATCATTCGTATGATGACTAAAGGTGCTGCTAGCATTGCTGATTCTTATGTAAACCCTATAGCTTACGACAGGAGTTATAGTAACGGCTTTCGTAAAGATAACATTAAGCTACGAGGTGACGTCGTGGCAGTAGGTAACGATATGAGGAAAGCCTTAGCTTATGGCGAATCGCACGCAACTAAGAACGGTAAGTAATGAAGGTGGGACATTAGACTTACAACACACGTCTACAGATAGCCCAATTCTACCAGCAGGGAATCTAGAGCAACTAAATCAAATTGACCCGTCGCTAGTGGCGTTTGTAGTTGAGCAAACGAAGTTGGAAGCTGAACATCGAAGACGTATACAAAAGAGGACTAATCTATACGTATTTACAGAAAGGATTTCTGGTGTTGTAGCTGTGGCATTGGTTGCACTATTTGGCTTAGGAGCGGGTGCTTATGCAATTGTCAGCGGTCATGATGTTGCTGGAGCAACGTTTGCGGTGTAACTCTAGTAACAATTGTTACGGTGCTAGTTACAAAGAGAAGCCATGAAAATGAAAGTAATCCAAGCTCACCTCCCAAAAAAATCCAGAAGAAAATAATTTATATTAGACCACCTTCGGGTGGTTTTTTAATTTAATCTTAAAATTTATGCCACAGCGTTGGTACCCCCAACACAACCTTATTGAATGCCGCAATGGCTACATAGAAAAACGCAACCTGTGCTACTAGGTCGGCTAATGGCTGACCTTTTGTAAATACAAGCCATAAACCAACCAACAGAAATAGCGATGCTGCAATTGTTAACACGTTTGCGAATATTTTTATATATGACATAAATTAGTTACTCGTTATTTATTATGCGGATTTAGCTTAATTGAAACCAGCAATCATTTTTACTATTTTAACTGGATTTCCACCTTTGATTATCTCAGTAATTGATGGGTCATTCTTGTGAAGTTCTGCGTCACCGTCTAATTTATCTACAGCCCATCCAGCACCTAATGAAAATATGGTAGCTACAATCATAACTGTCAATGTAATCGAACGAGGGCTATTGGGGTGCGTCTTTAATATGCGGTTTAAGATAAATGCTGCTAAAGAAAAGGCAGAGGTAGATATTAGGAAATTCAGCATATTTAATAAGATTTTACGGCAAAATACGTAGGCTAACGTAACCCAAACATTTAAATGACGCATTGATTTAGGTATAAAAAACGAATCATACTTTAATTTTTCTAAAGTACGATTCGAATTAAGTGCTACAACATTTTTTTAGCGTCCGCGGTCGTGATCATCACCATGTTCATTGTCTCTGTGGTCATCGTGGTGCTCCTCGTAATGGTTATCTCGGTGTTCATCTTGGCGGCCTTCTCTATGCTCTTCATGATGCTCACCCCTATACTCATCTCGATGCTCGTCACGACGTTCTTCTCGATACTCTTCGTGGTGTTCACGATGACTCTCTTGGTAACGTGGGGCATATTCTCTGTTATACCAATCATCGTTTACAAAGTAGACGCGCTCACCACAAGCATTGTATTCATGACAATGTCTTTCCCAATGCTTTATGTGACCAGGAGGAACATGTAAATAGATTGGTTCACGTTCTACATATACGCGTTCTACAACTCTTGGTTGGCTATAGATGACGCGTGGTTGTGGGTAGCCTCCAATATCTAATTGACCATAGAAGCCTGGCTGACCAATGCTAACGGACACACCAACGTCGGCAGCCTGAGCAGTATTAATTAAACTTGCCGATGCTAGTGCGGCTAAAATAAGTAAATGTTTCATTGTTGTGATTCTCCAAAGTAATATCTTGATTGCTCATTCGAAACTAACAAGATCAAAACATACGATACCTGCTTATACTTACGGAAAGCTTACAAGCTTGAATTTTACTAACTGTTAGTTGGCGTTCACAAATTGATACTTTGGGCTCATCGCAGTTCATCACAATCAGTTATATGTTTTCTCTGACGACTACAACTCTAATTAAGTCTCTCCTACAAATAATTTATGAATAAACAATCAATATAATCTATATAGAAAAGGGGCATATATTGCCCCTTTATAAATCACAATGACTTTAATTATCGGAAGTTATTTTTTAGCTGCATCTTTTA
This sequence comes from Methylotenera versatilis 301, assembly GCF_000093025.1. Classification (GTDB taxonomy): domain Bacteria; phylum Pseudomonadota; class Gammaproteobacteria; order Burkholderiales; family Methylophilaceae; genus Methylotenera; species Methylotenera versatilis. Next base: position 988,189 of record NC_014207.1, read on the forward strand.
CCATAGGTGCCGCTTCCTTAGACGCTGGTGCTGCATCCTTAGCTACTTTTGGTGCACATGTTCCTCCTTTATGATGCTTACCTGTGCCACCTGTCATTTCCTGACCTTTTGGGCATGCCATTGCTGATGCAGTAGCAAAACCAAATGCAAGTACTAGAACTAATGATAATAATTTTTTCATGATTTAAATCCTCTGTTTTGTGATTGAATGTTTTTACTACAACTTCACTTTATTCCTTAAACCTTACATAAATCTGACATTTATTTTTTACAACTTTATTAACTGCTTGCAAAAAATAGGCGCTAATAATCGTCACTCTCAACCCATTACGTTTAACGACCTAATAGTTATTTTTTGTATAACAACTTGCTATACACATTGGTAGGCAATTATTTTTAACCGCAGACCTACAATAGGATTTATGATGAAGTCATTTACCCAAGACCATGCAGAATGATAGGATGTACCTTGTCCGCTATTTCTAAGAAGTGCTAACTATGATTAACATGAGCCCACTGGCTATAAGAATTTACAAAACCCTTAAGTCATCTGGAGCTAAAAAAGGTATTCCATTCGAGATTACCGTAGAGGATTTAGCTAAAAAGGTAGATATTCATGTAGAAGACACTGCGTTGATTACTGCAGCACTCAACGATTTGTTTCGTGCACAGGTTACGACAAAGACTTCAGGGGGTGATGTTGTACATAGTTGCATAGACCACATTGAAGTGATGCATGGTGGAGCCTATTTATTAATAACGCTTGGCACCTAAGTCAGTTTTAATCCCAGAGAGGATGCCTCCCTCCATCACAGCATGATGTTATTAGCAAACTCCATGTATTTGTATAAGCTAAAGAGCTACCCTTGAGGAATAATAAGTTATTTAGATAATATTCTTAACGGTTTCGCTCTTCTAAGCGATACCTGGTATAAGTCAACATAGCCAGTTTCAAAACTACGTCGGGCTGCATCAAAATAGGTTCGATAATGGTCAAAAAGTTCTTGTCCATAGCGCTCTACAATTTTGTTCTGATTGAACTCTAATCTCTTGTTCCATTCGAACAATGTGCGTGCGTAATCTAATCCAATGCGGTGTACTGCTGAGATTTCATATTTGTCCACTATCGCAGCTTGAATATCGCTAATTGATGGCAGCGCCGACCCTGGAAACACTTTATCTAGTAAATATCTAGAATCTCTCAGCTCAGATAAGGAGTTGGGCGCTCTTGCTATAACAATCGTTTGTAACCCAATTTGCGCCTCTGATGTAGAGACACTCAGACACCAATCAAAAAAGGTTTTATAAATATCCCGCTGACGCGACTCTGCCTGATCTTCGAATGAAGCGAAGTGCTCAAAAGCGCCAATTGAAATGATTGAATCAAACTTGCGCTCAGGTGGTATATAGTCTTGCCAAGAGCGTAAATCAAGCGAAAGATTAGGTCTGGATGCACTGTTAATAAATTCAAATTGTTCGGTACTCAGAGTCAGTCCGTGCACAGACGTATTCGGGTATTTATCTAATACGGTGTTCATTAAGCCCCCCCAGCCGCAACCTATTTCGATGACGTCATGACCTTGAGTGACATTAGCATAGCGACATAGCCTATCAAACTTATCTTCCTGTGCTTGCTCTAAAGTGATGGCTTTCTTCCAAACGCCGCAACTGTACGCACGATACTTTTTATCTAGGAAAAGTGCAAAGAAATCATTATCCACATCATAGTGATGTGCAATGTCTGCTTGTGATGCCATCTCTAATATCCAAGTTGTTATTTAAATAATTAACTTTAACAGATCACAGGCTTGTAAATCGAATCATCCATAAATTCCAGAGTAATATCTGATTTTTTACATGATCAGATTCTGGTTATACTAATCATATACGTATAAAAATACGTATAAAAATTTATGTAAATATAACTACATGACAATATAGCTTGATTAACTTGATAAGTTACATGCCTGTCGGGGCACCAAAAAGTTAAAAGGCTGATTCCATAGGGGCAGCCTTTTTTTTATTCAACTGCTTGGTGCCTTATGATTGGTGCATGGTCAATGTTAGTAAGTAGCAATGGCTGAACCCAGAACTTGGTAAGTCATATCTATCCCGGTTTTTTAAATCACGAATTCGAATTGACCAATTTATACCATTTATATCACTAAATTAAAGTATAAGTAATTTGATTAAAATTACTTATAGTAATAATTTATTCTTAATATGAAATTTAGTTAACGGTATATAGGGGAAGTAATTGATGGAAAGGTTAATTAATAAAATGAGCATTCGTTTAAAAATTGCGCTGATTGTTACAACAATGGCCATCATAGGGTTTGCACTCACGATTTCAATCATTATTTTTCAAGCAATTAACGTCGAGAAAACCACGGCATTTCAACTGGCTGATGAGTCTGCAAGCATCGCGGGTGCTAAGACGGAAAGGACACTTAATAATGCGATGAGCAATGCGCGAGCGTTAGCATGGTCTTTTCAGTCGATGAAAGTCACCAACCAAGCCAACAGATCACTCGCCGATAGTATGTTGATTAAAACTCTCAACGAAAATCCAGAGTTTGTTGGGACTTGGACACTTTGGGAGCCCAATGCATTTGATAATAAGGATAACAAATACATCAATGAAAAAGGTCATGATTTAACTGGACGCTACATTCCCTATTGGAATCGTGGCAATGGTTCAGTACAACTGGAACCACTAGTCGATTATGGTAAACCTGGGGCAGGCGATTATTATTTGTTAGCAAAAAATTCGGGAAAAGAAACCGTATTAGAGCCTTATACCTATAAGATTTCAGGTAAAGATACCTTGATCACAAGTGTAGTCGTACCTATCACAATAGACGGTAAGTTTTCTGGCGTTGCCGGTGTTGACATGCCCTTAGTCAGCATTCAATCAGATGTTGATAAAATAAAACCTTATGATGGCAGCTATGCTGAGTTGATTTCATATCAGGGTGAATATGTTGCGAAAAGTAAGTTAAACCCCAATAATAAAAACGCAGCTGACAGTGGTATTCCAAACTCAGTGAAAGAAAAAATTAAGGCAGGAAAATCATTTAGCAGTATTGATTTTGATTCAACTACAGGCCAAGAGGTTTATCGTACATACGTTCCTGTAAATGTTGGGGCTAGCGTCACTCCGTGGACTTTAGTCCTAACGGTACCTACGCAAGTAGTGATGGCTAAAATTAATGCAATTCGAAATACCGCTATTTTAATTGGGCTTTTATCAGTTATTTCATTAATAGGTATCCTCTACTACTTTCTCAATCGGATGGTCATTACGCCAATGCAATTGAGCGTTAAATCTATTCAAAGATTATCAAAAGGGGATTTGTCCGAAGTAATTTTAGTTAAAGGCAATGATGAAATTGCACAGCTAAATAAGTCTATGGTTCAGCTTGGCTCTAATGTCAAATCTTTGATAAATGAGATGACACAAATGAGTAATGCTCATGATGCAGGAGATATTGATAAGGTTGTCAACGAATCAACTTTTGAAGGATCTTTTAACACGCTTGCAGCCGGCGTCAACAAGATGGTCGCCGGCCACGTAGACATGAATAAAAAAGCGCTAGCCTGCGTGAAATCGTTTGGTGAAGGCGACTTAGCCGCGCAATTAGAGAAATTTCCAGGTAAAAAAGCCTTTGTCAACGAAGCCATCGAGCAAGTCAGAGCCAATATTAATGCGCTGGTTTCAGATGTGAATACACTGTCTCAATCCGCCGTAGAAGGCAACCTATCCATCCGTGCCGATGCAAGTAAACACCAAGGCGACTTCCGTAAAATTGTACAAGGCGTCAATGACACCCTAGACGCTGTGATTGTCCCTTTAAACGTTGCCGCAAAATACGTAGACGACATCTCCAAAGGCAACATTCCTGCCAAGATTGCCGAGACTTACCACGGTGACTTCAATCAACTAAAAGACAATCTAAATCAATGTATCGATGCCGTGAATGCGCTAGTTTCAGATACCGCCATGCTTGCCGATGCTGCTGACCAAGGCATCTTATCTACACGTGCCGATACCACAAAACATCAAGGCGACTTCCGTAAAATCGTAGAAGGTGTCAACAACACCTTAGACTCAGTGATCGGCCCATTAAATGTAGCCGCAAACTGTGTTGACAGCATTTCTAGAGGCGATATCCCAGCGAAGATTAACGAACATTACAAAGGTGACTTTAACAATCTTAAAGATAACCTCAACCACTGTATCGACGCTGTCAATCGCTTGGTTGAAGACGCCAACATGTTGGCACAAGCCGCTGCCGATGGTCGGGTCAGTGTACGTGCTGATGCCAGCCTACACCAAGGCGACTTCCGCAAAGTTGTAGAAGGGGTTAATGCCACACTAGAAACCATCGTCGCCCCTATTGCCGCTGTCAAAGAAGCCATCGAAACCATTACCACAGCAGCCAATGAAATTGCCACTGGCAATAACGACCTCTCCCAACGCACCGAGCAACAAGCCTCCAGCCTGGAAGAAACCGCATCGAGCATGGAAGAACTTGCCTCAACTGTTAAACAAAATGCCGAGAACGCCAAACAAGCCAACCAGCTTGCCGCAGCCGCCTCAGGCGTTGCTGTGAAAGGTGGAGAAGTCGTCGGTCAAGTCGTCAACACCATGAGCGCCATCAACAGCAGTGCTAAAAAGATTGAAGACATCATCTCCGTCATTGACGGCATCGCCTTCCAAACCAACATCCTTGCACTTAACGCTGCAGTAGAAGCCGCACGTGCAGGCGAACAAGGTCGAGGCTTTGCCGTAGTCGCAGGCGAAGTACGCAATCTCGCGCAACGCTCAGCCACTGCAGCCAAAGAAATTAAAGAACTCATCGCAGACTCAGTCAGCAAAACTGCCGAAGGTACAACACAAGTAGAACAAGCTGGTAAAACCATGGCAGAGATCGTGTCATCAGTCCAACGTGTGACTGACATCATGGGCGAGATCTCAGCCGCATCAAGTGAACAAAGCGCCGGTATTGATCAAGTCAACAACGCGATTACCAGCATGGATGAAGTGACCCAACAGAATGCGGCACTTGTTGAGCAAGCTGCTGCTGCTGCGGAGAGCTTGGTAGAGCAAGCCATACAGTTGTCCGATGTGGTGAGTGTGTTTAAGTTGGAGGGTGAAGCGCGCCTAGGACTAAAATCCATGCATAAAGCTAGTCATGTGACACTAGTCAAATCCAGAACAGGAACTTAAAGCTTGGATTGTCGTTGATGCAGTGAGTTTGTAGAGAGCTAGCTGCAAAGATGACAATCTGTTCTGGTTGACTATCGCGCACATGCAACAAAATACCAGAGTGCATGTCGCGCGTGACTCTAATTGAAAAGTATTATCTAAACGAACACTCTTTGCTATTTAAATAATAGAAGACTTCATGAATTGACCTCATGAAATTGACTTACCTTTCATTCGCAGTCGTTTCACTCACCCAATCTAGCAGTGGCGCCCACTGCTCAATATCCTGAGCGACAAGTGAAGGGCGCATATCAAAAAGGCTAGCACCGAGTTCTGCGGCTGTGGCGTATACCTGCGCGTTACGAAGGTAAGTGAGTATTGGAAAGCCTGTTTGCTCCATAAACTCTGCAAGTGTAGCTGCCGCGTTTGTGCGGCTATTCACGCGCATGCCGACTAAAGCTACAAAGGTTTTATTCTTGCGTATGGCTTTTTCTTCTGCGAGTAAGTCTAAGAAATCAGTAGTAGCACCTATGTCAAATGCCGACGGTTGTATGGGCACAATGACGCAATCCGCTTGCTTAACCGCATCTGAAAGTTTTTCTTCACGAAATCCTGCAGGGGAGTCAGTAATGATCCAGTCAGGGTCGATTGATGATGGTTTGCTGCGAGGGTTGGAGGTGTGAATGATGGGTAATTCTGCGGGTCTGCGCTGCACCCAATTGGTCGATGAAAGTTGACGATCTAAGTCGGATAACAGCACGCGTCCACCAATAGAGGCGAAATAACCAGCAAGATTTGTAGCTATGGTCGTTTTACCGCTACCGCCTTTTGAGTTGGCGATTAAGATATTTCTCATGCATAAGCTCCAAAATCTTGAAATTTGAGATATCAAATCATACTGCATTTAGGCTAGTAACGGCTGACTTGTTTGTTGGCAATGAATATGCTTGAAATCCTTTCCCTGCCTTTATGACAGTGCTGTGATGTCAATCTTAAATCTTCATAAATATGTCATAAAAGTGGGTTGCTGATTAATTATACTGATAGCTTATTGCCGTTAAATTTGAGTATTAAAAATCCGGGGAGTGTGACTTGAAAATTAAATACGCTAGCGAAGAATACATGGAAAAAGCAAAAAACTTATCTCAGGAAGAAGTTGAAAGGTTACAAAGTAGAATGCGTACCAAGTTGACGCGCAGAGAAGAAGAAAAGAAGTTGAGCTTGATAGAGGTGTTAGCGATACAGCTTGAGTTGGATGATGAGCAGCTAAGCGAATGGCGCGAAAAACGAATTGAAATGAACAAAAAACTTAAAAAAATATCAGGCAAAGAGTCGTAGTTTCTAGCAGTGACATTTTTTAGATGCCACTGCGTTAGATTTTCTCAATATTTTTTATAGATTCTTAGCATCCAGTTCTTCCCATCGAGCCAGAGATTTTTCTAACAAACCCTCAATCTCGACAAGTCTTGCTTGCAAGGTTTTGACTAAAGCAGCTTGTGTCTTATAGAGTTCGCCATCAGCGAGCTGCTTGTTGATGCTTGCTTGCTCTAGCTCTAGCTTTTCAATTTCTGCTGGTATCGCCGCTAACTCTTTTTCCTCTTTAAAGCTTAGCTTAGACGCTGGCTTTGCTTGCGCAGTGTTGCTTGGCTTAACATTAGCTTTAGCAGCTTGCGTTTGCTGTGCTTTTTTCTCTTCTAAGCGTTGTTGCGTGTAACGTTGCCAATCATCATATCCACCGCCAAACTCAGTAAGTACTGCGTTACCTTCAAAGGCAATCACTTGTGTTACGGTATTTTCTAAAAATGCACGGTCATGGCTGACTAGGAATAGCGTGCCAGCAAACTCTTGCAGTAAGCTTTCGAGCAGTTCTAGTGTATCGATATCCAAGTCGTTAGTCGGTTCATCTAGTACCAATACATTGGCAGGGCGGGCAAACAAACGAGCTAGTAATAAGCGGTTACGTTCGCCACCTGATAACGATTTCACGGGTGAGCGTGAGCGTTGTGGCGGGAATAGAAAGTCTTCTAAATAGCTAATGACGTGTTTGCGTTCATTGCCAATTTCTACGAAGTCCGAACCTGGGCTAATGGTGTCTGCCAGTGTCGCTTCTTCATCAAGCTGCTCGCGCATTTGGTCGAAATAAGCGACGTTGATTTTAGTGCCGCGTTCTACATTGCCGCTATCCGCTTCAATATCACCTAAAATAAGCTTGAGTAGGGTAGTTTTACCAATACCGTTCGGGCCGAGTAGACCGATTTTGTCACCACGTAAGATGCGCGTGCTAAAGTTATTAATCAACGTTCTGTTGCCATAAGCTTTGCTGACGTTTTCTAGTTCTGCAACCAGTTTTCCGCTGCGTTCGCCCGCATCTAAATTCAGTTTTACATTGCCTTGGCGTTCACGACGAGCCGCGCGATCTAAGCGCAGCGCTTCTAAACGACGTACACGGCCTTCATTGCGGGTGCGGCGCGCTTTAATGCCTTGGCGTATCCATACTTCTTCTTGTGCTAGAAACTTATCAAACTTAGCCGCGTGAACCTCTTCCACAGCAATTAACTCTTCTTTTTTAATCTGATAATCTGCAAAATTACCCACAAAATCTGTCAGTATGCCGCGGTCTAATTCTGTAATACGCGTCGCCAGTCTATTTAAAAAGCGGCGATCATGTGTAATAAACAACACGCAGCCGTTAAAACTCAGGAGTAACTCTTCTAGCCATTCAATTGCTTCTAAATCAAGGTGGTTAGTTGGTTCGTCTAGCAATAGCACCTCAGGCTCTGCCACCAGCGCGCGACCTAATGCAACGCGTTTACGCCAGCCGCCTGATAAGGTTGAAACTAATGCATCGGCATCTAAGTTTAAGCGACTTAGCACTGTTTCAACGCGTGATTGGGCAGCCCAGCCGTTTTGTGTATCTAAATCATGTTGTAGATGCTGCATTTTAGTCATCAAAGCGTCGATGTCTGCATCTGGCATGCCCATATCATGGGTCACTTGATGATAATCAATAATCGTTTGTTGTAGGCTGCCCAAGCCTTCAGCTACGGCTTCAAATACTGTGTGTGTGGTATCCAACTCAGGCTCTTGTGGAACATATACTACTCGTGCGCTTGGTGAACGCCATACGGTGCCTTCATCTAACTTAATGGTACCAGCGATGGCTTTTAATAAGCTTGATTTGCCAGCGCCATTGCGACCAATCAAGCCCACACGTTCGCCAGCATCCAATTGAAATGAGGCTTTGTCTAAAAGTGCATGATGTCCAAAGGCGAGTGAAGCGTTATCTAATGTAATGTAAGGCATGATTCTGTTGCTTTCGGTGCTGTAAGTCTTTACTAAGAGATTCAGGATTTATTAAATGAGAGAGTGTACTAAGGAGTACTTTAATCTGTGTAGTTTGCGAAATATGCACATTATACATCGCTTGCTAAGATATAAATCCAAGCTTATTTTTTAATATCTCACAATCATATTGCATACAATTTAATTGTGAGATATGATTATCTTCATGGAAATTAAATGCAATGAAAATAATGCGATGGAAAATATAGCGACACCTCAAAATAGTGCTTCAGGCGCTAAAGTCTTAAATGTAGATTTGCAACTATGCTTTGCACTTTACTCAGCCTCACTGAGTATGACAAAGACGTATAAGCCTTTATTAGCAAAGCTCAAGCTGACCTATCCGCAATATTTAGTGTTATTGGTACTGTGGGAAAAAGATGGTGTGACCGTCAATAGCATTGGCGAACGATTGTTTTCTGATTCAGGCACACTAACGCCACTGCTTAAGCGCTTAGAAAAGTTAGGTTTAATTCAGCGCCAGCGCGCTATTGAAGACGAGCGCAAGGTCATTATTACGCTAACAGAGCAGGGTAAGTTGCTGCAAGCTCAGGCGGCTGATGTGCATACGCAAATTGCTTGCAGTACTGGTTGCACGCTCACTGAGCTGAAAGAACTCAACAGCCAACTCATTTTACTAAGAACAAGTTTGATTAATAAATTAGCAACATCGTAATAAGAAGATAGTATTAGCTTTAAACATTTCACTTTATTAAAATCTAGGAGAATATTATGAACACAAAACGCTCATTATTGAATATCAAAGGTTTAGCACTCTCAGTGCTCGTATTGAGCATTTCTAATGCTTATGCGGAAGATGCCAATGTAGCCGAAAGCAACAAACCTGTGGTGGAGCAGATTGTTAACACGCTGACCAAGTTATCAGGCGGTCCGTATCAAGGTTATCGTGCTAATCATGCAAAAGGTATTGTTGTGCAAGGTGAATTCGTACCAGCAAAATCAGCTGCTAGCCTGAGTAAAGCTGTGCATTTGCAAACAAAAGCTAGTCCTGTGACTGTGCGTTTTTCAGATGCAACAGGTTTGCCAACCATTCCAGATGCCGATGGCAATGCTTTTCCTAAGGGTATCGCCATTCGCTTTCAGTTAGCAGAAGGTGCCTATACGGATATTGTGAGTATTTCTACCAATGGTTTTCCTGCAGCCAAGCCTGAAGACTTTTTAGGATTATTAAATTCGATTGCCGCGAGCGGCCCTGATGCCGCAAAACCATCACCAGTTGAACAATTCTTAGGGTCACATCCAGCAGCACTGGCTTTTGTGCAAATGCCAAAACCAGCCCCTGTGAGTTTTGCAACAGAGAGTTTTTACGGTGTAAACGCGTTTAAATTTACCAATGCAAAAGGTGAAACCCAATATGGCCGTTACCGCATTACCCCAATCAACGGCACAGAGTTCTTAACCAAAGAACAAGCGGCTCAAGCAACACCAAACTACTTAATGGACGAATTACCAGTACGTTTAAGCAAAGCCCCAGCTAAATTTAAAATTGCCGTACAAGTCGCTGATAAAGGTGATGTTGTGAATGACCCTACAGTGGTGTGGCCAGAAACTAGAAAACAAGTTGAATTAGGTACGCTAACGCTTAAAAACATAGATGCTGATGGCGTAAAGTTTGAAAAAGCGACAATGTTCAATCCGCTTGTTTTGGTCGATGGTATCGATGCCTCTGATGATCCAATATTGTTAGCACGTCCAGCAGCTTATGCGGTGAGTTATGGTCGACGTTTAGGTCAATAATCATGTAGCTTAGAATGAGCATTTATTTGAGTTGTGGTTTCAAATAAATGCTCAATTAGATTTAATCAATTGTTGTTTAGCATGGCGCGAATATTCGCCATTTTAGATTTACCAAATTCTTTGCTGGCTTCTGCGTCTTTGTTGAATGGGTTGCCAAAATGGCGCACATCATCTTTTGGTAACTCCGCAATAAAACGGCTAGGTTCACACATTTGCATTTCACCTGCGCGTTTACGTTTTTTGCACCATGAAATATTCAGTGATTTCTGTGCGCGAGTAATACCCACGTACATCAGGCGGCGTTCTTCTTCAATTTTTGTGGGGTCTGTAACGCCTAAATCGATACTTTCTCGATGCGGCAATATGCCTTCTTCAACACCAATTAAAAACACATGACCAAATTCTAGACCTTTTGCAGCATGTAACGTCGATAGCTTTACAGCATCAGGCTCGCCATCTTCACGACCTTCCAGCATGCTCATCAGCGACACCATCTGCGTGAGTTCTAGTAAGTTTTTACCGTCTGTCTCGTTGCCAAACTCTGTGCTTGCTTCACCTTTTTTAGTCAGCCAGCCAATAAAATCAAGCACATTTTTCCATTTGCTTTCGGCAGCGCGCGGCTCATCGCTATCGTATAAAAATGCTTCGTATTGTATGGTGGTAAGCAAGTCGTTAAGCACTTCACCTGCTGGGTCGCGCACTGCACATTCTTGAATTTTTTGAATATAAGTACAAAAGTTCAACAAGTCTTCTAGCTGCTTATTGCCAACGTCATTTTGAAAATCACCCTCAAACGCCGCGGCAAACAATGATATTTTATGCAAGCTGGCAAACTCACCCAAACGCTCAAGTGTCGTATTCCCTATGCCTTTTTTCGGAGTGGTCGCCGCGCGAATGAAGGCTGGGTCGTCATCTTCGTTAGCCACTAAGCGCAAATAGCTGATTAAATCTTTAATTTCGGCTTTATCAAAAAAGGATTGACCGCCTGAAATGGTGTAAGGAATTTTGTGATTGCGCAGATATTGTTCAAAAATACGCGCTTGGTGATTACCACGGTAAAGAATGGCGTAATCCAAAAACTTGGTACGGTTTTCAAACTTGTGCGCTTGCAGCTTCATAATCACGGACTCGGCTTCTGCTTCCTCGCTCATGCATGCAGATACTTGAATTAAATCACCTGTGCCTAAATCGCTCCAAAGTTTCTTTTCAAATAGCTTTGGGTTATTCGCAATCACCGCGTTGGCACCACGCAGAATGCGTATCGTAGAGCGGTAGTTCTGTTCTAGCTTGATGACTTTTAACTTGCTAAAGTCTTCTGTCAGTTGGCGTAAGTTCTCTACGTCCGCGCCACGCCAGCCGTAAATGGCTTGGTCATCGTCACCTACTGCGGTAAATTGCCCACGCACGCCGGTGAGCATTTTTACCAGTTTGTATTGGCAAGCATTGGTATCTTGGTATTCATCTATCAGCAGATATTGCAACTTGCGCTGCCACTTATTAAGCGCAGCTTCGTGTTCATCAAATAACTCGACAGGTAGCTTAATTAAATCATCAAAATCAACTGCTTGATATGCTTTTAGCGTTTGTTGATATAGCTGGTAAACCTTGGCTGCTGCATGTGTGAGTTCCTCTTCGGCCGTGGCTTTGGCTTGGTCTGGGTTAACAAAGCCATTCTTCCAATGCGAGATTTGCGATTGCGTCTTGCGTAATAACTGCTTATCCGTGGTGGCTAAAATATCTGCAAGAATCTTAAAGCTATCCGATGAATCCAAGATTGAAAACTGAGGTTTATAACCAAGTAATGACGCTTCAGCGCGCAACATTTGCAAACCAAGCGAGTGAAACGTGGCGATGGTTAAGCCTTTGATGTTTTTCCCCACCATTAACTTACCTACACGCTCTTGCATTTCACGCGCAGCTTTGTTGGTAAAGGTAATAGCTGCAATTTCTTTAGGCGAATAACCTGCTTCATCAATCAAATAGCTGATTTTTTGAGTAATTACGCGAGTTTTGCCACTACCAGCACCAGCAAGTACTAGTAATGGACCATCGAGATATTTAACAGCGTCGCGCTGAGGCGCGTTCAGTGAATTTAACATGTGAGTACTTCTATAAATCCAATTTTCGTTGCTACACTGCGTTACTCACAAAAAATTACTTCTTACATATCAAATATATGCGGCGGCGCAATTTTTTGCTCGCGCCTTGTTTAGCTTAGAAACTTGAATTTATAGAAGCACTCACTCGTGATAAAGCAAAATATGAGGGTAAAACTTAAGCGTTAGATTTTAACGTTTAAGGCTATAACAAGCTATCAATTAAATGATTAAAGCGTGCCATAATTACTGACTCAAAAATAAGCACTTAAAAGTTAAAGGAATAGCATGCGATCGAGCGCAAGATCTACTAGAGCCAGTGCCGCGATTGATAGGCTAAAACGACGCAGCGGCAACGACAACTATTCAATGTCCATGAATAGCGGTGCTATGTTTAGCCTGCTATTAGCCACTGGCGGCGGAGAGTCCGAACGTTTATGTGAGCCGATGATGATGGAAGATTTTGTGGCGTTTGTGAATGCTTATGGTCCACAAACACCTAAACGTGTCAGTAAATTAGATATTGAATTTAGTAAGCAACTGACTAAAAAAAGCGAATAAGCTTCACTTAGAAACCTTTGCTCGAAGGTGGAAACCATTCACAAAAGCATCAAACATCCGTCATTCCCGCGTAACTGGGAATGACGGAAAATAGAGGGGGTGAAATTAAGCGTCAAATTGCTTCATGCAAAGCTCCCACTTCATTTAAATATGCACTCTCGTCCCTAATTCAATCACACTGTTGCTTGGGATATTAAAATAACCCACTACGCTACCTGCGTTTCGTGACATCAATGCAAATAAATCATCACGCCATTTCGCCATCTTTCCACCAGGGCCAGAAATCACAGTTTCACGACTAATAAAGTATGAAGTAGTGAATGGATCGATTGAAAAGCCGACTAAATTGCTCTCTGCAAGCGCTTTAGGAATGTTAGGCGTTTCCATAAAGCCGTAGTGTAACTTCACTTGCCAAAAGCCCGCGCCAATCTCTTTAATTGCAAAGCGCTGCTCTTTTTCTACAGTGGGCGTGTCGGCAAATTCCACTGTCAGAATCAGGTTGGTTTGATGTAATACCTGATTATGCTTCAAGTTATGCATCAGCGCTTGTGGCACGGTGTCTGGATTTGCGCAAAGAAATATAGCGGTACGTTCAATTCTAGCTTTGGTATCGCGGGTGATATTCTTAACAAAATCTTCAAGTTTTGGGTCATCTTCATGAATATGTTGCAGCAGAATTTCACGGCCTTGTTTCCACGTCCACATAATGGTAACTAAGCTGATGCCAAGGGCGATTGGCAACCATCCACCTTTGAAAAATTTAGCTGAGCAAGAGGTCAATAGCAGTAAATCTAAAGCAAAGAAAGCAATGGTTGCACTCAACGCTAGCCAAACAGGGTATTTCCAATTATGACGTATTACAAAGTAGGTGAGTATCGTGGTGATTAGCATCGTACCTGTTACCGCAATGCCATAAGCTGAAGCAATCGCTGATGAGTTCTGAAAAGCGATGGTTAGCATGATGACAGCTGCCAATAACAACCAATTGATTGCGGGTACATAAATTTGGCCTGACTCACTTGCAGACGTATGCAGGATCTGCATTCTAGGTAAAAAGCCAAGCTGTATGGCCTGTTGCGTGATGGAGTAAGTACCTGAAATAACTGCTTGAGATGCAATGATCGTTGCCAGTGTTGCTAGTATTACAACTGGTATTAACCACTCTTGTGGGAAAGATAGATAGAACGGATTACTTACAGCGGCTGGCGTTGTAAGTAGCAATGCGCCTTGACCAAGATAATTAAGCGCTAAACATGGAAAAACTAAGCAGGTCCATGCGATACGTATGGCAGGTCTACCAAAGTGCCCCATGTCGGCATAAAGCGCCTCTGCACCTGTAATGGCTAATGTGACGGCACCTACGGCTAAAAATACACCTGTACCGCGATCTGCCAAAAAGTGAAATGCATAAATTGGATTTAATGCATTCAGGATGACGGGGTTTTGCAATATGTGATGAACGCCAACAATGCCTAGGGTGACAAACCAAACAATCACGATAGGCCCAAAGAACTTACCGACCGTGTTTGTGCCATATTTTTGCACTGTAAAGAGTGAGATTAAAATGGTCAGCGCAATTGGAATCACATATGTGGAGAGCTCTGGCTTTATCAGTTCTAAACCTTCAACTGCGGAAAGGACCGAGATGGCGGGCGTAAGTATGCTGTCACCGTAAAATAATGCAGCGCCAAACACACCTAAAGCCAATAGTATTTTTTTACGATTTGGTGCAGAGCCCGCACTTGAAATAGCGAGTGCCAGCAAAGCCATCACGCCACCTTCACCGCGATTATCTGCTCGTAATACTAGTATCACGTATTTCAACATCACGACTAGCATCAACGCCCAGAACACAGCAGAGATGGCGCCAATGATGTTTGCTTGATTTAGCGCGATACCTGTAGCCTCGCTAAAAATGACTTGAATGGTATATAAGGGACTTGTACCAATGTCGCCGTAAACAACGCCGATAGCCCCTAAAGTAAGTGCTGCCAAACTCTTAGATTTTATATTGTTATGCATGATGTGTTTTAAATGCCCTGTCTAAATAAGAATGTGAATGAGACAAGGTCATTAAAACAGGGGGGATGTATCAATCACATAAACAAGATTGATACTTTTATTTAGGGTGTTATTCCGTGCGTGACACGGAATCTAGTGACTTTGTCAGGAAAACTGATAAGAAATACTATAGCTAGCAAGCTGGCAAGTATTGCTAAAAAGACGCTGGATACCGACTTTCGTCGGTATGACGATTGTAAAAAAATACTTCTTTTAACTTATAAATTTAAGTCGCGGCAAGCCTGTAGCCTATGCCAGCTTCGGTCAATAGATAGCGCGGTGCAGCAGGGCTTTTCTCAAGCCGGGCACGTAATCGACCCATATGGATACGCAAATAATGCGTGTCATCTACATATTCGGCGCCCCAAACTTCGGTAAGCAACTGGCGGTGTGTGAATGCTTTCCCCGGCTTTGTCACCAATATGAAAAGCAATTTAAACTCGATTGGTGTTAAATGCACAGGCTGTTGATTTAATAGCACAGTGGAATTGACGGTATCTATAGTTAACTCATCTACATGATATACATCGTCACGTAATGACATCATCGCCGTGCGTTTGAGCGCAACTTTAACTCTGGCGAGCAGCTCATTCACGCCAAAAGGTTTAGCTAAATAATCATCAGCACCATCGTTAAAGCAATCTACTTTTTCTTGCTCTGCTTGGCGTGCAGAGAGCACCAGTATTGGAATGTCTGAATTTAGGCGCACATATGAAATCACCTCTCTACCATCGCCATCAGGCAGATTCAAATCTAATACCAACAATGCAGGTTTGCTTGCATCAAATAAACGCTTACCCTCTGCAATGGTATGTGCACAAACGGTATGGTAGCCATTGGCTTTCAAGCTGGATTGTAGAAATTGACTGATCTGCAAGTCATCTTCAATGACTAGAATATGGTTACTGGACATCAACAACACCTACTTCTGGCGCAACAAAACTTAAGGTGGCGCATGCGCCGCCGCCAACTCTATTGCTGAGGGTGAAATTCGCGCCGTGCGATTTAGCGATGGCTTGCACAATAGAAAGCCCTAAACCAAAACCTTTAGCTTTGGTCGTCATGAATTTTTTAATGGCTATTGAGTCCATGCCTTGTATGAAGCCATTTCCGCGGTCTTTCACGCTGATATTCACCATTTTATCTATTTTGCTGACTTCAATCAGTATAGGCTCATCACCTGCATGCGCCTGCTTCGCGTTATCAATCAAATTGACCAACGCCTGTGTCAGTAGATTAACATTACCTTTTATTAATAGCTCAGGTTCACTCATCGTGACTTTAATATTGAGAGATTCACCACGGTTTTTATATAGCTCCATCACAATTCCAATGAGCTCTTCTGGCGATTGCCAGTCCATGTGAATCGGGCTTGCTGAGTGCGATTCTAGGCGAATAAGCGAGAGTATGTTCTCGGTAGTACTCGCCAAATATCGGCTTTGAGAGGCAATTAATGCAGTTAATTGTGCTGTTTGTTCCGCATTCAAATTAGGTTGCTGCAAGGTAGTCGCCGCACCTAAAATGGACGTAAGCGGTGTGCGCATATCATGAGAAATAGAGGCCAGCAATGCATTCTGAATGGCTTCTTCTTGCGTTGCTAATTCTGCAAGTTGGGCTTTTTCACTATTGATGAGTCGTTGATACGCTTGCGAAATTTGGTCCACGCATGATTTTATGGCCGTATAAGTCTCTATGCTTTCCTCATCATCAACTTTATCCACCACTAAAATTGGGTCAGCGCTTGGTAAGCGGTTGAAAGGCAGCAACCACTGTTTTGATTGCGTAAAAGATTCAGTCCAGTAGTCTGTGTAAGGGCTAATAGCTTTGCCATTCTCTGAAACCCAATTTAATAAGCGCTTATCTGGCGTTTCTACCGCATCAGATTGAATGCTGAGGCTATAACTATATTTAGACTCTGCCGAATTTGCTGGCTGAGGCATGGCAATAGCGAACGGCTTATTGAACTCTTTTTGCAGTACTCTGCAGGTATCCAACAAGAGGTTATCAATATTGTTGGCAAGCGCCAAGCGCTCTGCAAGCGTTCTGGCGAATTCTGCCCGTTGTGCATTGATAAGTGCTTGCTGCGATTGAAATTTGAGCTGTTTAACCAGCGATGTAATGACGGTGGAAACTATAAGAAAGCAAACTAAACTAGTCCACGATTCCGCATGTGCAACTTCAAAGGTATAACGCGGCTCGGTGAAAAAGTAGTTAATCGTCAAGAAGGCTAGAAACGCTGTGATTAAAGCGACAAAGAACTCGCAAAAGTAAGCCGCCGTTACCACTACTAGCAAATTTAACAGGGTGACCCCAGTAATCCCCAAAGAGGCGAAAAAGTTGTAATTAAAGGCAGTCACTATCGCCAATAAAACAAGCATACTCAATAACTGTAAACTCTGTTTTTGCATTTTGAAACTCCTAGCGCATACGATAAATCAGAGTTTACGGTTTGGATATATCAATCGCATAAATATGCATCTAGAAATGTACTGTTTTAATTCGCCTCGTCTACGTCTATCTCGGAGGCCGTATCATCGACAACATTCGGTAAACTTGCTTGCATCATTTCACTACGACTCAACGGTGTTTCTAAACTAATTCTACCAATCGCGCCGCTGCGGTAATCGGTGAGAAAAGCGACTGCGGTTTTCTCCATATCCCATAAACCATCATGGCGTTTGTATGAGCGTCGTCTGGCGATGGCTTCTAGTAAATCTACGCCATCCATTTTTAGTACATCTAAAAATCCACCTTCATGTTTCATGGTGTCTAGTTTGTAGCGTGCATTGACCAGTGCTGGGTAGCTTTTGAGTAAGTTGTTCGCTAAGAAAATTGCAACATCTTCATCAATCACTGCATTACGACCAATCGCATGGCTAGCGGCAAGCATGTAGCCGTCGCTTTCATATTGGATTTTTGGCCACATCATCCCTGGTGTGTCGGTAATGCTCATGGTTTCGCTAATGTCGAAGCGTTGCTGGCTTTTAGTCACAGCAGGTTCATCGCCTACTTTAGCTACGCGCCGGTTGAGTAGGGCGTTCATCAGCGTTGATTTGCCAACGTTAGGAATACCCATAATCATCATGCGCAAAGGTTTTAAATGCGAGCCACGGTGCGGCGTAAGTGCTAAACAATGTTTGAGGATTTTGTTGGCTTCACCCGGTTTTTTGCATGAGAGCGCAACGGCTTTGGTGTTGGGTTGGCGATTAAAGTAATTCAACCAAGCTTCAGTCGCTTTAGGGTCTGCCAAGTCAGATTTATTGAGTATTTTTAAGTTAGGGCGCTGTCTGAACAAGCGCATTTCGTTAATCACGGGGTTATGGCTCGCCTCAGGCACGCGCGCATCTAGCACCTCAATCACAATGTCCATAAATTCCATTGTTTCTTCGGCTTTTTTGCGTGCTTGGGTCATATGACCCGGATACCATTGAATTGCCATTTAATACCTCAAAATCAAAAAATGTTGTCGCAATACTTCGTTGCTCAATGATTTTGATTGCTTGCATATAACCCATATGCGGCGCGCTCAAAATCAATTCGCGCCTCGTCTTGCTTAAACACTTTCAGTTTTCGAGGCATTAAATATTGCGTATTACTGCGCATTTTAACATTTAGTATTAATAATCAAGTTTTTATCTGTGTATATCTTTAGTTTAGCGTTTATGGCTTAAAATACGCACATGCAAATACCCGAAATAAAACCTAACCAATCCATCGAGCTGCTTAAAGCGCTGCACATTCTCACGCGCGACGGTAAGCTCAATCAAGACAGTCGCCGTAAGCTCAAGCAGGTTTACCATTTAGTGAATTTTATTGAGCCACTATTTAATGAAGTATTGGCGAAAAATCCTAATCCAACGATGGTTGACCATGGCGCCGGTAAGTCATATTTAGGCTTTATTTTGTATGATTTATTGCTTAAACAGCATGCGGCAGGGCAGGTAGTAGGTATAGAAACACGTGCTGAGTTGGTTGAAAAATCACGTCAGCTTGCAGAAGATTTGCATTTTGAACGCATGGGTTTTCAGCATTTAAGCGTGGAAGAATCTATTACTTCTAATACTTTGCCAGACACGGTAGATATCGTCACTGCGCTGCATGCTTGCAATACTGCTACTGATGATGCGATTCAGTTTGGTTTAAAGAAAAAAGCTAAATATATGGTGCTAGTACCATGCTGTCAGGCGGAAGTCGCGGAAGTGTTACGACAGCACAAAAATGAAAGTTTTGGCAAAACACCTTTAAGCGAAATCTGGCGCCACCCGATTCATACCCGTGAGTTTGGTAGCCAAATCACCAATGTTTTGCGCTGTTTACAGCTTGAAGCTGCTGGTTATCAACTGACTGTAACGGAACTGGTGGGTTGGGAGCACTCCATGAAAAACGAGCTCATTATTGCCAAATACACAGGTCAGCCACGCAAGAATGCGCAAGAGCGCTTAGAGGCCATATTAAAAGAGCTAAACTTAGAAGCGCTGAAAAGCAGATTTCTAGCTTAAAACTATTGCCACTGCTTATTTACCCCATCTTAATGCCGCAGTATGCACAGGGCTATCCCAGTGCTGTTTGATTTCATCGTCTAATAAACATAAGGTAATCGAGGCGCCCGCCATATCTAAAGCGGTAGTGTAGTTGCCAACGAGTGAGCGTGAAATTTCAAGGTTATGCAGGTTGAATAGTTTGGCGGCAGTGTTATATATGAGGTAAAGCTCCATCAGCGGCGTTGCGCCAAAGCCGTTAACGAGTAACAAGGCTTCATGCTTTTTAGACGGCTGCAGTTGCCTTGTTTTAAAATCCATCAAAATGGCTTCAACGCAATCGCCGATAATTTCATCTGCTGGGCGCATGGTTTCTCGTCTGCGACCGGGTTCGCCATGTATACCCACGCCCATTTCAATTTCAGTGTCGCTAATGTCAAAAGTGGCGCGTCCAGCCGCTGGCACAGTGCAGCTGGTAAGTGCTACGCCTATGCTAGCCGTGCGATGATTGACTTTGTCGCCTAGCGCTTTGCAAGCTTGCAAGTCAGCGCCAGTTTCTGCCAAGCTGCCTACACATTTTTCTACAATCACGGTACCCGCAACACCGCGGCGCCCTGTGGTGTAGGTGCTGTTTACCACTGCGCAATCGTCACTGGTGAGCACAGTAGCATGTTCAAAAGGCAACATTTCTGCCGCCATTTCAAAGTTCATGACATCGCCCGCATAATTCTTAACAATGAATAAAATACCCTTATCTGCATGCACGGCTTCTGCGGCCATCAGCATTTGATCTGGCGTTGGTGAGGTAAACACATGGCCTGGGCAGGCAGCATCTAACATGCCGTAGCCAATGTAGCCAGCGTGCAAAGGTTCATGACCTGAACCGCCGCCAGAGATAATGGCGACTTTGTTTTGTGCTTTGTTGGTCCGTGTTAGAAAGTTTGGATCAAGGTGAAGTTCTACCAAATCGTGATGGGCTTTGGCAAAGCCAGATAGGCTTTCAACTAAGATATTGTCGACTTTATTGATAAATTTTTTCATAATTTTTATCCTTACAAGTGTACTTAATTTACTTTGCTAACTCTAAATTCCGTCATTCTGAGCATTGCGAAGAATCCATATTAATGTGACAAAGTACTGGATTCTTCGCTGTGCTCAGAATGACGTATCCTCAAGGTTTAAGTAATAAATGACAAACGGTCTCTATCATTAACTGGCAACTCTTAGCGCCTGGGTCAATATGTCCGATAGCACGTTCACCCAAACCCGCAGCGCGACCTTTTGTTGCGATTAAATCTTTAGTTGATAGCATGCCTTGTTCGGCGGTTTGGATAAGTTTGGCACAGATTAATTTAATATCGTTATTTTGCGTGGCTTGCAGAACAAATTCGTTAGAAACTGGAATGAGCACATCAAGCATGGTTTTTTCACCGAGGCCTGCTTTACCGCGCTGGATAATGGCTTGTACGCCGCCAGCAAAGGCAGCCGCTATTTTTAAGTTTGATTCATCGCCATTTTCTTTTAGCACTTTAGCCATGCTCATGAAAAAACTAGCCAGTAATGGCCCAGACGCACCGCCAATGGTGCTGAGCAGCTTCAGACCGATTTTATTTAAAGCCTCATCAGGTTTTAGCGACGCCAAGTCAGCTTGCATTTCAGCAACGGTGGTCGCGCCACGCTTCATGTTGATGTAGTGGTCACCATCACCAATTTCACGGTCTAGCGATTCCAATGTGCTTTCATTGGCTAAAATTGTTTGCTGAATTGCTAGTGCTGCTTCAATGATGAACTCTGTTTTCATATGTAATCTGTATCAGTAGTTTTAGTGATTAACACTATAGGGCGATTGAATTAAAGTTGTTAAACTCTACACATGTTAACTTGTCATGACAACACTACTTACTAAACTCTAATTTATTGCTATTCATGAGCTTAAAATTCCGTCTAAATTTATTGATTACACTGCTTTCGCTAGCCTTTATTTTGGTAGTGGGTACGATTTTAGTTAACGACACCAGAATTTCTATTCGAGAACGCGTCGAGGCGGCAAGCCGTGTGACGGTTCAGTTGCTGGATACTGTCATTATAAGTTCGGCGCTTAACCCAGAATATGGGCCAACGCATAAAGTGTTGCAAAGCTTTTTGCAGTCATTAGGTTATGTGCGTAGCAGCCATATTATGCTTTACGATATCCGAGGCAATGTGCTTTACGAGTCGCCCGAATCTACGTTTAAAAGTAACGTTCACCCACCCGAATGGTTTGTTAAGCTGGTAGCGCCTAAAACTGAGACTGTAGAACGAAAAATTCGCTATGGTACTTTGGTGGTTTCATCAAGCGCAGCGGGTTCTATCCGTGAAGCTTGGGCGGGTTTTAGTCAGTTAATGTGGGTAGGTCTGATTTTTTTCATACTACTCAATGTGATGGTGTATGCGCTATTAAGTCATTCACTTAGACCTGTAAACCGTATTTTGGCATCGATTAATCGTATGGAAAAGGGCGATTTAAGCACACGATTACCCACTTTTACCTTGCCAGAGTTTGATCGCATCGGGCATAGCCTCAACCGCATGGCGGAGTCACTCGCTGCCGAGCGCCAGCTAGAAGAAAATCGCCAGCTGACCCAGCTTATTCAAAGTCATATCGAAGATGAGCGTCGCAGTCTAGCTAGAGAGTTGCACGATGAACTTGGACAATATGTGACGGCAATTAAGACTTTCGCGGTCGCTATTGCCAATAAAACCAAAGAAAAATCGCCTGATATTTCAAGTAATGCCCAGGTCATTGTATCTGCAGCAAACCAGATTTACGATGGTATGCATAATATTGTCCGTAAGCTGCGTCCGGGTGCATTGGATAACCTTGGGCTTTCTGAAACACTAAAAGATACCGTGCATTATTGGCAAAATCTTCATCCAGAAATGAAGATTAATTTAAGCTTGGAGGGTAATCTGGATAAGCTTGGCGAAACGTTGAACATCAATATTTATCGCATCGTGCAAGAAGCCATCAATAATGCGCTTAAACATGCGCAGGCTAGCATCATTGATATTAAGTTGGCAGTTTTAGCAGATGCAAGTCATGTCGAGGCAGCTAACATTGCGCTGACAATTAAAGATAATGGTGTCGGCATGAATATACAAACAGTAGACCAAACCCAACATTTTGGTTTGCTAGGTATGCGCGAGCGAGTGCAGGGTTTTCATGGTAGTTTTAGTATCGCTTCTGAACCGAATCAAGGAACAACCCTCTACATTAATATACCGCAAGTGTTGCAAGCGCAAATTTAGATATATAAAACACAGACAATGGATAAAATATGAGCTTAATCAATGTAATGTTAGTCGATGATCACGCAGTAGTGCGCATGGGATTTAAGATGCTGCTTGAATCAGATTCTGATATTAAAGTCATTGCCGAAGCGGAAAGTGGTGAGCAAGCCATACAGCGTTTTGTGGAATTTAAACCGCACGTGGTGGTGATGGATATTACGATGCCAGGCATAGGCGGCTTAGAAGCGATTGAGCGGATTTTGGCTAAAGATAGTTCTGCCAAGATTTTAGTATTGTCCGCGCATGAAGACTCAGTGCACCCTAAGCGCGTATTGAATGCTGGCGCGATGGGTTATTTGACTAAGCGTAGTGCGGCAGAAGAGATGATTAAAGCCATTCGTGTGGTCGCAACAGGTAAAAAATATTTGGAGGCAAGTGTCGCGCAACAAATGGCGATACAGCAATTATCTGGCGATCAGAACCCTGTTGATGTATTGTCGCCGCGTGAGTTTGAGGTATTTATGGCATTGGCAAAAGGTAAAACCACTAATGAAATTGCCGAAACTTTGTTTTTAAGTCCGCGTACTGTAGGCACGCATCTTTACAATATCAAGCAAAAGTTGAATGCAAATAATTCGGCAGAAATCGCGCTGATTGCTATGCGCAGCGGTTTGCTCGATGCTTAAAGTTGCAGCCTAAATGTTGCTGACTTAATTCACTGCGTAACGCGCTACACTCAACTGTCCTGCTGTAGATAACTCGACCAGCGCTTTAGAGCCGCTATGTAACTTACCTAACTCCATTGGAATCAAAAAAGTAATCACTTCTTGTTTGTTGAGCTTAGTATTGCTAGTGGCACCAATGGCAATTTGGCTTTGTTGCCATTCATTTTCAGGAGGGAGTTCGGTTGAACCTTGCTTCTTTGCAGCTTCGAGAATATGTTGTTTTTCGTCTCCTATCAGCAAACTCCACACTTCAACTTGTACCAATTTAGCTTCTTGCATGAGTTGGACGGGTTTTTCTTCGTCCAATAGCGCTTGCTGAGGTAAGGGTTCAATTTCAGGTTTAATTTCTTGAAAACCCGAATTGATAAACGCAATGTCATATTTATCTGGCGTTGTATTTTTAAGAGGCATATTTTGCGCAGCTAGCTTTTGCTTTTCTTCATTTGCATCTAGCGCTGCTGCGGTAGCCTTGTCGGCACCCTGCAATAATATAGATTGCACAATTTGTTGTGCAATAGGCGCGCCCACGCAACTGCAAAGCGCTGTAGTCATTAAGACTAATGCCGACCATCTACTAGCCGACCATTTAGCCGAGCATCTAATAGTGCCTTGATGTGCCATAAGACGCATATATTGTTAACGTGGGAAAGTTAGATTACTGCCGAATAATGAGATTGTCCAGTAAAATAAACGGCTAACTTACTGTTTTAATTGTTTCTTGTGCAGTTCTCTCTGCCTGATCTAGAGCTGTCTGATGAGGAATTTTCTGAGGCGTTTGAGTGGTGCGCACGCTAATCACGCCGCTGAGTATAATGAGTCCGATTGCAAGCCAAGCGTCTAGACTTAAATGCTCATTCCACCAAAGTACACCAAATAAGCTTGCGAGCACTACCGTGACATAAGCCAAGCTCGCCACAACCAACGTATTGCCAGTGCGGTAGGCGCGCGTCATGGCTAATTGTGCAATCGTTGCAGAAAAACCTAGCCCCAGTAAAACGGGTAAATCTTGCCATTCAATCGTATGAAAGCTATCAAAAAACATCCATAAACCAGCGCCTATCGTTGAAATAAGCGTGAAATAAAATACGGTTCGCCAATCTGGTTCGTTGGCTTTACCTAGCTGTTTGACGTGTATGTAGGCGAACGCTGCGCCCATACCTGAAAGCAAACCTATGCTGCCTGCTAACCAATCGGCACTGCTGAAGTTAGGTTTAAGCAGCAGGCTCACGCCCATAAATCCAATGATTAGCCCAATAAACAGAGACTTTTTTGGTTTTTCATGTAATAAAAATGGGGTAAATATGGCCAAAAATAAAGGTGATGTGTAGTTGAGTGTAATTGCTGTTGCGAGTGGCAAATGTGCAATCGCATAGAAAAATAACACTAATGAAACAAAGCCAACCACAGCACGCGACATTTGCTTAAACATGACCGGCGTGGCTAAGGGTAGTTTGTTGACTGCGATATATAACCAAATCACGATTAAGCCGAATATAGAGCGGTAAAACACTAACTCACTGCTACTGAATTTTTGTGCGCCGACTTTCACCAAAGCACCCATGATGGCAAAGCCCAGTGCGGCTACTAGCATCCATAAACTACCTAGATTAGGGAGCTTAAACTTAGAAGAGGGTTTATCTGATGGGTTCACAAGGTATGTTTAAGTGACATGCTTTTCAAGTTGCTTGCGATACCAAATATGAAAGTGTTCAAGGCCGGTTTCCATGGGGTGTTGATAAGGGCCACGCTCGTCAAGTCCTTGCGAGAACAGGGCTCGGCGACCATCGTGCATACGTTGGCAAATTTCATTATCTTCTACAGCGGTCTCATTATAGGCGGCTTGTTGCGCCTGAATATATTCACGTTCAAATAATGCAATATCTTCAGGGTAATAAAACTCTACGACATTAGTACAAGCATCGACACCGCGAGGAATAATATGCGAAACAACCAATACGTTAGGATACCATTCAATCATCAAGAACGGATAATAGACCATCCAGATGGCGCCATATTTAGGCGTGGTAGCTGCATGGTACTGTGATATTTGACGCTGCCATTGCTGGTAAATAGCTGAGTCCGTTGTACTTTCTGGCGGTCGATAGCCTACAGTTTGTACGCTATACTCATCGCCGAACTCCCAGTTTAGAGCGCCACAATCAACAAACTGATTGAGCCCAGGATGAAATGGACCAACGTGATAATCCTCCAAATACACTTCAATAAACGTTTTCCAGTTGAAGTTGTATTCATCCACCATCACGCGGTCTAGCTGGTAGCCAGTAAAGTCAAAATCTTGCTTGCAGCCAATCTTAGCAAGGTCTTTTGCAATATCATGTTTGCTATCAAACAACAAGCCTTGCCAGTTTTGTAAAGGTTGATTATCTAAATGCAGGCATGGGTTTTGCTCAAAATGCGGGGCGCCTAAAAGCTTACCTTCTAAGTTGTATGTCCAGCGGTGTAAAGGACAAACGATATTTTTTGTATGCCCATGGCCTTTCAGCATGATGGCTTGTCTATGACGACATACATTGCTGATGACACTAATGGACTCTTGCTGACGTATCAAGCTTTTAGCTTCACCAGTCCAATCCAGCACTTGGTAATCACCCACATTTGGCACCATAAGCTCATGACCAAGGTATTTCGGCGCCTTGGCGAAAAGGTATTTTTGCTCAATAGCATAGATGTCAGGGTCAACGTACCACGCAACAGGTAGTTGAGCTTGAGGTGCAGATATCTGAGATTTTGGTTGAGTGACTAAACTTAGCGAAGCCATAGTGCATTAAGAGCGCAATAAGAGTGTAATAGTAGACAGTTAAAATAGTTGGTAATTAAATTCCAAGCCCGCGATTTTTGCCCAAATCGGCATTTTTTTCAAGTAATAATTGCAAGGATTAATGGTTTTTATCGTGTTGTTTTATCTGCTAAAACTTGCCAATAATGAGGTTTTCAGCTAATCTCGCAAGGTTGTAGCTTGAATTTTAATTCCAGTATTTTTAACCCCATATTTTCACATTACAGTAAACCTCTATGTCAAATCACTTAATGAATACTTATTCACGTCAGCCGGTCACCTTTGTAAAAGGCGATGGCGTTTGGTTATACGATGATAAAGGCGATAAATATTTAGACGCACTTGCTGGGGTTGCGGTAAATGGCTTGGGTCATGCGCATCCTAAGCTGGTGAAAGCGATTAGT
This sequence comes from Methylotenera versatilis 301, assembly GCF_000093025.1. Taxonomy (GTDB): domain Bacteria; phylum Pseudomonadota; class Gammaproteobacteria; order Burkholderiales; family Methylophilaceae; genus Methylotenera; species Methylotenera versatilis. The sequence continues at coordinate 1,014,893 of NC_014207.1, forward strand.
GAGCAAGCGGGTAAGCTAATCCATGTATCGAATATCTATAACATAGCAGAACAAGAAGCCTTGGCTGACAAGCTTTGTGAAATTTCAGGCATGGATAAAGTGTTTTTCTGTAACTCTGGCTGTGAAGCGAATGAAGCCAGCATTAAGTTAGCCAGACTTTATGGACATAACAAAGGAATCGTTAATCCTGAAATTATCGTGATGGATAAATCATTCCATGGCCGTACGATGGCAACGCTTTCTGCGACGGGTAATCGCAAAGTACAAGCAGGTTTCGAGCCGCTAGTGAGCGGATTCGTTCGTGTGCCTTACGATGATATTGAAGCGGTTAAACAAGTGGCCTCTCGCAACTCTAATGTGGTCGCGGTTTTGGTAGAGCCAGTGCAAGGCGAAGGCGGCATTAATATTCCTAAAGATGCGAGTGGCTATTTAGAAACATTACGTGAAATTTGTGATGCACATGGCTGGCTATTGATGTTAGATGAAGTGCAAACGGGTATTGCTCGTACGGGAACTTGGTTTGCTTTCCAACATACAACTATTAAACCTGATGTGATGAGTCTTGCAAAAGGTCTGGGTTCAGGTGTGCCGATTGGTGCCTGTGTTGCGAGTGGTAAAGCGGCCGAAGTATTCACTTATGGTAAACATGGCTCAACCTTTGGCGGCAACCCATTGGCAACTGCGGCGGGCTTAGCGACTTTAAATATTATCGAAGAAGAGCGCTTGCGTGAAAATGCAGAAAAAATCGGCAATCTGATTCGTGAAGGCTTTACTGCCGACTTTATAGATACTAAGGGCGTGGTTGTGGTGCGCAATGCTGGCATGATGATTGGTATCGAACTAGATAGACCGTGCGGTGATTTGGTAAGCATAGCATTGGCAGAGAAGCTGTTGATTAACGTAACGGCTGATAAAGTGGTGCGTTTGTTGCCACCATTAGTCATGAACGAGTCTGAGGCAAATGAGTTGGTGAAACGACTATCTGTCATCATTAAGGCTTTTTTAAACAGTTAGAAGTACAATAGAATTTAAAGCAAAAATCACTGCGGTAAACCATTATGGCAATAAAACATTTTTTACAATTCAATGACTTAAATCGTGAAGAGCTCGAATATGTATTCGAACGTAGCCGTTTAATTAAAAAGCAGTTCAAAGCTTATCAGCAATATTGGCCTTTGCAAGATCGTACTTTGGTGATGATTTTTGAAAAAGCCAGTACACGTACGCGCTTATCTTTTGAAGCTGGTATGCATCAATTGGGCGGTTCTGCGATTTATCTCAACACGCGCGACTCACAATTAGGTCGTGGTGAGCCAGTGGAAGATGCTGCACAAGTGATTTCACGCATGAGTGACATTGTGATGATTCGTACTTTTGAGCAAGAAATTATCGAACGTTTTGCGGCTAACTCTCGTGTGCCCGTCATCAATGGTTTAACCAATGAATATCACCCATGCCAAATTCTTGCAGATATTTTTACTTTTATTGAGCATCGCGGTTCAATTCAAGGTAAGACTGTTGCGTGGATTGGTGACAGTAATAATGTTTGCAACACATGGCTACAGGCTGCTGAAGTACTGGATTTCAACGTACACGTTTCTACGCCACCGGGTTATGAAGTTGAAGCGGAACGCGCCAATTTGTATGGACATGACCATTATGAAGAGTTTGCAGATCCAATGGAGGCTGCAAAAGGCGCTGATCTAGTGACTACAGACGTGTGGACTAGCATGGGTTTTGAAGCGGAAAATGAAGAGCGCTTACGTGACTTTGCTGATTGGCAAGTCGATGGCGATATGATGCGTGTTGCAGCAAAAGATGCGTTATTTATGCACTGCCTGCCAGCGCATCGTGGTGAAGAAGTTGCTGCCGATGTGATTGATGGGTCACAGTCAGTAGTTTGGGATGAAGCGGAGAATCGCTTGCACGTGCAAAAAGCATTGATGGAGTATTTGCTATTAGGCCGAGTAAGCGTTTAGATGGATAAAAAGGAAAATATCCTTTCAAGCCATATATTGCCAGTTTCGGCCACTATGATTGGTGTTTGTATGACCGTTATTTCTGTTATACAGCTAGCACCTAAAAAAGGCATTTCGTCTTGGGCAGATAATGTATTAGCCATTGACAGCCTGTTTTTTCTAGCGAGCATGATGTTGTCATATTGGTCGATTAGACATAAAGATCAGCGAGTGAACGCAGAGCTTTATGCGGATAGGTTTTTTATATTTGGTATGGTCATGATGGTGGCTGTTAGCTTTTTAGTGGCGTTTGAATTATTTACGGATTAAGGATTAGAAGTAATGAGTAAAGTAAACAAAGTTGTATTGGCTTATTCGGGTGGTTTAGACACTTCAGTGATTTTGAAATGGCTACAAGACGAGTATCAATGTGAAGTCGTTACATTTACCGCCGATTTAGGTCAAGGTGAAGAGTTAGAGCCTGCACGTGCAAAAGCAAAAGCAGCGGGCGTAAAAGAAATCTATATTGATGATGTCCGTGAAGAATTCGTGCGTGATTTCGTATTTCCAATGTTCCGCGCGAACACTGTGTATGAAGGCGAATATCTATTAGGTACTTCAATTGCGCGACCTTTAATCGCAAAACGTTTGATTGAAATTGCCCGTGAAACCAATGCCGATGCTATTTCACATGGCGCAACAGGTAAAGGCAATGACCAAGTACGTTTTGAGCTGGGTGCTTACGCGCTTAACCCAAACATTCAAATTATTGCCCCGTGGCGCGAGTGGGATCTACTTAGCCGTGAAAAACTGATGTCGTATGCCGAGAAACACGGCATTCCTGTAGACATGAAACATAAACAAGGCGGTAGCCCATATTCTATGGATGCTAACTTGCTGCATATTTCATACGAAGGCCGTCATTTAGAAAACCCAGCGGCAGAGGCTGAAGAGTCTATGTGGCGTTGGAGTGTTAGCCCAGAAAAAGCGCCAGATGCGGCTGAATATTTAGATATTGAATATGTGAATGGCGATCCTGTAAGTTTGAATGGTCAAGCAATGAAGGCGCACGAGCTTTTGGCGCATTTGAATACCATTGGTGGCAAACACGGTATTGGTCGTTTAGATTTGGTAGAGAATCGTTACGTGGGCATGAAATCACGTGGTTGTTACGAAACACCAGGCGGTACGATTATGCTTAAAGCGCACCGTGCGATTGAAAGCATCACCTTAGACCGTGAAGTGGCGCACTTAAAAGATGACTTAATGCCACGTTACGCCAGCATGATTTACAACGGCTATTGGTGGAGCCCTGAGCGTATTGCCTTGCAAACTCTCATTGATCATACACAAAGCACTGTGAATGGTTGGGTGCGCGTTAAACTTTATAAAGGCAATGTGATTGTTGTTGGGCGTGATAGCAAAACCAATTCATTGTTTGATTCTACGATTGCGACCTTTGAAGATGACAAAGGCGCATACGACCAAAAAGATGCTGGCGGCTTTATTAAGCTAAATGCCTTAAGGTTGCGAATTGCAGCCAATCTGAAAAATAGGCAATAAGTAAAAAGGGCAGATTCTGCCCTTTTTATGTAGTTATATTCTGGTAACACCGTTCTGAGATAGCTAACCTTACAAATAATCTCACAAAAGAGCCTGATTTTAATCAGGCTCTTTTTATTTGTGTGATTGTTTATTCATGCGGAGTATTGTTATATTTTTCATTATTTAGTTTTAATTGAACTTGTTTACGTGTTCGTATCAACGTGATTAGAGGTCATAGATTTAAACGGTTTTTACCTGTTTATTCCAAAGATACGATTCATTAACAAATCTTCATAATAGAAAATGTAAGCAACTCAATTCATTTGCTTAACTTATATAATGAAATTTGGGCGTACTGCGACATTGCAGTTTTAGCTCAATTGAGAGAAATAGATGGCAAAGCCTTTCCGCAATGCCAAATTTGAGCAGTAATAATTTTATATTCAGGAGAATAAAAATGGCTGTAATTGACCGTGTTTTAATTGGTGAAGCGTTAGTGATTGAAGATCGCCCAGATGGCAGTGGTTTAGATCTTAAAAATGTAGCACATATTGATTTGATTATTGGCCCTCGTGGCAGCCCAGCAGAAGATGCTTTTTGTCGCACATTAACTGACCAAAAAGAGGGTGTGAATGGCTTACTAGCGATTGTTGCACCTAACCTGATGGTAAAACCAAATACTGTGATGTTTAACAAAGTCACCTTAAGAAACACTAAGCAGTCTATGCAAATGTTTGGCCCAGCACAGCGTGGTATTTCAATGGCGGTGATGGATTGCGTAGCTGACGGCACGATTCCAGTAGAAGAAGCCGATGACGTGTTTATTTGTATTGGTGTGTTTATTGACCAAACTGCAGACATGGACGATCGTATTCAAGATTGGAATTATGAAGCGACTAAAATGGCGATTAAGAACGCCGTCAATCGTGAGCCTAAAGCAGCTGAATTATTAAAAATATATAAAGACTCAGCACATCCTTTTGCAGCAAAAAGTAAAGAAGAGCGCAATAGACGCGCAGCTGATGCTTTAAGCGCACTTGCTATCGATCAAATGAAAGGTCGTAACCCTAACATTGCAAAAGAACCTGAGGTTGATATCGCTGACGTTGCGCTAAATGAGATGCGTGGTCGCAAGTCGTCTACCTAGAGTAGACGTAAGTTAGCTATTGATAAAGCCTACTCAATGTATGGCAAGTGACAGTCTTGCTTGCCATGCAGGGGTTAGGTTTGCTCTAAATTTAACGAAAGTTTGTGATGCTAAAAGAAAAATCTACTAAAGAAGCGCAGAATGATCGCGAATTTGACTTCACTAATAATGACTTTAGTCGAGTTCGTAAACTCATCTATCAGCATGCTGGCATCTCACTTTCAGAAGCTAAGTCAGACATGGTCTATAGTCGAATTGGTCGTAGATTACGCACAGTCGGCTTTGATTCATTTAAAGCGTATCTTGATAACCTTGAAAATGAAAATAACCCAGAAGAATGGGAAGCCTTCACTAATGCACTCACAACAAACCTCACTTCATTTTTCCGTGAAGAACATCATTTTCCAATTCTTGCTGAACATTTAGTTAGCCTTAAAAAACCCATTCGCATTTGGTGCTCTGCTGCTTCAACCGGTGAAGAGCCTTATACCATTGCGATGACGGCATGCGAAGCATTTGGCACCATGAAGCCACCAGTAGAAATCATTGCAACGGATATTGACACCAATGTGCTTGCTACTGCTTCACGTGGCGTTTACCCATACGAGCGAGTTAGCAAGCTGTCGCTTGAGCGTCGCAAACAGTTTTTCCAAAAAGGCACCGGGGCGCAAGAAGGCTCAGTGCGCGTGCGCAATGAGCTGCGTAGTCTGATTACTTTCGAGCAACTGAATTTGCTTGATGAGCAATGGACTTTAGGTGAACCGTTCGATGCTATTTTTTGCAGAAATGTCATGATCTATTTTGATAAACCAACTCAAACCAAAATTTTGAGTCACTTCGTACCATTGATGAAGCCACATGCAATCTTATTTGCAGGGCATTCAGAGAACTTTCTGTACGTGTCTAACGATTTTCATCTGCGTGGAAAAACCGTGTATGAATTAAGTGATGGTAAAACGCTTAAACGTACTAATCAGGTAAAAGAAAGAATTGTATGAGTATGCTACAAGAAGAAATTTCTACCACACTCTATTACGACCGCACTTTTGATTGTAACGCAGCCAAAATATCGCCTGGCGAATACTACTATACCGACAAAGACATGGTGATTGTCACGGTATTAGGATCTTGTGTCTCTGCCTGCATACGTGACAGCGTATCTGGCATTGGCGGCATGAATCACTTTATGCTGCCTGATAGTGCCGCAGCCGATAAAGACAGCCCTGTTTCAGAATCTATGCGATATGGCACTTATGCCATGGAAGTGTTAATTAATCAGTTGTTGCGAAATGGCGCCCGTCGAGAGAACTTAGAAGCGAAGATTTTTGGCGGCGGTAATGTGCTGAAAAGTTTCACCACCATGAACGTCGGTGATCGTAATGCAATCTTCGTGCGTAAATTCTTAAAAGAAGAGCGTATTCGAGTAACCAGCGAAGACTTGCTAGATATTTACCCAAGAAAAGTTTATTACTTTCCAAAAACGGGCAGAGTGTTAGTCAAGAAGCTGAAAAATATGCACAACGATACTTTAGTCCAACGCGAAGAGGCTTATGCAAGCAAGCTTAAAGTGGCTGATGTGGGCGGTGAAATTGATTTGTTTTGATGATTTAATTTTATAAGAAGAACTTCTAAAATTAAGAAGAGAAAATAACATGAAAATTAGAGTACTAGTCATTGATGATTCCGCATTAATTCGCAGTCTGTTAACTGAGATTATCAATAGTCAACGTGATATGGAAGTTGTTGGTGCTGCGCCTGATCCAATTATTGCGCGTGAAATGATTAAGCAGTTGAATCCAGATGTACTGACTTTGGATGTGGAAATGCCAAAGATGGATGGCTTGGACTTTTTAGAGAAGTTGATGCGTCTGCGCCCAATGCCAGTGGTGATGGTGTCTACATTAACTGAGCGTGGTTCAGAAATTACCATGCGCGCACTTGAGCTTGGCGCAATAGATTTTGTGACCAAGCCAAAGATGTCTATTACAGAAGGTATGCGCGAGTATACCGATATTATTGCGGATAAGATTCGTGCCGCTTCCCAAGCAAGAATTTCGACATTACAGCGACACGCTATGACTCAAAGTAGCGGTGCCGCTCCAGCGCCCTTGCGCAATCCATTAATCAGTAGTGAGAAGTTATTGATTATAGGTGCTTCTACAGGTGGTACTGAGGCGATTAAATCGTTCCTATTGCAGATGCCATCAGATTGTCCAGGTATTTTAATTACACAACATATGCCTGCTGGCTTTACCAAATCATTTGCAAATCGCTTAGATTCGCTATGCCAGATTTCAGTGAAAGAAGCTGCAGGGGGTGAGCGTATCTTACCTGGTCATGCTTATATTGCACCTGGTGATAAACACTTGCTATTAGCTAGAAGTGGCGCGAATTATGTCACTCAGCTAAGTGATGAAGCACCAGTCAATCGTCACAAGCCATCTGTCGACGTGTTATTTGCATCTGCTGCAGAATATGCAGGTAAGAACGTCATTGGTGTGATTCTAACTGGTATGGGCAAAGATGGCGCGGTTGGTATGGCTAAAATGCGAGATGCAGGTGCTTACAACTTTGCTCAAAATGAAGAAAGCTGCGTGGTCTATGGCATGCCGAAAGAGGCAGTTGCGCATGGCGGAGTAGATGAAGTGGCACATTTGAATGATTTGCCGAAGTTAGTCTTGAATTACCTGATGGCGAACAGCTCACGCGCGTTACGTGTGTAATGCGAATAAGTGAGATGTTGAAAATATGTAATTGGGAAAAGCGTCGCTTTTGTGTCGCTAATCTTGAATAAAAGTTAAGGTAAAGTAAGTAATAATTAACGAAGAAAGAATCAGAATAAGTCATTTAATGTATTTGAGGCTGATTTCGAATTCTATGAACGACTATTTTTTAATGGAGTAATGCATGGCCAACCTAAATACAAAGTTTCTTGTGGTGGATGATTTTTCAACCATGCGCAGGATCGTCAGAAATTTATTAAAAGAGCTTGGTTACACCAATGTTGATGAGGCAGAAGACGGCGCAGTCGGTCTTAGCAAGCTTAAGGGTGGCGGATTCGAGTTTGTGGTATCGGATTGGAACATGCCCAATATGGATGGTTTGACTATGTTGCAGCAGATTCGAGCAGACCCTGAATTGAAGCACTTACCTGTGCTAATGGTGACGGCTGAAGCTAAAAAGGAAAACATTATTGCAGCTGCACAAGCCGGTGCCAATGGTTATGTGGTTAAACCGTTTACAGCAGCAACCTTGGATGAGAAGTTATCTAAAATATTTGAGAAGCTTGAAAAAGCAGGGGCTTAGTGATGAATAGCGAGTCTTTACAGCAGCAAGCAACACATGTTGAACCTATGCCAGTAGCTAACCAAGGTGACGAGATGCTGAATCGTATTGGTCATGTGACTAGGTTGCTGCATGATAGTTTACAGGGTTTGGGTTTAGATAAAATTCTTGAGCAAGTTGCACAAGATATTCCAGATGCACGTGACCGTTTAGCTTATGTATCACGCATGACAGAGCAAGCTGCAGAGCGTGTCTTGAATGCCACTGACTTGGCAACGCCACTGCAAACTGAATTAGCCAATGGAGCGTCGGTCCTAGAGCAACATTGGAAAGCAGTATTAGAAAAGCCTTCATTAAAAAGCGAATACAACCAAGTCGCCGATGAAACCTTGGAATTTTTAACTTTGACTACTAAAAATACCACTGAAACCAAAGCCTTGTTGATGGATATTATGATGGCGCAGGATTTTCAAGATTTGACAGGTCAGGTCATCAAGAAAATCACAGGATTGGCTCAAGATTTAGAGAAGCAATTAGTACAAGTACTGATAGATTTCTCTCCTACTCCGGTTAAAAAAGAAGTCGATGAAAAAGCAACCTTAATGAATGGTCCGCAGATTGATCCAACCGCAGTGGATGTTGTGGCAAGCCAAGAGCAAGTGGATGATTTGCTCGATAGTTTAGGGTTTTAATTGCGCTGTTCACTGAAACTTGTCGGATAGAATCAATTAACTAGCATTCACTTCTTAGCATTGGTCAGTTTCAATATACCAATGCTAAATACTTTTGGTAACCTAAATGGCTGAAAAACACTTTACGGGATTGCGCGCCAAGATGCTGGTAGTCGTGGCGACAGGTATGGTGTTGCTGTTCACAATACTGTTTATGGTAGCGCGAACTGTGTTGCTAGATGGCTATGCAAAATTAGAATCAAACAAAACCTTAATTCAAGTCAATAGTGCGGTCACACTATTAAATGAGCAATCTCAGCAGTTAGAAGGCATTGTAAGCGAATACGCGCACTGGGATGACACCTACCAATATATGTTGCAGCCAGATGCTCCATATATCGACTCTAACTACACCAACGAAACCTTCAATCACCTCAAAGTCAAAGCGATACTACTCGTTAACCCAGAAGGCGTTGCATTATACAAACGTGGGTTTGACTTTACTAACGGCAAACCATGGCCTATTCCAATATTACTTGAGCAAGCGGTCAGTAAGGGCGGTATCTTTCTAAACCCCTCTAAAGACCATATGTCTGGATTTTTTTGGACGCCAGAAGGCATTTGCATAGTGACGGCTATGGATATACAACCAACCGCTAGTAAAAGTATCAGTCACGGTACTTTAATTATGGTACGTCATGTGGATCAAGCTCTCATTGAGCGCATTGAGAAAGTCATAGGCGCGAAACTCACAATTCAACAGTTGTTTAATGGTAAAGACGTTGATTTAGAGAAAAGGTTAGCAGTCAGCGGCACTGTAGTTAAACCTTTAAATAGCGCAGAGGTGGCAGGCTATGCGCTGATGAAAAATGTCAGCAATCAAGCAAATCTAATTGTATCGACCTTGAGTAACCGTGAAATATTTGAGCAAAGGCAGTCTATTTCTAGCTTCCTTTCGTGGTCAACTTCAATCATTGCACTTATGTTAGCAGCCATTAGTTGGATGTTTGACAGAATGGTTCTAATCCGCTTAGAACGTATGAATGAAGACGTAAAACGAATTAGCGATACTGCAAATATGTCGGCTAGGATTAGACGGCTTAATGGCCATGACGAACTGGCAAGTTTGTCGCATGGTATCAACGGCATGTTGGATCGCATTGAAGACTCTCAGTACGAACTTCAATTAGAGAAAGAGCGCGCCCAAGTGACGCTTGAAGGCATTGCCGATGCCGTCATCACAAGTAATCCTGCAGGTTATGTACTTTATATGAACTCAGCAGCAGAGCGGCTTACAGGCGTTAACTTAAGTGAAATGAAGATTAAAACATTACGTTCTTTGTTTAAATTATTAGCCGAAGATAAAACCACGCCAGTGAGTAGTGAATGGTTAACCGATTCATATAGCTCCCAAGAAGAGGTGATATTGGAGCGTGCAGATGGCGAGGAGTTTGTGATACGCAAATCAGCTTCTCCGCTTTATGACAGTGATGGTCATACTTTTGCCACTGTAACTGTGCTTCACGATGTGACGATGCTTAGAACCTTGTCTAATCAATTGTCGTTTCAAGCGAGACATGACCAATTGACAGGTCTGATTAATCGTTATGAGTTTGATCGTAAAACACAAGCTGCTATAGATGATACGGCCATAGCCAATCGGGTGCATTGCCTTGCGTATATTGATTTAGACCAATTTAAAATAGTCAACGATACTTGCGGCCATATGGCAGGTGACGTGTTGCTAAAACAGCTGACTAATCACATCAAAGCCAAAGTGCGTAGCTCTGACACGCTAGCGCGATTGGGTGGTGATGAATTTGCTTTATTATTAATGGGCTGTGATTTAGTCAAAGCTCAAGAAATCATCGAAGGCTTGCTAGACGTGGTGCGGGAGTATCGTTTCACTTTTGATGACAAAGTGTTCAAAATTGGTGCCAGTGTGGGACTTACCGAAATCTCACCGCTCCATAATTTAACCTTGAGTGAGCTGCTCAGCACGGTAGACTCAGCCTGCTATACAGCGAAAGAGCAAGGTGGTAATCGCATACACATTTACCGCTCTGACGATTCTGATATTAAAGAACATAACAATCAACTTGAATGGGTTTCTAGAATACATTTAGGGCTCGAGCATAAGCAGTTTGTTTTATACATCCAGCGCATGGCAAGCTTAACTGAAGGCGCAGAACTTCACTGTGAGCTATTAATTCGCATGCAGGCGATGGATGGCTCATATTACCCACCGGGTTATTTTCTACCTGCGGCGGAGCGTTATCACTTAATGCCTAAAATAGATCGGTGGGTAGTAGGGGAGGCGCTTGCTATTATCGCCCGCAAAGGTGCTGCTTTCCCTTATGTTTGCGCAATCAATTTATCCGGTCAGACTTTGTCAGAAGATGGCTTTTTAGAGTATGTGATTGAGCAGATTAAGCTACACAAAGTTGATACCAGTCGAATTTGCTTTGAAATTACCGAAACCTCCGTCATTGCAAATTTGAACAAAGCTCGACAATTCATGCATGCTTTACGTCAGATTGGCTGTCGCTTTTCGCTTGACGACTTTGGTAGTGGATTGTCTTCCTTTGCATATCTTAAAAATCTTGAAGTCGATTTTCTTAAGATTGATGGTATGTTTGTTAAAGCCATTGTAAAAAATAAGATAGACCGTGCGATGGTTGAATCTATTAACAATGTCGGTCATGTGATGGGCTTACATACCATTGCTGAATTCGCTGAGAATGACGAAATTATTAATATGCTCAAAGAGATTGGCGTGGATTACGCACAAGGCTACGGCGTTGCTAAGCCTGAGTTATTTGATTAGGGCAGATTTACTAGTCATGTGGTGCTTAACTAAAAATAGTTAATTTAAGCCAAAAGTTTTAACTGGTGGCAGCGTTTCTAACTCTTCGTCAGTAAACAGTCGTCCACGTGTAATAAATGCCATTCCTGAACCACAATCTAATGAAAATGAGCCACTAGAACCAGGCATTGCGTCTAATATGGTGTGCATATTCTCTGAGAATTGAAAATGGTTGTGTCCCATATAGAAAGTTGCGCCTTCAATTTCACCTATGATGACATCTGACGCGCCAGGCTTAAACTCATTTGCTGGCATGCACAGCGGCACGCTTCCCTCACAACATCCGCCAGATTGCAAAAATAAAATCGGACCATGCTGCGCTGTTAGCTTGTGAATCAGCTCAATAGCAGCAGGGGTTGCAGATACACGTTCAGACATCTTGATCTCCAGAACAAAAAATAAGAGGCGGTTAAAGCCGCCTCTTAATACTACACTTAGTGTTTTCTTAACTCAAGTTTAGAAAAAGCCAAGTTTTTTAGGGCTATAGCTAACTAACAAGTTTTTAGTTTGTTGGTAGTGGTCTAACATCATTTTGTGAGTTTCACGGCCGATACCAGATTCTTTGTAACCACCAAATGCTGCATGCGCTGGATAGGCATGGTAGCAGTTAGTCCACACACGACCCGCTTTAATACCACGACCCATGCGGTAAGCACGGCTGCCATCACGTGTCCAAACGCCAGAACCAAGACCAAATACAGTGTCATTAGCAATTGCAAGCGCTTCAGCTTCGTCTTTAAAGGTTGTTACAGCTAACACTGGGCCAAAAATCTCTTCTTGGAATACGCGCATTTTGTTATGGCCCTTAAGGAGTGTTGGCTGTACATAATAACCTTCAGAAAACTCACCTTTTAAGATATTGCGTTGACCACCAATTAGCAGTTCAGCACCTTCTTGTTTACCAATATCCATATAAGACATGATTTTATTCAATTGATCTTGTGATGCTTGCGCACCTATCATCGTGTTAGGGTCTAGTGGGTTGCCTTGTACGATTGCAGCTACGCGTGGCAACACACGCTCCATGAATTTGTCATAAACAGACTCTTGAATCAATGCACGTGATGGGCTAGTACATACTTCACCTTGGTTAAAGGCAAACAATACCAAACCTTCAACGGCTTTATCAAAGAAGTCATCATCAGCATCTGCAATATCTTCAAAGAATACGTTCGGTGATTTACCGCCTAATTCTAGTGTTGCTGGAATCAAGTTTGAAGCAGCAGCTTGTGCAATGACGCGACCAGTGACAGTAGAACCAGTAAAGGCAATTTTGCCAATACGACGGCTGTTAGCTAGTGGCGCACCTACTTCACGACCATAACCGTTGACCACGTTAATCACACCTGGAGGTAAGATATCAGCGATAAGTTCCATTAAAATCAATAAGCTGACAGGTGTAAATTCTGCAGGTTTCATTACTACACAATTACCTGCAACCACTGCTGGAGCAAGTTTCCAAGCCGCCATCAGAATAGGGAAGTTCCAAGGGATGATTTGACCAACTACGCCAATAGGCTCATGGAAATGGTAAGCCACCATGTTCTCGTCAATTTCACTCAAGCTACCTTCTTGCGCGCGCATACAGCCAGCAAAATAGCGGAAGTGATCGATTGCCAATGGAATATCCGCGTTCATTGTTTCGCGAATTGGCTTACCGTTATCAATCGTTTCAGCCGTAGCTAAAAGCTCAAGATTAGCTTCCATGCGGTCTGCAATTTTAAGCATTAAGTTAGCGCGCTCACTTGGTGCTGTTCTAGCCCATTTGTCTGCGGCAGCGTGTGCTGCATCTAATGCCAGTTCAACATCTTCTGCACTTGAACGCGCTGCTTTTGTATATGGTTTCCCTGTAATTGGAGTAATAACATCAAAATATTCACCTTTAACTGGCGCTACAAATTTTCCGCCAATAAAATTATCATATTTAGTTTTATATGGAATTTTAACGCCAAGGCCTTTTAGTAGATCTAAACTCATGCTGACTCCTCTAGTTTTTCTGTAGTTAATATAGTATTTCTATCCGACAAACCGCATTGCTTGGTTACTATTTTTATTATGTTCAAAACTTAACTTAATCCACCAAAAACCCTTGTAAATAAAGGGTTTGAAAGATAAGTGCGACCTAAACAATAAACCTTAGAGGCTAGCAAATCAAGCAAAATGTTACAGATTTGTAAATATATTTTATATGTCTTATATATTATATAAATTATATTAATGAAGTTATTTGTTTAATCCATTTATATCATCAACCACCACGGCATATAGGTCTCGGCTTGAGGCGAGTGCGCCAAGATGCACTTCTTCAGCGCTTAAGACTCTACTATTTGTACTTAATAATGGTCTAGTTGCAGTCGCGCTTGCGACAATGGTTGACGCATAACCTAAATTAAATGCACCATGTGCCGTTGAGTTCACGCACATATGTGTCATAAAACCAGCTAAAACAATATTTTTAATTCCAAACGCTTTAAGTTCAGCATCTAAGGTGGTTTCTACAAATGCATTGGGATAATTTTTAACAATGACTTTCTCCCCGTCAATTGGCGCTACTTCAACAGCAATTGCACCAATATCAGCCGTAATATCATAAGGTGAACCTACACCAGCATCGTGTTGAATATGAATAACTGGAATTTTAAGCTCGCGAGCTAATTTAAGTAATTTCTGCGCTTCAAGAATTGCTGGTTCTACATTTGTGAGTTGCATTAAGCCATGTCGGTAGGTGTTTTGAATATCAATTAGAATCAGTGCTGAATCTTTTAAATTGGCTGGCTGATAGCCCATACCAGTAATGTCGCGCAAAGTTTGTGAGGCTGTAACCATAGTAAACTCCATGAGGGTTGAAACTTCTTAAGGTAAGTGACTTGTAGAAATGCTAAAAGTGCCCGGTGCAACATTTATTTTCTGAGTTGTTATGCAGGCTTGAGTGATTTAGTGTGAGAAATTTAAAGCTAATCAATAAGCTATGTAGATATCTTATTATTACGCTAGTCTAGAAAAAGACCTCATCTTAAGCTATAGTACTTGAGCTGCAGTATATTGGTATACTCTAATTAGAAATAAAAAACGCTATCCAAATATGACAGATATTTTAGTTACGGCACCCTCTGTATTGACGCGAGAATTTTGGCGCAGATTTTCTGCGCCTACTGCTGAATCCCTTGGCAGATCGATTATGTCTTTACTGGTGATAGCAGAGAGTATTGTCTGTATTTTCTGGATATTTACCTTATCAAGCTTAGGTGACGGCTACGCGATTATTGCAGCTGTGCCGTATTTTTACCTCGTCATTTCCTATGTTAGTCTGTTTTTATTCTACCGCCTCAAACGCTATGAGTATTTTACTTTTACACAATTGGTTATGCTGTTGGTCATGCCTTTCGTCATGCAATGGGCGATTGGTGGCTTTGCTGCATCTAGTGGTGTAGCAATCTGGGCGATATTATCGCCCGTTGGCGCTTTAATGATTCTAGGCACACGCCAATCAACACCTTGGTTTTTACTTTTTGTAGGCTTAGCTTTTATTTCGTGGAAGTTAAATCATTATTTCGCTGGTAATGCCATGCCAATTCCCACCACGTTAAAAGATGCATTCTTTCTGATGAATATTACAGGCACAGCATCCATATTGTATGGGGTTTTGCGTTATTTTCAAGCCCAAAAAGAGCGTGTTATGATTTCGTTAGAGTTAGAGCAGGCGCGCTCTGAAAAGTTATTGCTTAACATCCTTCCTGCAGCCATTGCTGAGCGGCTAAAAGCCAATGATATGCGTATCGCCGATCATTATGATTCTGTGACTGTGATGTTTGCTGATTTAGTCAATTTCACGCAAATTTCAGAAAAAATGCCAGCTTTGCAATTAATTGATTTGCTGTCACAGGTGTTTTTAAAATTTGACCAGTTGGCAGAGAAATATCAAGTAGAAAAAATCAAGACAATCGGCGATGCCTATATGGTTGTTTCTGGCGCGCCCATCATGTACACAGACCATGTGACTCGTATTGTTGAAATGGCATTTGATATGAAGGTCGTACTGCAAGAAGTCGCCGCTAAAACTGGCATAGATTTGAATATGCGTATTGGTATTCACACCGGCCCAGTGGTTGCAGGGGTGATTGGCAGCACCAAATTTAGTTATGATTTATGGGGTGATACCGTGAACTTAGCTAGCCGGATGGAAAGCACCTGTAGACCTAATAACATACAAGTGACGCGTGAAACGCAAGCGTTGATAAAAGACGCTTATATATTTTCAGAAAAAGCGGATGTTGATGTCAAAGGTAAGGGTTTGGTCGAAACTTACTTTTTACTTGCACGAAAATCTAGTTAACTATCCTTACTATAACAATCATTAATTATAGTTAGAATCATCATTAAGCAACATGCTTGCCGCGTTTGGATTTCCTGTCCAAAAGTTATAAAACTCCCGCACTACCAATAAAAATAACTGTTTAGCTTCAGTCATTTTAAAGAGCGGTAAAGTTAATTCAGCTGCTGTACGATAGGATTTGTGGTTTTTTATTGGCGCATCACGTAAGCGAATAATCATCACTTTAGCGAGTTTGATACGTGTATCTACCAGTGATTGCTCAGCTCCTTGGTCGCGCATGGCTAGTGCGTAAGCTTTTAATGGCCAGCTTTCAGCAGTGTCGAAACTTTCTGTTTCTAAGCTATCGATTAATGCTTTTAGTGAGGTTGCTATTGGCTTCCATTGGATGGCGGCAACATCAAAGCCATAGTTTAAATTAAAGGCAGCAATGGCCTTAATATCTTTTATCCAGAATGGATAAAACTCACGTGCGGTATTGAGGTTGGTATGCCAGTCATCTGATGGAATGGTCTTCAGCACGGTGTCGATGACTTTGCTATATATTGCTGGCTCAAGAGGCTTATTAACAAGTGACTCTGCCAGTTTATCTAAAAACAATGAGTGCTTATAAAGCACATTAGTTGTTGCGCCTTTAGCTTGGAGAAGCTTTAAATATGCGCTGATAGCTTCTTTCTCGCGAGATAGATTCATTCCTTAGTTATTTTTCTGCTTTTCACCAATGTGCGCTTGGCCTCGTTGCTTGGCGAGAATCACTTGTTTCTGCCGCTCTGTCAGGCTGGCTTTTTTTTCTTCAGTTAATTTGTCATAACAGTAAGGACAAGAAATGCCAGCGGTATATTGTGTGCTTTGCATCTCAGCTGGCGATAGAGGATGGCGGCAGGCGTAACATTGGTCAAATTCACCGACTTCTAAATTGTGCTTCACTGCTACACGTTGATCAAAGACAAAGCATTCACCTTCCCACATACTTTCAGCTTCAGGAACGGTTTCTAGGTATTTTAGAATGCCGCCTTGCAGGTGATAAACTTCTTCAAAACCTTGATCCATCATATAGGAAGAGGCTTTTTCGCAGCGAATACCGCCTGTGCAAAACATGGCGACTTTTTTATGCTTGGTTTTATCAAAATGCTCGGCAACGTATTCTGGAAATTCACGAAAAGTCGTGGTTTTTGGGTCAATAGCGCCTTTAAAGGTGCCAATATCCACTTCATAGTCGTTGCGAGTGTCGATTAAAATCACGTCAGGGTCAGAAATCAGCGCGTTCCAGTCTTCAGGCTTAACGTAAGTGCCAACTTTTTTAGTAGGGCTAACGCCAGGTACGCCAAGTGTAACGATTTCCTTTTTGAGTTTGACTTTCATGCGATAAAACGGATGCTCGCTCGCAAATGATTCTTTGTGTTCTAAATCCGCAAAGCGACTTTCAAATATGGCATCAGTGCGCAAGAAGTTTAGTAGGTTATGCATGTCTTGCGGTAAGCCAGCAATGGTGCCGTTAATGCCTTCTTCAGCGAGCAATAGCGTACCCTTAATGTTGTTAGTGATGCAGGCTTCTAAAATTGGCGTTTGCAATAATTTGTAATTAGGCAGGCTGACAAATTTATAAAGCGCGGCAGTTAAATACTTAGACATTTTTTTGATAATGAACTGTAATAAAACGGTATTTTATCACTAGAGCGTATGAATTAGAGCGTGTAATTGCTTAAGCGAGCATTAGGACGAGTGTGAAATTAATAAAATCTCACCATTACCACTACATACGGCATCACCTACAAAGCGCTGTACACGCTTGGTTTCAATATTAGAAAATTGTGTGTTGAACGGTTTGAAAGACTTAAACATTAAGTTTAAAAATGGCAAAGTATGTGTGCCACAATCCTGTATTGTTGCATGCAGCTTAGGGCGCTTAGCCAACAACAATGTGCCGCGCTTCATGTTAAAGCAGGCGTACTCCCCAACGTTGCCCAGTACGCCTATAGTGCCAGCAATCATGCGGCTGGCGCAATAATTACCTACATTACCTTCAATTAGAATTAAGCCTCTGCGCATTTGGTCGCCCACGCGATCGCCTGCATTGCCTTTTATAATGACAGTGCCGCCACGCATGCCTTTGCGTAGACCTGACGAAGCGCCACCAAGAAAATCACCAGTATTACCATCTATTTTAAGCAGGCCGCTGACCATATTGCAGGCAGCAAAAGCTTGCGCGTTACCATTGCAATGTATGGTGCCATTTTTCAAACCAAAGCCTAAATACGCGCCAGCGTCACCTTCTAAAGTGATGCTACCTAAGGTCATGTTCTTGCCGACATTGTCAAAGAACTGGCTACTATTCTTGAAAACAATATTTTCAGCATCGTCGCCAGTAATTTCAAATAACTCTGACACGAGTTGATTACTTAATTTGATTGCACCAATTTGGCTAATGCTCAAACCCTTTAAAAAATCAGGCGTTAGTTGCGCGCAATCCAATGAGTGGGTTAATGGTTGTTTAAGCGTGAAGGTTAGTTCGGTCATGTTGATTTACTAGTCATAATTTCGTGCAATTTAAAATGATGAGGGCCTAATTTTCCACCGTAATTACCCGCAGAGATGCGTTTTACGCCACTGGCCTCACCTAAATCACAAATAGCTTGTATGCCAACACGCATGGACTCGGCAATATCATCAAAGCCAATGCCATCAATCACGATTTCCATCACGCTTTCAATTTCAGGTGATAGCTCGGTATTGGTAGCACCTTTTAGTGTTGGGCAGAATGCGTCGTTGGTTGAGGCAAACATGGTTTTATACTTGCTGCCTACTTTAGAACCTGAGCGCACAACTCCGCCAGGGAATGGCATGATCACGTTAGGGATTTTTTTCATTGCAGTGATGGCTGCTTCTGCCGCTGCAAGTGCTGCGGGCTGTGATGTAGCCAGAATCAAGAAGTTGCCACCACCAATCGCGCGCACCATGCCTGTGGTTTCTTCGCATAAAAATTCGCCATCCATGACTGGCACACGCCAGTAGCGTTTGGCAGAAATCAGCTTAGATGTTTGGAAGCCATCACCAAAAAAGCGTAAATTTTTACCTAGGTTAATTTTTTCGTCGCTATCGATGCCTGAAAATGCCGCAGCAGTAGGGCAGGTAAGGATACATTGCCCCATGCGTGTTTCAAGTTGTTGCATCAGTACTTTGCTGCCCATGGCGAACATTAAAATACTTACACCTGGTCTGCCATCTGGCGTTTCATCTTCAGTCATTTCACGTTCAATGCCAGCTTCTACACCGCAACCAATCACCGAGGTTGCAAAGCCTGTCATCGCATTTGCTGCGTGATATGCCCACTTTAGGTTTTGTGCTGTGATGATCACGCGTGTGCCGCGCATATTAAATGCTTCAGCAAAGGTTTCATCTATTTGTACGCCGTTAATGATCATGAGTTATCTATTAAAAAATTTATGCGCCTAATTAGCTAAGCGTCGGGTGCGCCTGAAATAATCTTACCAACCCACTCTTCAATAGGGATGATGCCAATTTCTTTGGCTTTTTTAGCATCTGTTTCCGGCAAAATATCTTGTACTAAATCTAGTTGTTTCCAGCCTGCCAATGGTGTTTCGCAATGTTCACGCGGTACGTAGCGGGAATCACGCACTTTTTCCATTTTTGGAATATATCTTGGGCAGTTTTGCCAAAGTTCAGATAACTTGACGGTGACAACAAAATCAGCTTCTTTGTAGTGTGCCATTAGCGCAGGGTCTTTTGAAATGCTTGCCGTGCCTTGCACGCGAAGTCGATTAGGCGCTTCAAAAGAAATAAATAGTAAGCCAACATTCTGATTGGTAGTGATGTTTCCCATAGAAAAAAACATGCCATTACCATCGTAACTCGGGAATATCAAAGTTGTGTTATCGAGCACTTTTACAAAGCCAGCATCGCCGCCTTTGTATGACGTAGTCGGGCGACCTTGATGGTCGATTGTTGATAAAAAGAACATATTGACGCTAGAAATAAAGCCTTTAGCCCCATCATCAAATTCAGTTCTGCAAACAAGATCTTCTACACGATCAGCCATGCCTCGTGTGCCAAACTCGTCTTGCAGCTTACGATGTTGTTCCCCATACAATCTACTCATTTTGGTTCCTTCGTTTTAAAGTTAATGAGATGCTTTTTTATTTTCATGGACAATAATGCTACCACGCCCATCGCTACTAATTTCATCATCATTAATCTTAAAACTATCCAATTGCATCGTGTGGTACTTGTCAAAATAATCTTTTAAATCTTTTTCTACTGCAATATCGAAAGCTGGTTTGGCGGTATGCGTCGCACCCCAAACGACTTTAACCACTTTACCGTCTTTTACAACCAGTTCGCCATCTTTGAAAACGTAGTCGGGTTTAGCGAACATCGCTTCACGGTCGGCTTGATCTGTGTAGATTGTGATATCTGCACCTGCACCAACACCCAAATGTCCCCGGTCATTTAAGCCAATGAGGTTTGCTGCACCTGCGCGCGTCATAATGGCAATGTCGTACAAGCTGTATTCGCGGTCTAACGAAGTTAAGTTACTCATGGCTTGTGCATCTAAATTCAGTTTGGCAAAAGCTTCGTTTCTAAAGGTTTTATCCATTAATAAACGAATCAAATGTGGGTAGCTGGTAAATGGCGCGCCGTTAGGGTGATCTGTGGTTAAGAAAATACGCCAAGGATCTTCAACCGATAAGAATATTTCTAAACCAATTGCCCATTGCAAGGCGTTGACGTAGTTTTGATCTTTATATCTGAAAGGCACTACACCGCAACCCGCATCACATTCAATATCCATAATGACTGATTTTTTCGGGTTGGCATGTTTTGCATTCAACTGCTGCATCATGTTGTCACCAGAGGCGGTCACTGTTTGACCAAATAGGATCTGACCTACATCGGCAGTAATGTGTTTGTTTTTATTCAATGCCTCGGAAATTTGCGCAGCAGCCGATGAAAACTTTTTATCACCTTCTGTGCCATAACTATGAAACTGAATATGGGTGAGATGCATCGGTGCGCCATCAGATGCACTCATTGTGTCTAGCGTAGTTTGAAAGTTTCCAGCTGCCCCAAGGTTGTTGCAATGCACATGTAAAGGTTTGGCAATGCCAAGTTGATGTACGGCGGTACTTAAGCTTTTTAATATTTCACGTGGGGTAACTTGGTAATGGCTGTTGTTCTCGTCTAAATCTAGCCTACGTTGATTGAACTTGAATGCATTAATGCCACCAGGGTTCACCACCTTGATGCCAATAGATTGCGTCGCATTGAGTATCCAAGCTACGTAGTCATTAATCGCTTTTTGATCTTTTTTTGCTGTCAACATACGTAAAAAGTAATCATCATTACCCAGCATGGCGTAACCGCCTTTATCTATCATTGGCGTATCTGCCATTTCTAGATGTGTTTGGCGCGCATTGACTGGCATGAGCGCTGGCTCAAAAGCTGCTGTGTAGCCCATTTCTATATAACGGAAACCCGTATCGGTCGCACTAGGCGTAGCATTATGACTACAACTCGGCGTACAAACATGCGCTTCAGGCTCGGTGTATTTTTTTGTTTCTTGATATTCTGGTAGCATCATCCGCGCAATATTGACTTTGCCGCCACCAATATGGCTATGCATATCGATCGCGCCCGCCATCACTACCTTGCCTGTTAAATCATAAGTCTGTGTGATTTTTTCAGTAGCGCTAGGTTTAGCAATAATGCGACCATTTTTGATATAAATATCTTGAACCACACCATCTTTACCTGATGTTGGATCATAAATTCTGCCGTTTTTAAGAAGTGTAATCATGATAGTTTCGCTTCAATTTGGCAGATAACATCGCTTAAGCTTGGTAATTCCGTTTCGCGTAATTTTTTAAGCGGCATGGCAACAGAGCTATCCATTCTAAACATAGTGCCTATGTGGTCAACGCCCGGAATGCCAACAGGAATAAACACGTCAGGTTGTTTTTCAAACTGCATATCAGGATGGCCGATAACGATAGTTGGCGCTTCGCAATCTGGCGGCAAGCAGGCATTAAACGTGCTGACCCACAATAATGCATCGCAATTAGCTATTTGGCGTTTAGTTGAGAAGTGATAAGCGTCATATTCAGGATGACCATTGACGAAGCGATTTCTAGTAGGGTAGCCCGATAGCCAAGTGCTGGTATTGTTAACGCTAGAATCACCATCGCCAGAGTTGAGTGGCAAGCCAGCAACACGATTGGTTTCATTTAACTTAGAAATAAGTTGGGTAATGCTTTGAACAGTAAGTTCAGCTTGTGGGAATTTCAACGCGCTAGCTGACCAAACCACCACGCCATATTTTGCGGCTTTTAATTTTTCTAAAATCAGCTTGAGTGACGCGATTCTCACGCCGCCAATCATGTCATTATCAGGTTTTTTATTCAGCGGATTCTTAGCATTCATGAGCGCATTCAATGCATTCATGATTTCAGGTAACTTGATAGTTTCTTCAGCAAGGCCTAAATATATCACTTCAGGTTTAGGCTTATTGAATAAGGTGTCGGTATTCAACACTAATTTCTCAAAAAAGCGTGGATAGCTGCTGACAATGTCAGTACCAATCGCCAAAATGACATCAGCGCGATTTTTAATTTCAGTTAGTGTCGTAGTTTGCCAACCACTATTTTGCATCGCTAAAGTGTTGCGCACAGTGCCTTCGGAGTGCATATGGTCAAGCGTAGCGCTGGTTTTCTCTGCTAAGCGCATTATTGAGCGCATGCCTTGCACTTCAGTGCCCAAGCCAGCAAACAATGGGTGACTAGCCTTGCTTAGTATGTTTGCTGCAGCTTGAATTGCATTGCTTAGTTCGGTAGGTTTCCCAGCCACGCTAGGCTTGGAAGTGCTCTCAGCAAAAGCTTTTTCAAAAAAGCTAACGCTTTTAACGCAAGCATTTTTGATACTTACAGGAGAGGTTGAATTTAACACCAAGTCATCGCACAGCAAACCACAAGCAGGGCAGCAATGCGTTATTGGTAAAGTTGTATTGATTGAAGGTTTCATTAATCATTATGATGCCACATTGTTACAAAATTTAAACAAAAATTAAGCATATAAATCCAATTTTGTTTTTAAAGTAATTAAGGCGCTGTTTGTGAATGGATTGAGTTGTGTTTTGCGCGACTATTCTTAGCGTGTAATAGGTTTCATGCGTTCGTTCAGCCTGTATAGCTTCACATCGGATTTTCAATGCACTTGCAATTTTCAGCAACTGTATACTTGAATGATGAAAATGGTGGTTTATTTAAAGCGCTAAAAATGGTATTTTATCGTTCTTTTCAATAAGTTAATTTAATGGAGTTGTTATGGCTGTTCAACGCACGCTTTCTATCATCAAACCTGATGCAGTGGCAAAAAATGTAATTGGTAAAATTCTTACGCGTTTTGAAAACGCAGGTTTAAAAATTGTTGAAGCTAAAATGGCACAATTGACTAAGGCAGAAGCTGAAGGTTTCTACGCTGTTCACGCTGCGCGTCCGTTCTTTGCTGATTTAGTAAAATTCATGATTTCAGGCCCTGTGATGATTCAAGCGCTTGAAGGCGAAAATGCTGTTCAAGTTAACCGTGATTTAATGGGCGCTACTAACCCAAAAGAAGCGGCTGCAGGTACGATTCGCGCTGATTTCGCTGAAAGCATTGACGCTAACGCAGTTCACGGTTCAGATTCAGCGGAAAATGCTGCGATCGAAATCGCTTATTTCTTCGGTAAATAATTTAACTTTCGTCGCTATGCTGCGTAGCTCACAAAAAATTATTTCTTGCATATTAATATATGCGGCGTCTTAATTTTTTGTTCGCGCATTGCCTAGCTTAGAAACTTAAATTATTAGTACGTAATACATATGTGATACAAGGTAAAAAAATTTTGGTGAATTTGCTCAATTTCAATCAGCCACAACTGGCAAAATGGTTCGCAGAACAAGGCGAGAAGCCTTTTCGTGCCAAGCAGCTAATGCGTTGGATGCATCATTTTGGTGTGTATGATTTTGAGCAGATGACTGATATTGCCAAAGTATTACGTGAGAAGTTGGTGGTAGACGCCGAAATCACTTTGCCAAACGTGCAGTTAGAACAAGTATCTAATGACGGTACGCGTAAGTGGTTGATCGGTACGGACACAGCCAATAGCATAGAGACCGTGTTTATCCCAGAGGATGATCGCGGTACTTTGTGTATTTCAAGCCAAGTGGGTTGCGCGCTTGAATGCACGTTTTGTAGTACAGGCCGTCAAGGCTTTAATCGAAATTTAAGTGTTTCAGAGATTATTGGTCAGTTGGCAATTGCTAATCAGTCGCTGAGGCAAGAGAGTGGGTACGATTTGCTTTCAGCAAACGATCGTATCATCAGTAATGTTGTGATGATGGGCATGGGCGAGCCGCTTGCCAACTACGATAACGTAGTCACCGCCATGCAAATCATGTTGGACGATAATGCTTATGGCCTAAGTCGCCGCCGCGTGACGCTCTCAACCAGTGGCATGGTGCCAGCGATGGATAGATTAAAAGAAGATTGCCCTGTGGCATTGGCTGTTTCATTGCATGCGCCTAACGATGCGTTACGCGATGTGATTGTGCCTATTAATAAAAAGTACCCTCTTAAAGAGTTAATGGCTGCATGTAATCGTTATTTAGAAAAAGCACCACGCGATTTTGTCACATTCGAATACGTGATGTTGGATGGCGTGAATGATACGGTTGAACATGCGCATCAATTGCTTGATTTGGTGAGAAATGTCTCTTGCAAATTCAATCTAATTCCATTCAATCCGTTTCCAAATAGTGGGTATGACACTTCTAAAGCTAGCCATATTCGGGTGTTTCGCGATATTCTGATGCAAGCTGGTTATGTGGTCACGGTGCGTAAAACACGCGGTGAGGATATTGATGCCGCTTGTGGTCAGTTAGCTGGCAAAGTCTTGGACAAAACTAAGCGCACGGCAAACAGAATTCCAATTGAAGTTGTTGAATGAGGCCTGAGATGAAATTGAGTGCTTTAAAATTATTGCTTACGCTGTTGGTGATTGGTTTGTTTGGCGCGGGTTGTGCAAATCAGCAGCAGCAAGAAAAAGACACTGAAAATACAAAATCTCGTGCACGTGCTCATACTGATTTGGGTGCGGTTTATTTTCAACAAAGACAATTAGAAATAGCATTAGAGGAGTTTAATACTGCAGTCAAAATCGACCCCAGTTTCGCTTCAGCATACAACGGCTTGGGTTTAGTCAATGCTGAGCTTGGTAAAGATGATGTTGCCGATGCAAATTTCAGAAAATCAATTCAATTAGAACCATTAAACTCCGAGGCGCACAACAACTATGGCAGTTTTTTGTGCGCCAGAAATAGAGTTGATGAGTCGATTACTGAGTTTCTAGCTGCGCTTAAAAATCCTCTATATGCCACACCAGCGATGGCTTATACTAATGCGGCCATTTGTTCTATACGCAAAAAAAATATGGCAGGTGCTGAAAGTTACTTGCAACAAGCTTTGCAAATTGAGCCACTTTCACAGGTTGCTGCCTATCAACTTGCGTCACTACAATTTAAACGCAACGATGCAATGGCCGCTAGGAAAACTTTACAAAATGCAATGCTAAGTCGACCAGGCCCAGAAGTTTTGTGGTTGGGCATTCAGGTCGAGCGTGTGCTTGGTGGGAAAGATGCTGAGGCTAGTTATGCTTTGCAACTAAGACGCCAGTATCCAGATTCAGAACAAGCTAAGTTGTTAGAGAGCGGAAAATAACCATGGCTGATGAAGTTATAGTTAATCTTGCAGAGGCAGAAATAATCGGTTTTGCACCGTTAGGTGAGGTTTTTTCTGAGGCTAGGAATGCCAAAAAGCTATCATTAAAAGACGTATCTAATAATTTACGTTTAAGTATTAAGCAAATTGAAGCTTTAGAGAACAACAATTTTTCTAGTTTGCCTCCAGCTGTGATCACGCGTGGCTTTATACGCAATTACGCGCGTTTTTTGGAGTTGGATGCTGAGCCCTTGTTAGCTAGCTATCGCGTGCGTATGCCAGATGTTTCGCCCAGCACGCTAAGTGTAAAGACATCTATGAATCAAGTGATGCCGGGTAAAGAAAGTTCTTTTTTATCTAAATTTATATGGCTATGTAGTCTAGTTTTAATAGCTGTTGCCGTTTGGTTTTATTATGTTAACTACATGCAAAAATCAGCGCCGAAAGTGACGGAAAATGTTGTTAGCACAACAGTAGATACAACCGCTCCAGAGGTTGCTACCTTACCGGAAGTAGCTTTGCCTGCCGCTGAGCGCTTGGCGCAAGCTGATGCTGAAACCACGGTGGATCTGCCAGCTGCGGTTGTTGGTGATGTTAAAGAAATGCCTAATCAAGCTACGCCAAGTACCACTGCAGTGTTACCTAAAGTTGAGCAAGCGCATCCGGCAGCAGCAAACAGCTCTGTGGTTACCACGCAAAATCTTCAGTTGCCAAAAGAAACGACTGTGGATTTCAATACATTAAAAGAAAATACCGCAAAAACAGCACCAGTTACAGCTAGTGCAAAAGCTATCTCTACTGAGGCTAAAGTGCCTGATCTAGCTAAGAGTAGTCTAAAACCAGATAGCTCAATTGCTGCTGTTAAAGGCGTGAATATTGCAGTAACAGAGCAAACTTGGGTGCGTGTCACAGATAAATCCGGCGCGGTTGTTTATGAAAAAATGCTGCAGGCGAATAGCGAAGATGGTTTTAACGGCTTGCCACCTTTTAAAGTGCTGATTGGCAACGCGAAAGCAACCAAGCTTACATTTTTAGGTCAGAATGTTGACTTAAGCGATAAAACTAAAAACAATGTTGCTCGCCTAACTTTGGAGTAATCATTGAGTCTTTCTTTACTTAAAACAGCACGTAATACCCTGCAGGTCATGATTGGTCATGTGCCTGTTGGTGGTGGTCTGGCTGGTACTATCGCTAGTCCTGTTGTCGTGCAAAGCATGACCAATACCGATACTGCCGATGCGCAAGCAACCATAAATCAAGTGTTTGAGCTATGGCAAGCGGGTAGTGAGGTTGTTCGCATTACCGTTAATTCGCCAGAAGCTGCTGCGCAAGTTGGCAATATTCGTCGTGGTTTAGATGCACTGGGCTGCAATGTGCCGTTAGTAGGTGACTTTCATTACAACGGTCATAAATTACTCGCGGCTTACCCTGACTGCGCTGAATCATTAGCCAAATATCGCATCAACCCAGGTAATGTTGGTAAAGGCTCTAAGCGCGATGAGCAGTTTGCTGCCATGATAGAAGCGGCAGTACATTATAAAAAAGCGGTGCGAATTGGCGTGAATTGGGGCAGTTTAGACCAAGCTAAAATGGCACAAATGATGGACGATAACGCCCAGTTGGCTGAACCGTTGTCTTCAGAAGCTTTGATGCGCGAGGCTTTGATACAATCAGCACTTGAAAGCGCCGCACAAGCCGTCGAATTAGGTTTATCGCCTAATCAAATCATCATTTCTTGCAAAGTGAGCAACGTGCAAGATCTAGTGAAAGTATATGCTGAACTGGCAACGCGCAGCGATTACCCTTTACATTTGGGTTTAACTGAAGCGGGCATGGGTTCAAAAGGTATTGTGGCATCAACTGCTGCACTGGCCTTGCTTTTGCAGCAAGGCATAGGCAACACCATTCGCGTTTCACTTACGCCAGAACCTAACGAATCTCGTACAAAAGAAGTCATTGTTGCGCAAGAGATTTTGCAAACCATGGGCATACGTTCTTTCACACCGTTAGTGACTGCCTGCCCAGGCTGCGGCCGTACGACTTCGACCTATTTCCAAGAGCTTGCCATGCAAATTCAAAGCTATTTGCGTAATCAAATGCCTGTTTGGCGCGGCCTATATGCTGGAGTTGAGAACATGAGCGTGGCTGTGATGGGCTGTGTGGTGAATGGCCCAGGCGAATCCAAGTTAGCGAATATCGGTATTAGTTTGCCCGGCACAGGTGAAACGCCAGTCGCACCTGTATTTGTCGATGGCGAAAAAACTGTCACACTCAAAGGCGATAACATTGCGCAAGAGTTTCAAGCGATTGTCGAAGACTATGTACAAACGCATTATGCTGAAGGCGGCAAGCTGCATGTTAGTCTACCTCAAGTAAAAACCACGCAAAAAACAATCCCTATTCAAGCTATTAACTAAATAGCTGCCCATTTAAAAAGTCATTGAAGTAACGAACTATGGTTGATCATTCAACAAAAAACATGCAAACAAAAACTAAAATTTCAAAATTTCAAAGTATTAAAGGTTTTTACGACATTTTGCCCGAAGCGACACCATTGTGGTTTAAGCTTGAGGACACCGCTCGCCGCGTATTAGGTCAATATGGTTATAAAAATATTCGCATGCCTTTGGTGGAATCTACTGATTTATTTGTGCGTTCTGTAGGTGAGCATACGGATATTGTTGAAAAAGAAATGTATGCTTGGGAAGATGCGCTCAATGGCGACAAGCTGACCTTGCGTCCAGAAGGTACGGCTGGCTGCGTACGTGCAGTTGTGGAAAGTAATTTGACCTATAACGGGCCTGTTCGACTTTGGTATAGCGGCGCGATGTTTAGGCATGAAAACGTGCAAAAAGGTCGTCAGCGCCAGTTTCATCAGATTGGTGTGGAAGCTTTTGGATTTGATAGTCCGCAAGTAGATGCTGAGCAAATTGTATTGTTAGCAAGACTTTGGCGCGAGTTGGGCATTGCTGATGTTGAGTTGCAAATCAATAGCATAGGTGATGCACACGAGCGTCTTGAGTATCGCAAAGTACTGATTGCCTATTTTGAGCAACATGCTGACTTGCTGGATGAAGATGCAAAACGTCGCTTACACACTAACCCCTTACGCATTTTAGATACCAAAAATCCACGCATGCAAGCGATGTGTGAAGCGGCGCCAAAATTAATTGATTCTTTAGGCGATGAAACCCGCGCACATTTTGATGGTCTGTGTAAGTTGTTAGATGCAGCTGGCGTGGCATACATAGTGAATGCGCGATTAGTGCGCGGCTTGGATTATTACAATCGCACTGTATTTGAATGGGTGACGACTAAGTTAGGTGCGCAGGGTACCATTGCTGGCGGTGGTCGTTATGATGCTTTAGTTGAGAGATTGGGCGGCGATGCAACGCCTGCATGTGGCTTTGGTATTGGTTTAGAACGCGTATTTTTGTTAATGCAAGAATATGGCGTTACAGCAGATGATGCGCCAGACGTGTATTTGGTCAATGTAGGTGAGCAAGCAGAACAAGTCGCATTTAGTATTGCTGAACAATTGCGTAATGCTGATATACAAGTGATATTGCATGCGGGTGGCGGTAGTTTTAAATCACAAATGAAAAAAGCAGACCGAAGCCAAGCCAAGTTTGCCTTAATCATTGGTGATGACGAAGTTGCGAACAAGCAAGTCACACTAAAACCTATGTTAGCCACAGTAAAAGGTGAGCAGCAGCAATGCAGTATTGAACAAGCCATAGAGAATTTGACTGCGGCGCTTGCTTAAGTGTTGCAAATGATAAGTGTTTTGATAAAACTATAGATAACCCCGTAGATATTCAACGTTGAGCGAAAAAATGACCGCTGAAATGAATGAAGCTAGACCCTTATTACAGTTGCAGCATGTGAGCATTTCACCAAAAAAAACGCCAACGCGCTTATTGGTGAACGATGTTAGTTTTAGCATCGCAGCGGGAAAAACAACTTGTGTCGTGGGTGAATCTGGTAGCGGAAAAAGCTTAACAGCTTTGTCAGTAATGGGTTTGCTGTCTAAGCAATTGCAATTAACTTCTGGCAAAGTCATATTTAATGATGGTCTGCTGAATGACAAAAAGTCAGCCGAGCAAGATTTAACCTTACTAGATGAAGCCAGTTTGCGAAAAATTCGGGGCGCAAAAATTGCCATGATTTTCCAAGAACCAATGACTTCATTGAACCCAGTACTCACGGTAGGCTACCAAATTGGTGAAAGTTTAACGACGCATTTGGGCTTAAAGGGTGATGCTTTAAAAGCTAAAATTGCCAGCCTATTAGAAATGGTGGGCATACCGCCAAGCCGTGCCAATAGTTATCCTGATGAACTTTCAGGTGGTCAGCGTCAGCGAGTAATGATCGCCATGAGTATTGCTTGCGAGCCTCGCTTGTTGATAGCTGATGAGCCAACTACAGCACTAGATGTCACAGTGCAAGCGCAGATACTTAAATTGTTAGATGAGCTTAAAACGCGCATGAATATGGGCATGTTGTTTATTACGCATGATTTTGGCGTGGTAGCTGATATTGCGGATAATGTGGTGGTGATGTTCAGAGGCGAGATTGTTGAATCAGGCACTAAAGATGAGGTGCTAGGTAATCCACAGCATCCATATACCAAAGCGCTGCTGGATTGCGTACCTGATGCTGAAGGTAAGAAGCCACTTAAGCCTATAGATTATTCATGGTTAAAAAATTCCGAAACGAATGAGTCTGGATTAAGTAAAGGTAAAGCTGCATGAGTAATATCATCTTACAGGCGAATCATTTAGTTAAAACCTATACGCAGCGTAGCGGCAAGTTTGGCTTTGGTACAACCTTGGTGAGAGCTTTAGATGATGTGAGCGTCAGTTTAACTGAAGGTAAAACGCTCGCCGTTGTAGGTGAATCTGGTAGTGGTAAATCCACGTTGGCGCGTTGTCTGTTACAATTGCAACCCTTAGATAGCGGTGAAGTGCTTTTTGCGGGCCAAGATCTGGCGAAATTAAGCGGCAGCGATTTGCGAGCTGTACGTAAAAACCTGCAAATGGTGTTTCAAGATCCATTTGCCTCGCTAAATCCGCGCATGCGTGTGGGTGAGATTGTAGGTGAAGGTTTACTGATTCATCAGCTTGGTAACGCAGCTGAGCAGCAGAAAAAAGTCATCGCAATGTTAAAGCGCGTAGGTTTAACTGAAGCCGATATGCAAAAATATCCGCATGAGTTTTCTGGTGGACAAAGGCAGCGTGTAGGCATTGCGCGAGCCTTGGTATTGCAGCCTAAAGTAGTGGTGTGTGATGAGCCAGTTTCAGCGTTAGATGTTTCAATACAAGCGCAGATTTTGTTGCTGTTGAAAGAATTGCAAGCCGAAATGGCATTGAGTTATTTATTTATTAGCCATGATTTGCGCGTAGTGCGCCACATCGCTGATGATATTGTGGTGATGAATGGCGGTAAAGTGGTAGAGCAGGGTAAAGTTGAAGATATTTATCAACATCCTCAACATGAGTATACGCAGAATCTGTTAGCGGCCATCCCTGGTAAAAAAGCAGTCAATGCTTAAAGTTTGATTAAATTAATTGGTTTTAGAGAATATTTAGGAAAAAGTAATGGCATACGATTTAGAAGAGCAAGAACAGATTGATGAACTAAAAGCTTGGTGGAAACAAAACGGCAAGATGATTAGTACACTAGTTATTGGCGTGTTGGTGGCTTATTCTGCTTATCAGGGTTGGCATTACTTCCAAAATAAGCAAGCCGTTGAGGCGTCAACACAATATCAAGAACTTTCAATTACTGATGAAAAAGACTTGAAGTCTATTCAGACAAAATCTGCAGTATTGATGGATAAGTTTGCTGGAACGCCGTATGCAGGCCGTGCAGCATTGTTTGCTGCTAAAGCCAATTACCAAGCGAATGATGCTAAAAGTGCAAAAGCGCAATTAGATTGGGCGATTAAAAATGCAAAAGAAACGTCAGTAAGCGCTTTAGCTAGCTTGCAATTAGCCAATATTTTGGCTGAAGAAAAAGATTTTGAAGGCGCTTTAAACCTATTAAATGCCCCGCATGATGCAGGATTTGATGGTTTGTTTGCTGACCTTAAAGGCGATGTTTTAGTGAGTTTAGGTAAAAGCGCAGAGGCCAAGACAGCTTATCAAGAAGCGCTGGCTAAGCTAGATCAACATGGTAAATTCCGTGCGCTTACTCAGCAAAAACTGGAAGCGTTAGGCTAAGTTTAGCCTAAATATTTAAAGACTCGTTCTTGAATTATCGACGCAAATAAATAAGCTGGAGCATTGTATTGTCTTTACATCAATTTAAAAAAGCATCATTAAACCTATTGGCTGTTACAAGCTTATTGTTGATAACCGCATGTAGCACAATTTCAGACCTTAAAACGGACGTATCAGACAAGATTTTTGGTCGTGAAGCTGCAGATGCGCCTGATCCATTGGTAGAGATAAAAGAAACAGCCACCACTCAACTTCTGTGGCAAGCCAAAGTAGGCCCTGCTGAGGACTTTGATTTTTCACCAGTGCTTGAGGCTGGTTATGCTTATGCGGCGAGTGCAAATGGGGAAGTTGTTAAATTAGATGCTACGAATGGCAAGCAAGTTTGGCGTGTAAATGCTGGTGAGAAATTGTCAGGTGGTGTGGGTGTAGGCGGCAGCTTAGTGTTAGTCGGTACGCAAAAAGGTGTGGTTTATGCTTATGATATTGAAGGTAAACTGCAGTGGAAATCTAAACTTAGCAGCGAAATACTTAGTGCGCCAAAATATTTTGATGGCATTGTCATTGCTCGTACTGGTGATAGTCGTATTTACGGCATTAACGCAAATGATGGTAGTCGTAAATGGGTTTATGATCGCACCAGCCCTGCGCTTACTTTGCGCAGCAGCGCAGGTGTGGTGGTAGATGGTGGTGCAGTCTATGCAGGTTTTGGTGGCGGTAAATTGATCGCGATACGTGCTGATAACGGCAAAATGTTGTGGGAAGCTTCCGTTGCTCAACCTAAAGGGGTGACTGAGATTGAACGTATTGCTGATATTACAAGCTTACCGTTTGTAGATGGGCCGTTGGTGTACGCAGTAGCTTACCAAGGGAGAATTGCAGCGGTTGATAGAATAACTGGTAGAGTGATTTGGAACCGTGACATTTCCAGCTTATCTGGGATTAGCGTAGAAGATGGTCGTATTTTTGTTTCACATGCTTTGGGTTCAGTTTACTCACTGGATTACACGACAGGTAAGACTTTTTGGCGCCAAGCTGCGCTAAAAAATCGCCAGTTATCAGCACCAGTACCTATGGGAAGTTTAGTTGCAGTGGGTGATGTAGAAGGCTATGTTCACTTTTTAAGTCGTGATGACGGCGCAATCGCTTCAAGAATTAAGACTAGCAATAGTCCTGTGATGCCGATGATGGCAGCAGTCAATAGCACTACCGTGTTAGCACAAACACGTGACGGCGGCATTTATGCAATTCAGATTAAATGATCGCCGCAGCAAAATTGCAGAAATAGAAAAAGTTTAAAGCCTTAGCCAACACGCTATCTGGCTCAAGTAATTATTAGAAGGCTCGTATGTTACCTACCGTTGTTCTGGTTGGTCGACCCAATGTCGGCAAATCCACTTTATTTAATCGACTGACTAAAAGTCGTGACGCATTAGTTGCGGACTTGCCAGGGCTAACTCGCGACCGTCACTATGGTCGTGGCATAGGTGCGAGTCAGCCGTATTTAGTGGTAGATACTGGTGGTTTCGAGCCGAATACAGATAGTGGCATTCTTAAAGCCATGGCGGTTCAAACCTTATTGGCGATTGATGAAGCCGATGTGATTATCTTTTTGGTGGATGGTCGCCAAGGCGCAACACCGCAAGATATGGAAATTGCTAATCGCTTACGCAGAAGCAAATGTCCAGTATTGCTCGCAGTAAATAAAACTGAGGGTATGAACAAAGCGGTTGTTAGCGCGGAGTTCCACGAGTTAGGTTTGGGTGACCCATTGTCAATTTCATCTGCGCATGGCGAAGGTGTGAAAGATATTATCGACTTGGCGCTAGAAAGCTTTCATGAAGTTGAAGAAGAGCCAGAGTTAGACCAAACAGGCGATAGAATACCTAAAGTCGCGATTGTTGGCCGTCCTAACGTAGGTAAATCTACACTTGTAAATGCCTTACTTGGTGAAGAGCGTGTGATTGCGTTTGATGAGCCCGGTACAACGCGTGATTCTATCTCAATCGATTTAGAAAAAAACGGTAAACATTACACGCTGATAGACACTGCAGGTGTGCGTAAGCGCGGTCGCGTACTTGAGGCCATTGAAAAATTCTCTGTTATTAAAACTATACAATCTATTGAAGAAGCCAATGTGGTGATTTTGGTAGTAGATGCGCAAGAGGGCATTACTGAGCAAGATGCGCATGTTGCAGCCTATATCTTAGATGCTGGTCGCGCACTGGTTGTGGCTATCAACAAATGGGATGGATTGAAAGAAGAAGAGCGGGATTGGGTTAAGCGTGAAATTGACCGTAAATTGATGTTTTTAGACTTTGCAGAGTTTCATTATATTTCTGCGTTGCGCAAAAAAGGCCTGCCAGAGTTATTTAAATCAGTCGATATTGCCTTTAAAGCGGCATTTGCTAAACTTGCTACGCCTCAACTTACACGTGTGCTAATCGATGCGCTACAGCAGCATCAACCACCGATTAGTAAAGGTATTCGACCAAAGCTGCGCTATGCGCATCAAGGCGGAAGCAATCCGCCTATCGTGGTGATTCACGGCAATCACGTGGATGGTGTAAAAGATGCCTATACAAGATTTTTAGAAAAAACTTTCCGCAGAACCTTCCAGCTTTCAGGCACGCCCTTACGTGTGCAATATAAACAGGGCGCTAACCCGTTTGCAGAAGATGAAGATAAACGTAAACCTGGGGAAGGTATTGTGAGTATGCGTCGCCGTAAAACTGCGCATCGCGCTGAATTAAAAGCGAAAAAGGAAGTGGAAGATAAAGATAGAAGCGCTAAAAAAAGATAGTCAGATTTGTTGATTTTTATCATTACACTAATTATTTAGCATTTAAACCGCAATAAAAAGCAAAATGAACACAGGCTTGGCCAACTCGGCTTATGTTCACTAACATCAAATATCAAGTCAATATTTTGCTTCTCAACATTAAAACAGTCGCTACTAAAAGTGCGAGTTATTAGCAGTTCTGTACATTAATTTTATTTACGATACACTACTTCTTATAGAGTTTAGAAGCTGATTTTTACTGTAATTTAGGAGAATATAAAATGGCCACAGATCACGACGTTTCAACCCCAGTCACCAAAGCGTTAAACACGATTTTAGAGTTAGAGCTCGCTGGCGTTGTGCGCTATACGCATTATGCATTAATGGTGTTTGGCTATAACCGTATTCCTATTGTTTCTTGGCTGCGCAGTCAAGCTGCAGAGTCTCTAACCCATGCTGATAAGGCTGGCGAATTAATCACGCATTTGGGCGCTCACCCATCGCTTTCTATTGGACCATTACTAGAAACACATAACCATGATATCGGCGATATTCTGCGCGAATCGCTAGCGCACGAAACCGTTTCACTGAATGCTTATAAGGCTTTATTGAAACTTGTTGAGGGTGACTCCGTGATGCTAGAAGAATATGCACGTGAGATGATTTACCAAGAAGAGTTGCATCTAGGCGAAGTCGATAAAATGCTAAGAAAACCAGGAGAAATTGCTAAATTTCAAGGTTGAGTTTAACTATGGCTCAAAGGTTGGGATGATTCTCTAAAGACTTGTTCTCAACTGGAAGTTCATAAGGGTCTGCTACGTATGCAGGCCCTTTCATCACAATCACCACTACGCATCCAATCGCTACAGTGCCTATAAAGAACCAAAGGCTAAATAGCACGCCTAGGCACTGATAAATGATTTTTAGCTGCTCTGCATTTAACGCATCATTGAATAAATACAGTTTTAGTATAATTGCACATGGAATAAATGTGCTTATCAAAAATATTCGTGGTATTTTTTTAAGCAAAGTCCACTCTAGGCCAGAAGGCGATTGAGTGAATCCAGGTAGTTTATTAAAATATCCCATGCTGGTTTGTCGCGAAAAATCTAAATACGTTCATTTAGATCACTATTTTGTGTAGAGACTTTCCCAAAACTTCCACCAAACGCGTTCGTCAGCAGGGGCGCCATTGCCTAGTAGCGCACTATTTGGGTAGTTTGTTTCTAGAATACGCACAGTATCTTTTTTAAGGTCATCTAAGCCCATTAAATCGTAAGCACTAATCATGGTAACCAATGCTTGCTCAACGCCAGGCGTTTGTGGGTAGTACTCCAGCACGTATTTGCAACGATTAATAGCGGCTAAATAAGCTTGGCGCTTCATGTAGTAATTAGCTACATCTAATTCATGGTCTGATAAGCTATTTGCCAAATAAACCATGCGCTGTGTAGCATCTTTTGCATATTTACTGTTCGGGTAACGAGTGACTAAATCTTTGAATGTCACAAACGAATCACGTAGTGAGCGCGGATCGCGATCACTAATTTGTTGTTTTGTTAGTTTTTCAATGACGCCACGCTCGTTAAATACGGCTAAGCCTTTTAGATAATAGGCGTAATCAACGTTAGGGTGATTGGGGTGTAGTTTGATAAAACGGTCGGCCGCTGCAACACATAAAACTGGGTCTTGTTTTTTAAAGTGAGCATAGGCCGTTTCAAGCTGGGCTTGAGCTGCAAAGCGTCCATTAGGGTAACGAGACTCTAGCTTGCCAAAATAAACAATGGCTTTATCATAGTCTTTATCACGCATTTTTTCTGAACCCATTTGATAAATGCGTTCCGCTGTTAAGCCTTTGGTATCATCCAATTCTGTAGGTGCACCAAATATAGCGCAACCATTCATTAACAAGGCGAACATTAAAATTAAGATATACTTCATGCCGAAACCTACTTTAAGAAATTAGTAATAATTATAACCGATGACAGACGCTACTCCACAACCACTTAATAATACTCTTACGCTGACTATTTCAAATGATTTAGGCGGGTTACGCTTAGATGTTGCATTGCAACGCATGCTACCCGAACACTCACGTTCACGCTTACAAA
Organism: Methylotenera versatilis 301; assembly: GCF_000093025.1. Taxonomy (GTDB): domain Bacteria; phylum Pseudomonadota; class Gammaproteobacteria; order Burkholderiales; family Methylophilaceae; genus Methylotenera; species Methylotenera versatilis. The sequence goes on from NC_014207.1 coordinate 1,051,580, forward strand.
CTTGGATTAAAGAAGGTTTAGTCACTGTAGACAAATTGCCTAGCACTTCCAAAACCAAAGTTTGGGGGGGCGAACAGGTTGTTGTGCAGGTACAGGCTAAGCCAGAAAACTACGCTTATGTCGCAGAAGACATTCCGCTTGATATTGTATTTGAAGATGATCATATCATTATCATTAATAAACCTGCGGGCATGGTAGTGCATCCTGCGGCGGGGAATTGGAGTGGTACGCTGCTCAACGCGTTGTTATTTCATGCGCCAGAATTAAAAGATGTACCACGTGCCGGCATTGTTCATAGACTAGACAAAGACACTAGCGGTATATTAGTTGTGGCAAAAACCTTAGCAGCCCAAACTAATTTAGTGCGCCAGTTACAGGCAAGAACCGTTAAACGTGAGTATCGCGCGATTGTATGGGGCCAGTTGTGGCGTAATGGCGTGGTAGATCAGGCGATTGGCCGCGACCCACGTTCACGTACTAAAATGGCGCTTAACCGCATGGGTAAACCTGCCATTACGCGTTATGAAATATTAGAGCGCTTTTCAGTGCAAACTTATTTGCGTTGTAATCTTGAAACGGGGCGCACCCATCAAATTCGTGTACATATGCAGTCTTTAAAAGCGCCTATCGTCGGCGACCCTGTGTATGGTTTCCGCGGCATTATTCCTATTCGTGTGATGACGCAAACTTTACGTGATGAAGTTAGTCAATTCAACAGGCAGGCATTACATGCCATTAAGCTTGGTTTAATGCACCCAGCGACCAATGAGTTTATGGAGTGGCAGATTGAGCTGGCAGATGACATGAAAGCCTTGCTGGAAGCCATGCGCCATGAAGATCCGCGTAATGACGACGAAGAAGAGTTTGAGTTTAGTTCTGAGCCTTATCTTTCTGACGAAGATTATGAGGATGACGAAGACTTTGATGACGATGATGATTTGGAACTCGAAGACGAGGAGTAAATACCATGTCTGATTTACAGTTTATTATTCCAAATTGGCCAGCACCTAACAATGTAAAAGCGCTGCAAACCACGCGCAATGGTGGTGTGAGCCAGACGCCCTATGCTAGCTTGAATTTTGGTGCACACGTCAATGATGATGGGATTGCTGTTGCCAAAAATCGTCAGCTATTAAGCCCTTATTTACCAAGTGAGCCTGTGTGGGTCAATCAAGTACACGGCGTTGAGGTAATAGATGCAGCGCAAAGCACTTGCTTGCAAGATGCTGATGCTTCTTTTACCACTCAGGCTAATGTGGTTTGCGTGACGATGACGGCAGATTGTTTGCCAGTGTTGCTTTGTGACAAAGCCGGCACAGTGGTCGCTGCTGTGCATGCTGGTTGGCGTGGTTTGTGTGATGGTGCTATTGAGGCGACCGTAAATAAATTACCTGTTGAAAGAAGCGAGATTTTAGCTTGGCTTGGTCCTGCAATTGGCCCTGATGCTTTTGAAGTGGGTGATGAAGTGCGTCAGCAGTTTATGCAACATGATAGTCAGGCAGAGCTGGCATTCAAGGCGAATGCCAGCAAATGGCTTTGCAATATGTATTTAATCGCTCAACAACGCTTAAATAAACTAGGCGTTACGCAAGTTTACGGTGGCGGCGACCATGAAAATTCTAGTGATAATTTCTGCACCTATACCGATGAAGCACGCTTTTTTTCATTCAGGCGCGATAACGTCACAGGGCGCATGGCTAGTTTGATTTGGCTGGCTAATTAGCAGCTAGTAATTCAGTTGCTTACTGGTAAATCACGCTACGCATACTTAAAGCACCTAGATCATAGCTCTCAGTAAGAAACTGCATGGTGTCGTTAGCATGCCTTATTGCAGCAATGTATAACAATGGCAAGTAATGCTCATCAGTTGGCACCGCAAGTTTTGCTGAATCGCCAGCGCGAGAGATGTCTAATAATGCGGCTTCATCTTCTGATTCCAACGCTTTTTTAATGTAATTATCAAAGCTAATTGTCCATTCAGAGGTTTTGCCTTGCATGTTGAGCTTGCCTAAATTATGTACGATGTTGCCGCTACCTATTATCATCACCCCTTGTTCACGTAGGCTTGCTAACTGCTTAGCTAACTTAAAATGCTCGGCAAAGTCTAAATTTACATCTAAACTAAGCTGAAAAACGGGTACATCAGCCATAGGGAAAAGCGACTGTAGAACTGTCCAAGCGCCATGGTCTAAGCCCCAGTCTAAGGTGCTTGTTACTTTATTGTCGGGAAATAAATCGCATACCATTTTTGCGTATTTGGGTGAGCCTGGGGCAGGATATTGCTGAGCGAATAACTCTGCAGGAAATCCGCCAAAATCGTGTATGGTTTGCGGCTTTTCTACTGCACAAACTTGTGTGCCACGCGTTTGCCAATGCGCAGATATAAGTAATATCGCATTTGGTTTGGGCAAACTCTGACCCAAAACCAGCCAAGCATCACGGTATGGGTTGTCTGTGATCGCATTCATTGGATTGCCGTGCCCGATAAAGATGGCTGGCATTCGCGTGATATTTTCTTGGTTTTTCATTATGTAAGCTTAATCGTTCTAATAGATTGATATATCGCATTATGTTGGGATGATTACGGTTTTAACAAGCAATCAAACACGACTAAGACTTTGCTTGAATATATTCAGTATAATGCTGACTTCGTCAGTTTGTTAAAAACACCTTATTTGAAACTCTATGTTAAACCTAGCCATCAATTCTGCACCATTATCTGTACTTAGTTGGATTGTCTTATCTAGCTTATTGGGTGGAGTGTTGAGTGTTTGCTTGGCTGCATTGTTCGCGCTTAACGTGCGTACCTCATGGGTACCCATGCTGGTGAGCTATGCCATCGGGGCTATGTTAGGCGCTGTATTTTTAGAGATTTTGCCGCATGCGTTTAGTATTGCAGGCAGTGTTGAAAAGGTTTCTGCAACGCTACTATTTGGCTTGCTATTATTTTTTGTATTAGAAAAACTAGTCATCTGGCGTCATTGTCACGGCGATCATTGTGAAGTACATGCGGTACATACCGAAGAAAACTGCCCCGTCACTCACCCGGAAAAAGAAGGTGGTGCTAAATATCGCGCAGTCACCGCGCAGCAGCCAACTATATTGTTAAGCGACGCGCATAGCCATGCTCATACACATGATGGCGGCCGTAGTGGCTTGATGATTATGATAGGCGACACCTTTCATAACTTTATTGATGGTATTTTGATTGCGGCAGCATTTACGGCAGATATAAAATTAGGTTTAGTCACTGCATTAGCGATTATTGCGCATGAAATTCCGCAAGAAGTCGGCGATTTTTTAATCTTGCTGCATTCAGGATATACGAAGAAACAGGCCTTAATTTTTAACTTGGTTTCAAGTGTCGCGACGATGGTCGGTGGTTTGATGGCTTATTATGCGCTGCAATATGTGCAAAGCTGGATACCTGTTATTTTAGGCTTGGCGGCATCTAGCTTGCTTTATGTCGCTGTGGCAGATTTGATTCCAGGTTTGCATAAACGCACCGAATTAAAAGCGACGATCGCGCAAGTATTACTCATCTCGATTGGTGTCAGCACCATCTTGGTTGCTCACTTCTTCCTCGAGTAAAGATTTTTGGTGTTTTTTAAAGCGTCTATGGTTGACGCCTAATATCCATAACAACAATGCACACGGTGCTAGCCCGTAAAACATAAAGGTGAGTAAGCCGGCTGTAATGGTTTTTTCAGTCGCTGCCATGAGGACTGTGACGTATAGCCAAGCAATTGCAATAATGTACATAAAAGTTTTTAAAAACTAAAACGTCGTCACTATACGTTGTTGCTAAAAAAATTTAAGCACTCACATATAAAACATATGCATCGCACTTAAATTTTTTTAGCGCCTAGTCTAGTTTAGACGTTTTAATTTTAGTTTCACCCTATTTAAATTAGAAATGTGAGTTTTAAAATGAGTTTATCAAATCCAAAAGTTGGCTTCGTCTCTCTCGGATGCCCTAAAGCGGGCTCAGATGCAGAGCGTATTCTCACCCAATTGCGCGCAGAAGGCTATGAAATTTCAGGTAGCTACGAAGATGCCGATTTAGTTGTGGTCAATACTTGTGGTTTTATTGACAGCGCGGTTGAGGAGTCGCTTGATGCGATTGGTGAAGCGATTGCTAAAAACGGCAAAGTAATTGTGACTGGCTGCTTAGGCGCGAAAAAGGGCGTAGTCGAAGCTGCGCATCCAAGTGTACTAGCGGTAACAGGTCCACATGCTTTAGAAGAGGTAATGACAGCTGTACATGCTAACTTGCCAAAATTGCATGAGCCATTTATTGATTTAGTGCCTCCACAAGGCATACGGTTAACGCCTAGTCATTATGCTTACCTTAAAATTTCTGAAGGCTGTAACCACCGTTGTAGTTTCTGCATTATTCCGAGCATGCGTGGTGATTTAGTCAGCCGTCCGATTGGTGAAGTGTTGAACGAAGCGGAAAATTTAGTCAAAGCTGGTGTGAGTGAGATTTTGGTGATTTCACAAGATACTTCTGCTTACGGCGTAGATGTTAAATACCGTCCGGGCTTTTGGAATGGTCGCCCAGTGAAAACGCGTATGACTGAGCTTTGTCAAAGCTTGAGTGACTTAGGTGTTTGGACGCGCTTGCATTATGTTTATCCTTATCCACATGTAGATGAGGTGATTCCATTGATGGCAGACGGCTTGATTTTGCCTTATTTGGATGTGCCATTCCAGCATGCCAGCCCGCGTATTTTGAAAGCCATGAAACGCCCAGCGCACGCAGAGAATAACCTCGCGCGCATTAAAGCATGGCGCGAAATCTGCCCAGATATTACGGTAAGAAGTACCTTCATTGCAGGTTTCCCAGGTGAAACTGAAGACGATTTTCAAATGTTGTTAGACTTCTTAGAAGAAGCGCAACTGGATAGAGTAGGTTGTTTTGCCTACTCTGCTGTGGATGGTGCAAAAGCCAATGAGTTGCCAGACCAAGTGCCAGAAGAAGTTAAACAAGAGCGCTTAAGCCGCTTTATGGAAGTGCAAGAGCGCATTAGTGCGGCTAAATTACACAACAAAATAGGTAGTATCCAAACAGTTTTAGTGGATGAAATTGTGCAGGATTCTGAGGGTAATATTGAGGCGATAGGCCGTACTAAAGCCGATGCACCTGAGATTGACGGTGTGGTGTATATGGAAGATGCCGATGGTTTAACGCCAGGAGATTTTGTTGAAGTTGAGATTTACAGTGCGGATGGGCATGATTTACGGGGTGGGCCACCGCGGAATTAAGTGAATATGTTTATGACTAGTTGGGATAGCGTATAACAAAACAGCAAAAGGGTGTTCTGTTGTACGTTGTTTTCACCCCTCTGCGAGCCAATATCCATGGGTCGCAGGGCAGGTGTTTTATGCACATTTCACTATTTTAAACTCACTTCGTCGTAACTCTTTTGCGCGGCTAGCACTTCTTTGATATTAGTTTCAGACCACGTTTTAATCGCATAAAGTAAGTCTTTAAGCGTGTGACCTAGCGGAGTGAGTGAGTATTCTACTTTTGGCGGTACGGTGGCATATACTTTTCTGCTGACTAAGCCGTCACGCTCTAAGCCACGCAGGGTTTGCGTGAGCATTTTTTGTGAAATTCCGCCAATCTCGCGTTGTAGGTTGCTAAAGCGCTTGGTTTCGCTTTCTAGCAATATCATCACTAATACCGTCCATTTATCCGCGATTCTATTGAGTATCAAGCGCGTTGGACAGTCTGCATTGAATGCGCAGGCTTGTGGTTGATTGTCTAAATTTTCTAAGTTGTGTATGTTTAAGTCGTCCATAATTAATCTCGTTATTTTATAGGTATCTAAAAAGTGCCTATATGATATTTTGGTGCCTACTTACTAAAAGTTACTATTGAGATTATACTCTGCTCATTCTTTTAAACAATCAATAAAAAGGAGCATCATATGTCGGCAGTTGTAGTGATTTACCACAGTGGTTATGGCCACACAAAGAAACAAGCTGAAGCCGTGGCAGAAGGCGCAAAAGCAGATTTAGTTGCAATTAGTGAAAGCGGTGAAATTACCGAAGCAGATTGGGATAAATTGGATGCAGCTAAAGCAATTATCATGGGCTCACCGACTTACATGGGCTCTGTCAGTTGGCAGTTCAAAAAGTTTGCGGATGCTAGCTCTAAGGCTTGGTTTACACAAAAATGGAAAGATAAAATTTTTGCTGGGTTTACAAATTCGGCCAGTTTAAACGGTGATAAAGCCTCTACCATTAGCTACTTTATGACATTGTCGATGCAGCATTCTGGCATTTGGATAGGCACAGGCTTAATGCCCGCTAGCATGAAAGCCAGCACGCGTAGCGATGTTAATTCCTTGGGTGGTTTTAGTGGTGCACTGATGTCATCGCCAGCGGATTCAAGTGCCGATGAAGTTAACCCAGCTGACCTGGAAACCGCGCGCTTATTGGGCGTTAGGGTTGCCGACTTTGCAGTGAAAGTTTAAGCGAATAAGTCTTGGTGAATTGGAGCAGGGCGCTGACTGTCAGCGCGCTCTTCTAAAAAGTCGAAAGTGAGTGGACAGCGCGTAGGTTTTTTTGTGGCTTTACGGCGTTTTGGCGTTGTTGCTTCTAAATCTATGAATGGTGTTTGGCTTAGGCGGATATAACCTGAACTTGCGAGTTTTTGAGTGGTGATTTCAAACAGGCTTAATGGATTGTCGATGTTTTGTAATGTGACTAGCGATGGCGTTACTTTTATGACGTTGTACATGACAAATTTAGCAGAGGTTTGCTTACCGTAGATTTCGCCAATTTGTACTTTCACATCGCCTCCAAGAACTGGACTAACCATAGTGATATGGTTCTATATTGTCAGTCACGCTGATAATATAGTCATGCTTGGCGATTAACAAGTGTTTCGCAAATAATTACTGTTTTCTACGTAAATTGATGTGAGATTTGATGAGTTCTTTGGCTTGATTCCTAAACATTGAGCCATCAGCATCTTTCACCCACATATGCAATAAGCCGCCAAAAAACAAATGGGTATCTAATGCTAGGGCTAGAGGTGTATGTTTACAAGCGAGTAGATTTTGCTGTTCTGCGCGCTCGTAGGCGAGCTTTATTTTGCCGGTGATGCTAGAGCAGTTGCTAAGAATTTGTTGCAGAACCAGAGAGAACTCATCTACGTATTCGCATTTAATCATCATGATTTCATACGTTTGACGCATTTCGATGTTGTTATTGAGATCATCGAAAGTGACACAAAGGCTGTTTTCAATTTGGGTGAGGGGATCTTCGTCGCTAGCTAAGGTAAGTGAGTCATCCATGCGGTCTATAAGAGGCAGGAAGACTTGGTCACGAATGGCGTGGAAAATGTCAGTTTTGTTTTTAAAGTGCCAATACACGGCGCCACGCGTGACTTCTGCGTGTGCAGCAATATGCTCTAAGGTTGATCGGCTTACGCCGCGCGCTAGGAATACTGCGCGTGCTGAGTTAATAATGCGTTTTCGCGTGAGTTCTGCATCTTCTTTAGTTTTTCTAACCATTTAAATTGTTCTCGCCATTTAAGTAGTTTACTTAATATGAATTAGGTAACCCAAATCAATTTGTTAAATATTTGTAAAATATATATACATACATTCTTGTTTGTATATAATATACATACAAACAAGAATGTAAGCAAGTGAAATTTTCTGCTAAATGATAAAAATGCTATATTAATCATTGGCGTAGATAAAATTAAGCTGAGTAATTAATTAAGCGAAATAGCTGAGTAGCTAATTTGATTAAGCAATCAATTGGCTAAGTAATCAATTAAACTAAAGTAATCAATTTAAAAAGTGGAGCCAACAATGTTATTCAACGACGCGAAACAACGCCCTCAAATACATTTATTTAAAACGAAATCATTCGCAGGTGCAGTCAAACTTACTACAATCGCGCTGATGGTTGGCTTAGCTTTAAATGGCTGCGGTAAGAAAAATGATGCTGCTGCACAAGCCGGTGGTGGCATGCCAGCCATGCCTGTCAGTGTGATTGAATTAAAAGCAACTAGTGTGCCGATTAGTGCCGAAGCAGTTGCACAAACAGAAGGTGCAAAAGAAGTGGAGATCCGTCCTCGCGTAGGTGGCATTTTGCTTAAAAAACTATTTGAAGAAGGTTCGCCAATTAAAGCGGGTCAAGCTATGTTTTTAATCGACCCTGTGCCATTTCAAATTGCGCTTTCAAATGCTAAAGCGCAGTTAGCGCAACAGCAGGCTCATGTAGAGCAAACGCAACGTGAAGCAACACGTTTAGATGGTTTATTGGTGTCACAGTCTATTAGTAAACGTGAGGCCGATAATGCTGGTTCTGATAGTACATTAGCACGTGCAGCTTTAGCGCAAGCTGAGGCAGGTGTTCGCGAAGCGCAGTTGAATCTATCTTACACTACGGTAACGTCTCCACTTTCAGGTATTGCTGGACGCTTTGAGTTCTCAGAAGGCGCGTTAGTGAATGCTAATACTAGTTTGTTGACGACAGTGAGTCAAATAAGCCCAATTTGGGCGCGTTTCAGTTTGTCTGATAGTGAGTTAGCGCAATTAGGCGGACATTTATCGCCATCTAATGTAAAAGAAGTGGCGCTTATCATGGCAAACGGCAAGGAGTACCCTTCAAAAGGCACTTTGAACTTTGCTGCAAGCGGCATAGATCCTCAACTTGGCACACAGCAATTACGCGCAACGTTTGAAAATCCTGATAAGAGCCTGTTACCAGGTCAGTTTGTGCGTGTTCGCGTCACTACTGGTCACAAAGATGGCGTGTTTGTTGTGCCACAAACGTCAGTGTTAACTAATGACCAAGGTAAGTTTGTTTACATTGCGAATGACAAAAACGAGGCGACTATTAAACCTATCGTCGTTGGTAACTGGGTAGGGACAGACTGGGTGATATTAAGTGGTCTTGAAGCTGGTGAGAAAGTAATTGTTGATAATGTCATTAAATTGCGTCCAGGGGCTGCTGTTGCGCCACATCCTGCGGGGGAAGCGCCTGTAGCAGCTGACAAGTCTAAAGAAGCCGCTGCGAAGTAAGTCTCACTAATAATACTTAAATGAATAATATTTAAGATTAAAACAAGATTTAAGATTAAACCAAGTTTAAACGAGAACTAATATGACCAAATTTTTTATCACACGGCCTATTTTTGCCAGCGTTTTGTCTATCATCATAGTGCTGGCAGGCTTAGCCGCGGCGCTGAAGTTACCGATTGCACAATACCCGCAAATTGCGCCGCCAACAGTGCTGATTACTGCTACTTACCCTGGTGCAAGTGCTGAAACATTATCTAAAACAGTTGCTGCGCCCATTGAAGAGCAGTTGAGCGGTGTTGAGGGTTTGCTTTACTTTAACTCTAGCGCTGACTCTAGCGGTACATTAACCATTACTGCTACGTTTGAAGTAGGTACAGATGTGAATCAGGCGACATTCAACGTGAGTAATCGCGTGAACATTGCCTTGCCACGTTTGCCTGATGAAGTACGTAGAACAGGCTTGGTGGTGCAAAAGCGCTCAAACGACATTTTGCTAGTCGTAATGTTGACTGATAAGTTAAAGAAATATGACCCGCTTTATCTAAGTAATTACGCGACGCTTAATGTATTGGACGAAATCAAACGTATTAAAGGTGTGGGCGATGCTAACATTTTTGGTGCACAAGATTACTCTATGCGTATTTGGTTAAAACCTGACCGTATGGCGCAACTCGGTGTGACGACTACGGATATTGCCAATGCCATACAAGTACAAAATGCGCAGTATGCAGCGGGTAAAATTGGTCAAGAACCTTCACCTTCAACACAGCAATTGGTTTATACGGTAACGGCTAAAGGTCGTTTGATTGACCCTAGCGAGTTTGGCAATATTATTATCCGTGCTGATGGTCCACGTGGTGTGTTATACCTTAAAGATGTTGCACGTATCGAGTTAGGTTCACAAACTTACAACGTTCGTACGGCGTTGGATGGTTTGCCTGGCGTAGGTATTCCAATTTTCTTACAAACAGGTGCTAATGCGCTTGATACAGCCGATGCTATTAAAGTCAAAATGGCTGAGCTTAAACAACGCTTTCCAGCAGGTGTGGATTGGGAAGTACCTTACGATACCAGTGACTTTGTTAAGTCTTCAATCATTGAGGTTGTAAAAACTTTAGGTGAGGCGATGGTGTTGGTTGTGCTAGTTGTATTCCTATTCTTACAAAGCTGGCGCGCGACTTTAATTCCTCTTATTGCTGTGCCTATTTCATTGATTGGTACATTTGCAGGTTTGTGGATATTCGGTTTCTCCATCAATACGCTGACGTTATTTGCGATGGTGCTTTCCATCGGTATTGTGGTGGATGATGCGATTGTGGTGCTGGAGAACGTCGAGCGGCTCATGTCAGAGGAAAAACTGTCGCCGATTACTGCTGCGATTAAATCAATGGAGCAAGTATCTGGCGCAGTAATCGCGATTGTATTAGTGCTTTGTGCGGTATTCGTGCCAGTTGCGTTCTTAGGTGGTATTGCCGGTGAAATGTATCGCCAATTCGCGGTAACTGTTGCGGTCGCAGTGGTGATTTCAGGTGTTGTGGCACTAACGCTAACCCCAGCCTTATGTGCAATATTGTTAAAATCAGTGCATGAGGAATCAGCATTCTTTAAACCATTTAACCGTGGCTTTTTGAAGTTGACTAACTTCTATGCAAAAACAGTTAATTTAACCTTGCATCATAAATTTATTGGCTCACTTGTGTTTGGCGCAATTATTGTCGTAGTGGTTATTTTACTGAGAACTGTGCCTGGTAGCTTTGTGCCAGCAGAAGATCAGGGTTATGTGGTAACAGCAGTGATTATGCCTGACGGTGCAACGTTGAGTAGAACTACTAAGACGACTCAGGCTGTGCGTGAAGAGATTGCAAAAGACCCTGCAGTAGCACATGAGTTTGCGGTATATGGTTTTGACTTGATCGGTGGCGGTAACAAAACTAGTGCAGCTACGATGTTTGTTCGATTGACTGATTGGGCAGAACGTCAAACTACAGCAGAAGGTATTGTTGGTAAACTGTTTGGTATTGGTATGCAGCAGCCAGATGGGATGGCTATTGCGTTTAATCCACCAGCGATTCGTGGCTTAGGTAGCTCAGGTGGCTTTGAGGTGTATGTGCAAAGCCGTAGTGATACAGACCCTATGCATTTATCAACAGTTGTGAATAGCTTTATTGATGCACTAAAAGCTGAAAAAGAGTTAGCGGGTATCAATACGTTTTTCCGCCCAACTGTTCCGCAATTGTTTGTTGAGGTTGATGAAGCTAAAGCCATTTCACAAGGTGTACCAGTGGCGGATATTTACGCTACTTTACAAAGTACGATGGGTTCGCTATACGTGAATGACTTTAATAAATCTGGCCGTACTTACCGAGTACAGTTACAAGCTGAGGCTGAATACCGCATGAAAGCTGAAGATTTAGGTAAAGTATATGTACGTTCAAATGCAGGGAAAATGGTACCGCTTTCAGCTTTAAGCAAAGTGAGCAACATTGTAGGTGCTGAGCAGCTAGAGCGTTATAACGGCTTACTTTCAGCCAAAGTGTTAGGTGGCGGTGCGCCAGGTGTTAGTTCTGGTGAAGCCATTAAAATGGTAGAAAAAGTAGCTGCAGAAAACTTGCCAGAAGGCTACCAAATTGCTTGGACAGGTCAGGCATACCAAGAAAAACGTACAGGTTCAGCGGCAATTATGGCGTTTGGGTTTGCGATTATCATGGTGTTCTTGATTCTTGCAGCGCAATTTGAAACTTGGGCATTACCATTGGCTGTAATTATGGCTGTGCCGTTTGCTTTAGCAGGTGCGTTGTTGGCTGTGTTGTTACGTGGCATGCCAAACGATATTTATTTCCAAATTGGTTTGATTACGCTAGTGGGCTTAGCGGCCAAAAATGCGATTTTGATTGTGGAGTTCGCTAGCCAAAAAATGGAAACTGGTATGCCTGTAGCACAAGCTGCACTTGAAGCCGCTAGAATGAGGTTCAGACCAATTGTCATGACATCAATGGCGTTCGTGTTAGGTATCGTACCGTTGGTGATTGCCTCTGGCGCTGGTGCTGCCGCGCGACGTTCAATGGGTACAGGCGTGTTCGGCGGTATGATATTGGCGACGTTTGTTGCGACGATATTCATTCCACTGTTCTTTACTTGGTTGTCTGGCAAGCATGTGCGTCACCATGGACATGTTGAAACAGATCTCAATAAGCAGGAGACAGTGTGATGCAACAATTAACTTTGAATAAGAAAAACCTTTTTAAAATGAAACTTATTTGTTTACTAGTACCAATGGCGTTGCTCTCTGCCTGTAAATCTGTGGGGCCTGATTATGAGCGCCCACAATTGGCTGTGCCTAGCCAATACTCAGAGCAGGCAGATCAGGCGCAAAGCAAAGTATCATCAACTTGGTGGACGGCTTATCAAGATCAGCTTTTGAATGATTTGGTGAGCAAAGCTTTACAAAGCAACACTGACATTAAACTTGCTGTTGCACGTGTAGAAGAGGCCGATGCTTTAGCGAGGGAAATTGGCGCAGCAACGCTGCCGCAAGTAGATTTGAATGCAGGTGCCAATCGATCACGCGTGACGGAATTGGGTGGAAATCCTGTCACGACGAATCCGCGCAATGACTACAAAGCCGAGTTAGGTACTTCTTTCGAAATTGATTTTTGGGGGAAATTGCGTCGTGCCAAAGAATCAGTGCGAGCACAAATACTCTCTAGTCAATATGCAAAAGATACTGTTGCGCTTTCATTATCAGGCTTGGTCGCTACCAATTATTTGACCTTGCGTAGTTTAGATTCGCAAATCACGCTTACGCAAGAGAGCATGAAAAGTCGTGAAGCTAGTCTAGGTTTGACTAAACGCCGTTTAGAGGGTGGCGTAGCATCAGCTTTAGATGTGTATCAGGCCGAAGTGGCAAGTGCAAACCTAAGTGCTCAATTGGCTGAACTCACCCGACAAAGAGCATTGAGTTTGCATCAGCTCGCTACATTGACTGGTGATTTGAGTCTTAATATCGCCAGTGCTGACATACAGGCATTGCCAGTTCCACCAACGCCGCCTGCTGGTTTGCCTTCTAGGCTATTGGAAGCCCGGCCAGATGTTGCTCAGGCTGAGCAGCAGATGATTGCTGCCAATGCCAATATCGGCGTGGCGAAAGCCGCTTTATATCCAACCATTTCACTCACCGCTGGTTTAGGTGGTGAGTCTTTGGAGTTGGGTGATATATTGAAGTCAGCAGCACGTATCTGGACGGGTGGCGTAAGTTTGTATTTGCCGATATTTGATTCAGGTAAGCTTAACTCTAAGGTTGATCAGGCAAGTGCAAAACAAAAGCAAGCATTAGCGAGCTATGAAGGCGCAATACAAACGGCGTTTAAAGAAGTGAACGATGCCTTGGTGGATTTACGTCAAAATACTGAACGTGAAGATGCACTTAATAAAAGCCAAATTGCCGCTAAAAAAGCGTTAGATGTGTCTGAAAATCGCTACAAATCAGGCTATTCAGCCTACTTGGATGTATTGGATGCGCAGCGTGTTTATAACGACTCAGCTTTATCTTACGTACAAAGTCGTCAGGCAAGATTGGCAGCTACAGTCAGTTTATTTAAAGCGCTAGGTGGTGGTTGGCAAGCTGAAGTGCAAAGTCAAGCTAAATAACATTGACTCATGAATGAGGACGGCGGCTTAACCCTCTTAAGTTAAGGAGAGGTCAGCTGCCGTTTTTCTTTCTAGTACTTGCGTGTAAATAACGCGTAACCAATTGTCATGATGTTCTAAAGTTTCGGTAAACTTAACCAACATATCAGTGCCAGAAATATTGATTCTATACGTATCGTTTTTGTTGTAATGCAGCCGAGGTACTATTAGTGACTCAAGTTGCAATGACTCATGTTGAGGAATCGTAAACTCTCTTGGTAGATATAAGCAGGTAAAGCTGGTCTCGTTGACATTGCCATTAAAACCTACAGATTCGTTGAATTCTTTTCTAGTGACAATAGGCGTATTTTTTACTGAACTGTTTTCAGCAACATTTTTAGCTTTGGCAGTGGCAGCGCTAACATTCAGCGCCTCTACACAAAAAGCAGTTGTACTTAATAGTTCAATGCCAATATGCAACTCATTACCTATGACAGGTTTTATGCTGCGAATCACACCGATTTTAGTAGCGTCCTTTTGGTCGCTTATAGTCACACCGATTAACATGCCTAAGCTCACTTCACTCGCAGGCTTGTTCGTATACATGCCGATGCCTTTAGGGCACTCATCAATAATTTTAGATTGAGCAGCACCCAAGTCTAAATAAATGACATTGGGACCATTCTGATCCTTGCTCAATGAGTGCGTGGCTAATCGCTCATCAAACGATTTGTTGCCTTGATAAGATTTGCCTACGCGTTGAATGCGCATGTTTTCATGCTGTTTGATGTGATAGCAAGTGTATTCAAAGCCATAAGTAGTGCTTGCATATTTGGACGTTTTGGCACGTTCGGTCGATCTGCGTTGACGTTTATATTCAGCACGCGACCATTCTGTTTTTAAAATTTCCAAAGTAGGCACAGCATATTGATTGCTAATAAAATCTTTCATCTCTTGCTGCTTGGGCAGGATGTTGTATTCAATCAGTGAAAGACATAACTCAATCTTTAGATTCACACTGTCAAAACACCAATAGCGATAACTCGGTAAAGGTTTGAAATTTCTAATGCGTTTTGCAGCTGCATCACTCGCAGTATCTACATAAAATAGATGTTTATTCTCATCATATGTGCTTTGAATAAGAATTTTTGGTGTCCAATAGGCTAGCATTTTGCTCACCAATTCAATTTGTTTACGCTGAAAGCTTAAGCTTTCTAAACTACCTAGCATGCAAGCCTGAATGTAGGCAGAGGACAACGTAGTGATTTCTTTATCTGGGTAAGCTCTTACATAACTATCAAGTATGGCTTGTTTCTCAGCGACTAAATAAAGCTTAGATAATTGCAGCCAGACATTCGCTGGGGCGCTTTGATAATTGTAAAAACGCCATTTAATCATTTGTGTTGCATTGTTAATGGCACGCGCCAACATCACGATTAAAGATTGTGGTTGGAAGGGTGCTAAATTATCAATCAGTGTGTTGTAAATAAGGTAAAGCTGGCGATGATATAAAAACACAGCATTGGCAATACGTTCCTCTAGTTCAATGCTCAAGTTGTCGATATTGATGTAGTGAGATGTGATTCTATCGACAATAATGTGTATTTTTTCGTCAATTGCAAACAATGCTTCTATGTTTTGCTCGTCATTAAAAATATCTTTTTTGGCATCAGCGTTGAGTTGTTGTGTTGCATACTCAATTGCAGACACATCATCCATACCATCTAACTCTTTGCCCCATGCAAAGGCCATTTCGGCCTTTGACGATGGAGAGTGGTTAAAGATTTTTCTAAAGAATTCCATTTTTGGTATGTTTTTTATACTTTAATTAATGATTAAAATACGAATATGTATTAATAAAAGCAAGTAGTGTGCCAGCAGTTGTAGGTTCTTTAAGTTTGATTGATTGGCGTAGATAGTACAAATTATGTGAAATTATAGAGGATATAAACCTGATTACATAAGAGCTATTTACCTGCGCATGATAAAATAACCATTTTATTGTTAATGTAAGCTACTGTTAAATATGACTGTTCGTACTCGTTTTGCTCCCAGCCCCACTGGTTTTCTGCACATTGGTGGTGCTCGTACCGCTTTATTCTCTTGGGCTTTTGCTAAAAAGCATGGCGGGGATTTTATTCTGCGTATTGAAGATACTGATGTGGCACGTAGTACGCCGGAAGCAGTGCAAGCAATATTAGATGGTATGCAGTGGTTGGGGTTGGATTATGACGAAGGTCCTTTTTACCAAATGCAGCGTATGGATCGCTATAAAGAAGTGATTCAAACCATGCTAGTTGCTGGAACTGCCTATCACTGCTATTCAAGTCGTGAAGAACTTGATGCTTTGCGGGAACAGCAAATGGCCAATAAGCAAAAGCCTAGATATGATGGAAAATGGCGTCCAGAGGTAGGAAAAACCTTACCTACGCCGCCAGCAGGTATTACACCGGCTATTCGCTTTAAAAACCCAGTAGATGGTGTAGTAGCTTGGGATGATATGGTGAAGGGTCGCATCGAAATCGCCAATGCTGAACTTGATGATTTGATTATTGCTCGCGCTGATGGCACACCTACTTATAATTTCTGTGTAGTGGTTGATGATAGTGACATGGGTATTACTCAAGTCATTCGTGGTGATGATCATGTGAATAATACGCCGCGTCAAATCAATATGCTCAAAGCGCTGGCTGAGTTGGATGCAAAAATCGTTATTCCACAATATGCGCACTTATCAATGATTTTAGGTAATGATGGACAAAAGCTCTCTAAGCGCCACGGTGCTGTGAGTGTGATGCAATATGATGATGACGGTTATTTGCCAGAAGCGGTGATTAATTACTTGGCGCGATTAGGCTGGAGCCATGGTGACGAAGAGGTATTCAGTAAACAACAGTTTGCAGAATGGTTCGATTTAGACCACATCACGCCATCAGCCGCACAGTTTAATACTGAAAAATTGAATTGGCTAAATGCTCATTACATTAAACAAGCGGATAACGCATATTTGGTTAAAGATATTACTAAGCGATTGGCTAAACTTGGCGTTACAGTGAGTGAACAGCCAGCTTTATCTGCAGTGATTGATTTGTACAAAGAGCGTGCAAATACCCTAAATGAGCTAGCTGCTAGCATCGCATATTTTTATCAGAATCCTGTGATAGATGAAGTAGCCGCTGAAAAGCATTTAACGGCAGAAATTAAACCTATTTTAGCTGCGCTGACGCAATCATTGGGCAGTATTGATTGGCAAGCAGAGGCTATTCATCATGAGATTGAAGCTGCTGTTACTAGTAATTCACTGAAATTTCCTAAAGTAGCGATGCCCTTACGAGTGATGTTGACTGGCATTGCACAATCACCAAGTATCGATCAAGTGATGGCGCTGTTGGGTAAAGATGAAGTGTTGGCTAGAATTAATTCAGCGCTTAAATAGTACTTTAAATTTCATGTGAATATTGGTGGAGGCTATTGAAATTTTAGCCTATCACCTCATATTCAATAAGTGCTTTAGAATTTTCTGATATTTTGATAGAAAAATAGAACGAATTGCATTGTTCTAAATCTCAACAAGAGTAACATCAGTAATGTAGCTGGTGCTATGTAGTATTTATTTAACTCCAAGCAATAGGAGACATCATGATTCAAAAAGGGCAAATGTTACAAGACCCATTTCTTAACGCCTTACGTAAAGAACACGTCGCTGTATCCATCTATCTCGTTAATGGCATCAAATTGCAAGGTCAGGTTGACTCGTTCGATCAATACGTGATTTTGCTAAAAAATACTGTGACTCAAATGGTCTATAAGCACGCGATTTCAACCATCGTGCCAGCGCGCATGGTCAACGTTAGTTTGCCAGAAGATGAAGCTTAAACAGGACTGGTAAATTACCGTTGAAAGATATGTTTGAAAGGCCAAGTGGCGGCGATGCTGCCATTATGGTAAGTGTTGATTTTGGCGATAATGATTACGAAGAAAGCTTAAATGAACTTCGTCAACTCAGCATTAGCGCAGGCTTGTCCATACGCGGCACAATTGAAGGCAAACGAGCAACACCCGATGCCAAGCTTTTTATCGGCAGTGGTAAAGCTGATGAATTAGCGCAGATGATGCAAGCTAGTGAATCTAATATCGCAGTATTCAATCATGATTTATCCCCCTCGCAACAGCGTAATTTAGAGCGCTTGCTAAAAGCCCGCGTGGTGGATAGAACGGGTTTAATTCTCGATATATTCAGCCAGCGTGCACAGAGCCATGAAGGTAAGTTGCAGGTTGAGTTGGCGCAACTAGAGCATTTGTCTACGCGATTAGTCAGAGGCTGGACGCATTTAGAGCGTCAAAAAGGTGGTATTGGTGTGCGTGGCGGTCCCGGCGAAACGCAGCTAGAGTTAGACCGTCGTATGTTGCGAGTGCGTGTTAAACAGTTGCGTGAAAAGCTTATTAAGCTCAAGGCGCAACGTGGTATGCAGCGTAGGGCGCGCAAGCGTTCTAATGTGATGACAGTTTCGCTGGTAGGCTACACCAACGCAGGTAAATCTACAGTTTTTAATCGCCTAACCAAGGCCGATATTTACGTGGCTGATCAGTTGTTTGCAACGCTTGATACAACAACGCATAAAATTTATATTGCGGATGCTGGGTCAGTAGTGCTTTCAGACACCGTTGGGTTTATTAAACATTTACCTCATGCTTTGGTTGAAGCTTTTGGCGCAACTTTAGAAGAGGCCGCTCAAGCGGACTTATTGCTGCATATTGTCGATACCGCAAGCACCAATCGCGACGAGCAAATTGCGCAAGTCAATAAAGTGTTGCTAGAAATCGGTGCAGCCAATGTGCCACAGATTTTAGTACACAACCAAATAGATAGAGTCGGTCTGCCGCCCTCTGTCAGCCGAGATGAGTATGGTAGAATCACAACCATACACGCATCGGCTAGCACAGGTGAGGGAATGGATTTGTTAAGACAGGCTATGGCAGAGCACAGCCAATATTTGCATAAACTAAGTACTGAGGAAAGTGCTTATGCTTAGCCTTAAGTTTAATGGCGTTGACTTGAATGCAACTTGAAATACCTTGAATGGTCAGAATTTTTAGCTTTAAGTGGTATGTATACGATTAAGTTTCTTTGGAGTTTTAAATGATTAAATTTCCCGGATGGGCTCAGCGAAATAATGAAGGTCCACCAGATTTGGATCAAGTCATGCGTGATTTAAGCCGCAAGATTAATAATATGTTCGGCAAAGGTGGCGGTAGTCAGCCTACTAGCTCGAATGGTGGAAACATTAACCTTCCTATTCTTCCAATCATCGCTGTCATATTACTCATATGGCTAGCAACGGGGTTCTATATGGTGGATTCTGGCTCTAAAGGCGTCGTTCAGCGCTTTGGTAAAATGACTGATGACACCACAGAGCCTGGCCCACGTTGGCATTTACCGTATCCAATTGAAAAGGTGACCGTAGTCAATATGGAGCAGGTCCGCCGTTTAGAAGTGGGTTATAGAACTACGGGTGAAGGTGGCGGTGGAAAAACAAAACAACCGCGTGAAGCTTTAATGTTGACCGAGGATGAGAACATTATTGATTTGCAGTTCGCTGTGCAATATAACCTTAATAATGCCAAGTATTACTTGTTTAACAATCGTGCAACGGATGATGCTGTGATGTCGGCTGCCGAGTCGGCGATTCGCGAAGTGGTTGGTAAAAATAAGCTCGATGATTTATTGCAAAAAGGCCTAGCTGATACGTCTCAACGTATGCAGACGATATTAGACAGCTACAAAACTGGTGTGCATATTATCAGTGTCTCACTACAAAGTGCGCAGCCTCCTGAGCAAGTGCAAGAAGCATTTGAAGACGTAAATAGAGCTAACCAAGACAATCAACGCCAAGTGAATGAAGGCCAAGCCTATGCAAATGACGTGATACCTAAATCGCGTGGTAAAGCTTCAAGACTATTAGCTGAAGCTGCAGGTTACAAACTTAAAATTGAAAGCGAAGCACGCGGTAATGCTAGCCGTTTTGAGCAAATTTTAGCGCAATATAACAATGCGCCAGACGTTACGCGTCAACGCTTGTATTTAGATGCGCAAGAGCAGATTTTATCTAGCGTAAGTAAAGTGGTGGTTGATCAAAAAGCAGGCAGCATGCTGTACTTGCCATTAGATAAGTTGATGAACTCTAATGCTGCTGCGGCACCGCAACAGTCTCAGTCATTGCAGTCACTGAACACGCCAGCGGCACCAGTGGCAGATCCAACAGTGGATCGCTCGCGTGATGCTTTCCGCAGTCGTGATAGAGAAAGTAGATAGGCGAAAAATAATGAAAAATATAACAAGTATTTTAGTTTTAGCATTAGTTGGCATCGTATTCTTAGCCACATCGGCCTATATGGTAGACCAAACTGAGTTTGTGGTAGTGAAGCGTTTGGGTGAAATCGTGGCCGTCAAAAAATCGCCAGGCCTGTACTTTAAAATGCCGTTTATTGATGATTTAAAGACGTTTGATAACCGTATTGTGACTTTAGATTGGGAAGAGCCAGCTAAATTTAATACCAGCGAGAATAAGTACATGTTGGTTGATTCGTTTGTAAAATGGCGCATTATCGATCCGGCAAAATACTATGTTTCAATTAAAGAAGGTGGTGAATCTGCTGCTGAAAATCGTCTCTCAAACGTTGTCAATGCAGGGCTACGTGCTGAGTTTGGTAAACGTACCGTACATGATGTGATTGCCGGTGAGCGTAATGCAGTGATGGATAGCTTACGTAAAAGCGCTGATTTAGAAGCCCGCCAAATGGGTATTGAAGTCGTCGATGTACGCTTAAAACGTGTGGATTATTCTGAAGATATTAGTAAATCAGTATTCGACCGTATGATTGCAGAGCGTAAACGTATTGCCAATCAGTTGCGCTCTGAAGGTTCTGCTGCTTCTGAAAAAATCCGAGCCGATGCAGACAAGCAGAGTGAAGTGATCATTGCCGAAGCTTATCGTGATGCGCAAAAAACCAAGGGTGAGGGTGACGCTTCCGCAGCTGCGATTTATAATCAAGCTTATGGTAAAAACCCTGAGTTCTATGCGTTCTATCGCAGCACAGAAGCTTATAAAAATAGCTTCAAAAATAAGAGCGACGTCATGGTGCTAGATCCAGGCTCTGACTTCTTCAAATACATGCGAAGTCCTGCTAAAAAATAAAGATTTCTAAATGGGAAACACGCTATTAATGGCATTAGGCTTAATGTTGATATTAGAAGGCCTATTGCCATTATTGCTGCCACAAGCCTGGCGCGATACTTTTAAACGCATGATAGAACTCAAAGACGGTCAGTTACGTTTTGTTGGGTTAATGTCAGTGATTGGCGGATTAATATTGTTTTTGCTAAGCAAATAACGGCTGACTTGATAATTTAAGTAACACGATAGTAATAAAAAAAGTGATGATGAAAAATGCGTAATTGGTTACTCCCAGAATATATTGAAGATGTTTTACCTGCCGAAGCTGCTCGAATTGAGACATTGCGTCGCACTTTATTAGACTTATTCAAAGTGCATGGTTATCAATATGTCATTCCACCGATGCTGGAATACATGGAGTCGTTGATTACGGGCGTAGGTCACGATTTAGATTTAGCAACTTTTAAAGTAGTCGATCAACTCACGGGTCGCTTGATGGGTGTGCGTGCAGATATGACGCCACAGGCGGCACGTATCGATGCGCACTTATTGAATCATCAAGGTATTACCCGCTTGTGTTATGCAGGCAGCGTGTTACGCACCAAGCCCGATGGACTAGCGCAGACGCGCGAGCCGCTGCAGCTGGGGGCCGAGTTATACGGCCATGCAGGCGTTGCTAGCGATATTGAAATTCAACGCTTACTTATTAGAGCCTTGCAAGCCATTGGCATTGACCAATTGCACATGGATTTTAGCCATGTGAATATATTTGGTAGCTTGATTGAAGCTAGCCAAGTAGCATCGCAGTTAGAACAAGAGTTATATGCGGCTTTGCAAAGCAAAGATCAGTCAAGCGTTGCTGCACTTTCACAGCATTTAGATAAAACCACTCGCGAGGCTTTGTTGCATTTAACTGAGCTAAATGGCGATAAATCTATTCTGACTAAAGCAGAAAAAGTCTTACCTAACACAGCTGCCATTAAAGAGGCTTTGGCAAGTTTAAGCCAAGTAAGCACGGCTTTAGAAGGTTTGGATGTTACAGTAAGTTTCGATTTAAGCGAGTTGCGTGGTTATCACTATCACAGCGGTATCGTATTTGCCGCTTATGCACAAGGCTACAAAGGCCCATTAGCGCTAGGTGGGCGTTATGATGAAGTTGGTCAAGCATTTGGTCGCGCACGCTCAGCAACTGGATTTAGCTTAGATTTACGCGGCGTGGTAACCGCTCTGCAACCAGCTAAGCCAAATATGGCGATATTTGCACCAGCTAATGATGATGCCAGTTTATCTGTTAAAATTGACAGCTTAAGAGCAGATGGGCAAATAGTGATTCAAGAGTTATCAGGATTTGAGTCAAATCTTGATGAATTGAATTGCGATAGAAAGCTTGTGCACTACAATTCTGGCTGGCATGTAGTTGCCATCGATAAATAGTAGATTAATCACTATGTAGATCGGGTTTCAACCCGACTTAACAAAATTACACGAAAAATGTCGGGTTAAACCTGAGCTACAATTAAACCCTATAATTAAACCCTACAATTAAACTTAAGTAAAAAAGTAAATATCATGGTAAATACAGCAACAAAGCACATCGCAAAAAACGTAGTCGTTATCGGCACACAATGGGGTGATGAAGGTAAAGGCAAAATCGTTGATTGGCTGACTGACCATGCGCAAGGTGTTGTGCGCTTCCAAGGCGGTCACAATGCTGGGCATACATTGGTAGTAGGTCAGGGCGATGCGCAACGTGTTTACAAACTCAATCTTGTGCCTTCAGGCATCGTGCGTTCTGGTATCAATTGCTACATCGGTAACGGCGTAGTGCTAGATGCAGGACATTTGCTAGGTGAGATAGCAGCGCTTGAAAAAGATGGTTTGGAAGTTAAAAGTCGCTTAAAAGTTAGCTCTGGCTGCCCGTTGATTTTAAGTCATCATGTTGCTGTTGATGTTGCACGCGAAGCTAAGCGTAGCGCAGATAAAAAAATCGGCACAACAGGTAAAGGCATTGGCCCAACTTATGAAGATAAAGTAGCACGTCGCGCTTTACGTGTTTATGACTTATTCTACCCAGAGCGTTTTTCAGAAAAACTAAAAGAAGTGATTGATTATCACAACTTTGTCCTGACTAATTACCTAGGTGCGAAAGCCGTTGATTTTAATCAGCAATATGATGCCAGTATGCAACATGCTATTGCTTTAAAGCCAATGATTAGCGATATTTCTGCTGAACTTTATGCTGCTAATGCACGTGGTGAAAACCTACTATTTGAGGGTGCACAAGGTACATTGCTCGATATTGACCACGGTACTTATCCGTATGTGACTTCAAGTAACTGTATCGCTGGTCAAGCTTCAGCCGGTACGGGTGTTGGTGCCAATATGTTGCACTATGTTTTAGGTATCACTAAAGCTTACACCACGCGTGTTGGTGGCGGACCTTTCCCAAGTGAGTTAGATATCGATACAGAAGGCGCACCTGGCACACAAATGTCAGTAAAAGGCCAAGAAATCGGTACTGTGACTAAACGTAAACGTCGTTGCGGCTGGTTTGATGCTGCAGCCTTACGCCGTTCAGCCATGATTAACGGTCTAACAGGCTTGTGTATCACTAAGTTGGACGTGTTAGATGGTATTAAAGAGCTCAACATTTGTACGGGTTACGAGTTAGATGGCAAGAAAATTGATTTACTTCCAATCGGCGCGGATGATGTAGCTGGTTGCAAACCAATTTATGAAACTGTGCCAGGTTGGTCAGAAAATACTTTTGGCGTCAAAACTTGGGATGGTTTGCCGAAGAATGCACAAAACTACTTAAAACGTCTTGAAGCTTTATGTGGTGTGCCCGTTGCGATTGTTTCTACAGGCCCAGAGCGTGATGAAACTATTGTGATTGAGCATCCGTTCGCTTAATTGTAGTTTACTCAAGCAATGGTAAATTCAGAAACGCAGCGCTTAGCATGGGCTATTACAGGTTCCGGCCATTATTTGCGCGAATCTTTAGCGGTTCTTGCTACGCTGGATAATGTTGATATTTTCCTAAGCAAAGCGGCTTCTGAAATCATTAAACAATACGGCTTTCAAGTGCAGTTAGACGCGACTGGGCATAGAGTGTATCAAGATAAAACGGCAAGCAGCGTACCTGTTGAGCTGTTTTATGAAGGTAAGTATCACACTTTGGTGATTGCACCTGCTACTTCCAATACTATTGCTAAAATGGCCTATGGCTTTTCAGATTCTTTAGTCACTAATTTATTCGCACAGGCTGGTAAAACGCGTGTTGCTAGCATTGTATTTGCTTGCGATACAGCTCCAGAGCTCGAATCGGAAGCGCCGCGTGACAATGTCGTTAAAGTTTATCCGCGTAAAATTGATTTAGAAAACGTGGCAAAGCTCGCTGATTTTGAAGCAACACAAGTGGTAGCAGACATTGCTGCGCTTACACATGCAATTCATGTGCGTTTAAATGAAATCCGCAACTAAAGATAAAAAGCCTGCAGAAAATTTACTGTTTCTAACAGGTAAATTGGCTGAGAAAAGCCTGCATAAAATATTAGCAGAAGTTCAAAGCAACCCTAAAACGCCTCCTTTCAAATATCGCATTCAGCAAATTGGTGTTTCAGTCGCCGCGCTGATGACTCCCGAATTAATTGCTCGTAGACTTAAAGAAACAGGTGATGCGGATAAAGTGATTTTACCTGGCTTATGCCTTGGTGATATTAGCCAATTGGAGGCGCAGTATGGCGTACCTGTTGAGCGCGGCCCCAACGATTTAAAAGATTTACCACAATACTTTGGTCATGCGGGTGTGACGCCAGATTTGAGCCGATATGACGTGCAGATTTTTGCAGAAATCGTAGATGCGCCTTTTTTAAGTGTGGATGACATCATTAAAAAAGCCCAACAGTATCAGTCGCAGGGTGC
The DNA here is from genome assembly GCF_000093025.1 of Methylotenera versatilis 301. Lineage (GTDB taxonomy): Bacteria > Pseudomonadota > Gammaproteobacteria > Burkholderiales > Methylophilaceae > Methylotenera > Methylotenera versatilis. The sequence goes on from NC_014207.1 coordinate 1,076,358, forward strand.
GAATGTAATTGATTTGGGTTGTCTGCCAGCAGTGCCATTTCTGCATTTGGCTGATACCGTAAAAGCGCTTAAAGCCTTAGATTTTAAAGTCAGCGTGGATTCACTTCATACGGATGATCTACTTACAGCAGGGCATGCGGGTGCAGATTTCTTACTTAGCCTCACAGAAAAAACATTATGGGTAGCAACGGAAGTAGCCTCTACGCCAATCCTAATCCCAGCCAAGCCACATAGTTTGCCTTCACTATATAGAGCTATCGAGGCTTGTTTAAAGGCTGGTAAGCCATTTATTGCCGATGCGATTTTAGATCCGATTCATTTTGGATTAACCAACTCAATTGTACGCTATCAAAAGTTACGTAAAAAATATCCTGAGATACAAATGATGATGGGGATTGGTAACCTTACTGAGCTCACTGATGCTGATACAACAGGCATTAACGCGCTGTTATTTGGTATGATTAGTGAGCTGAATATTAATGCAGTATTAGCTACTTCTGTAAGCGCGCATGCAGTCAATGCCGTTGCAGAAGCCGATGTCGCTAGGCGTATGATGCATGCGGCAAAAAACGATGGTAGGTTGCCGCGTGGCTATACTAATGGCTTGCTTGGCTTGCATGATAGGCGTCCATTTACTTATAGTACTGATGAGGTAAAAGAAATCGCCGGTATGATTAAAGATCCGAGCTTTCGCATACAAGCGACTGAAAACGGCGTGCATATTTATAACCGGGATGGTATACATGAAAGCACCGATCCTTTCGCGTTGTATCAGCATTTAAAGGTGGATAATGATGCATCACATGCTTTTTATTTAGGCGTGGAGTTGGCGCGTGCGCAGATTGCATGGCAACTTAAGAAGCGTTATGTGCAAGATCAAGAACTTGAGTGGGGCGTAGATACTAAGCCTCAAGAACAAACAAATAAAACGGCGCATCGTGAAGCTTCAATTAAAGAACGCAAAGAGGCTAGCAAGAAGGCTTAAATAAATATGATATTTGAAACCATTATTAGCACAGTGACTAGCCAAGGCGATGTCCATATCACGCCATTTGGCATACAAATGCAAGATGGCTTAGTTGTCATTTCGCCTTATAAGCCTTCCACCACGCTGGAGAATATTCTTGCAACTCAACAAGCAGTGATGAATTTGACCGATGATGTACGTGTATTTGCTGGCGCTTTAACTAAACAGCAAGCGTGGTCGCTGACTCCTGCGGAAAAAATAACAGGTTACAGACTGACAGAAACTTTAGCGCATAAAGAATTAAAATTAGTCAAAATTAATGAAGATGCTCTACGTCCACAGCTATTTTTAGAAGTGGTACATGAGGTACAACATCAGTCATTTCTAGGCTTCAATCGAGCACAAGCGGCGGTAATTGAGCTTGCCGTACTTGCAAGTCGCTTGAATATGTTAGCTAAAGATAAGGTGCTATCTGAAATGCAATACTTGCAAATTGCGGTAGATAAGACTGCAGGCGAGCGTGAATTACAAGCATGGACTTGGCTCACTGAAAAGGTAGAAAATTTTTATGCACAACAAGCAGGTGAGAACTTCGCATGAATGCACCTATAAGCTCCGCCATGTCAGTTAATGTCAATGCATCGCAATTAAATACAACGCAGTTGCTAATTAGCGTGACCACTATTGAAGAAGCGCAAATCGCCTTGGAAAATGGTGCTGATATTATTGACTTAAAAGAACCCAGTTTAGGCGCTTTAGGCGCTTTGCCTATAGAAACAATTCAAGCGATTGTTACTTATGTAAAAAACACAAAAAATGCAGATGCTAAACTTACCAGCGCAACTATAGGTGATTTACCTATGCAGCCAGAGTTGTTGTTAGCGCATGTAACTCAGTTAGCTACAACAGGAGTCGACATCATTAAAATTGGGTTTTTCCAAACAGATGACTACCAACTCAGCTTGGATGCTCTTAAGTCAGTTGCGCATGCTGGTACAAAGCTTATAGCCGTGCTTTTTGCAGAAACCATGTACCCACAGGGTTTGATTGCCGCCATTAAATATGCAGGTTTTATGGGCGTTATGTTAGATACCGCAAAAAAAAATGGACTTACTTTGCTTGATTATTACTCACAAGAGCAAAGAGCGATATTTGCAAAAACAGTTCTTGGACATAACCTGCAATTAGGCTTAGCGGGCTCTTTAAAACCACAACACGTGGCATTAATTAAAGAGATAAGTCCAAGCTATATCGGTTTTAGAGGTGGTGTTTGCAATGACAATCAACGTAACCTAGCGCTCGATGCAGCTAAAATAAAAGCGGTTCGTAAAATAGTGTAAATTTGTTGTAAAAAAACAACTAAAACATTTGAATAACATTGATTTGTAAACATTTATGATTGCGCTAAACCTTAGTGGTGCGTAATATCGAACCTAATGAAATCTTAGATTTTAATAGCCCGAAGAAGTATTTTAATTAGGAGTAAAGACGAATGAAAAAAAATCTTATTAATCTTGCAGTTGCAGCAACGCTAGGCCTTGCAGCATTTGCTGCTTCAGCAGAAGATATGTACCGCGGTGCATGGTATGCTGTTCCAAGTATTAACTTTATGAGTACTGATGGTGATTTGGATGCAAATAACGGCGGCGGCGTATCTCTTAAGCTAGGTAAAGAGTTAAGCGATAGCTGGGATATTCAAGGTGGTATTGGATATAACCGTGCTAATGCAGATGCAGGTAAGTTATCAAGTGATACAGGTATTGCAGGCTCTGATGGTCGTTACAAACAAACGACTTTGGGTTTAGATGCACTTTATATGTTTAGTCGTAGTAATTTCCGTCCATTCCTTTTAGCAGGTTTAGGCGTTGCTAGAAATAATGTTGATTACACAATTCCAGGTGTGAATGTTGATGGTAGCAAAACATCTTGGTTAGGTAACGTTGGTTTAGGTGCTCAATATTTATTTAATGATAGTTTTGGTCTCCAAGCTGATTTGCGTGAGCAATGGAGTCGTGCTGCATTTAATGCATCCGCAGCTGGTGGTTCTATAAGCGACTCACAAACCATTGCTAATACTTTATTGAACTTCGGCGGTATCTTCCGTTTTGGTGCTCCAGCACCTATGCCAGTAGTTGCAGCAGCGGAACCAGCTCCAGCAGCAGTAGTTGAGCCAACTCCAGCGCCAGCGCCTATGGTTGAGCCAGCTCCAGCAGCTCCTGCTCCAGTAGCATGTAAACCAAATCTTGAAACTGTTACAGTTAGCGCAGAAAAACTATTTGGTTTTGATAAAGCGAAATTACAAGATGGCGCTAAACCAATATTAGATGATACTGTTGCTAAAATTAAAGCTAATCCTGAACTAAAAACAGTTATTGTTACAGGTCATACAGACCGCATTGGATCAACAGCTTACAACCAAAAACTTTCAGAAAAACGTGCTAGTATCGTTAAAGAATACCTAGTCTCTCAAGGTGTTGATGCTGGTATCATTACTTCTGTTGGTAAAGGTGAGTCAGAGCCAGTTGAAGCATGTAAAGGTGTTACAGGTAAGAAATTAATCTCTTGCCTAGCACCTAACCGTCGTGTTGTAATTACAGGCGAAGCTTCAAAAGAAGTTGGCTGTAACTAAGTTTTATTAGATTTAACAAAAACCCCGCAATTGCGGGGTTTTTTATTGGCCTAATCTCAAAACTTAAGTTCTAAACTTATACCTTTAATCGTTATAATAAGCAGATGAAAAAACAAGTTGACCTAGTCATAGAGGCACGTTGGTTATGCCCAATCGTCCCCAAGAACACGCTTTTAGAATATCAATCTGTGGTGATTCAGTCTGGAAAGATTGTTGATATTTGTGCAATAACTTCAGCGTCTGATCTTTATCAGGCAAATGAGATAGTTCAGTTAACAGAACATGTATTGATTCCAGGGCTAATCAATTTACATACGCATGCTGCAATGAGTTTAATGCGCGGTGTGGCTGATGATTTAACACTCATGACTTGGCTGAGTGAGCATATTTGGCCTGCTGAACAGGCGGTGTTGTCTGAGCAATATGTGCAAGACGCCTCATTATTGGCTTGTGCTGAGATGTTAAGCGGTGGTATTACTTGTTTTAATGATATGTACTTTTATCCAAAAGCAACGTCTGTTGCAGCAAGCCAAGCTGGTATACGCGCAAACTTAGGCTTAGTGGTATTAGAGTTTCCAACTGCATATGCGACAGATGCAGCTGATTACTTACAAAAAGGTTTTGATGCGCACGATAGTTGGCGCGGCAATCCATTGATTTCAACTTGCATTGCTCCGCATGCGCCTTACACAGTTTCGAATCAAACTTTTGAAACGGTATTAACGTATGCTGAACAATTAGGGCTTGGTATACACACGCATCTGCATGAAACGCGTGATGAAATAGCACAATCTCAAACGGAGTTTGGTTTAAGGCCATTACAGCGATTGGCTCAATTAGGTTTGTTAGGGCCTAACTTTCTAGCAGCGCATGGTGTGCATTTGATAGATAGCGAAATAGACATGTTAGCTGAATTTGGTTGTCATATTGCGCATTGCCCAAGCTCTAATTTGAAACTTGCTAGCGGCATAGCACCTATATCGAAGTTATTAGCTAAAGGGGTGAATGTTGGCCTAGGTACGGATGGTGCTGCCAGTAATAATCGATTAGATCTCTTTGCGGAAATGCGTTTAAGTGCGCTGTTGGCAAAAGGTATGAGCGAAGATGCGACGGTTATTCCAGCACATCAGGCCTTAGAAATGGCAACCATCAATGCCGCCAAAGCAATGGGCTTGGAAGATAAAATTGGTTCGATTGAAATAGGTAAACTTGCAGATTTAACTGCGGTGAAATTGAATGAGTCTATTATAAATCCATGTTATGACCCCATTTCACATTTGGTATATACCTGCGGTCGCGAGCACGTGAGCCACACTTGGGTTACCGGTGAGCTGCGCTATAGCAATGGTCTTTATGCCAATATTGAACCATTAGAATTAAAAGAAATCATCAATATGTGGCAACCAAAGCTACAACTGCATAAACATTAATACGCAAGTTTGCCGATTAAACTAATATGAATACAGGGATGAGCTAGAGATGAATATGGAATCGACTCCAGCAATGAATACAGAAAAACCAATCAATGCAGATCATTTGGAGTTGCAAAAATTTGGTGAACTTGCACACAAGTGGTGGGACAAAAATAGTGAGTTCAAACCGTTGCATGAGCTTAATCCATTGCGCCTTGCTTGGATTGATGAATTAGCTAGCCTGAAAGGCAAGCGTGTGCTTGATGTAGGCTGCGGTGGTGGAATTTTGTCTGAATCTATGTATTTTAAAGGTGCCGAAGTTGTCGGTATAGATTTAGGTGAGAAGGCACTCAGTGTTGCAAAATTGCATCAGTTAGAAAGTGGTGCAAAAGTTGATTATCAATACATTGCAGTTGAGCAACTAGCGGCGCAGCAGCCTGCCAGTTTTGATGTAGTGACTTGCATGGAAATGCTTGAACATGTACCTGATCCAGCATCAATCGTTGCGGCTTGCGCGCGACTAGTAAAACCAGGTGGGTCGGTATTTTTCTCGACTATTAATCGTAATCCTAAAGCTTATTTGTTTGCGGTGATTGGTGCAGAGTACCTGTTGAACTTATTGCCTAAAGGTACGCATGATTATGCTAAATTTATTAAGCCTTCAGAGTTATCTAGTTGGGCTAGGCAGGCAGATTTAAATGTCACTGTCATGCGGGGTATGAGCTATAACCCAATCACACAGCACTATAGTTTAGGTGATGATGTTTCAGTCAATTACATGTTGCACACCATTAAATCAGCAGCATGAAGACAGTTCTATTCGATTTAGACGGTACCTTAGTGGATACCGCCCATGACTTAGGTTTAGCTTTAAATATACAGCTGGCTCGTTATGGCAAGCCTGCGCTGGCTCATGATGTTATTTGGCCTGTAGCTTCACATGGTTCACGTGGGTTATTAGCACTTGGCTTTGGCATCACGCCAAAAGATGATGATTTTGAAGCTAAAAAGACTGAGTATTTGGATTTATACGAAACAGTCTTTACGAGTAAGCCGATATTGCTAGCAGGTATCGCAGGCCTGCTTGATGAGCTGGATGCACGAGGTGTTAAATGGGGCATCGTGACGAATAAGCCTCGACGATTCTCTGTAGATTTAACTAAAGCCGTCAATATGGGTAGTAAAAGCCTATACGAACGTTCAGCATGCTTGGTGTGCGGTGATGATGCGTCGCAGCCTAAACCTGCACCATACACTTTATTGATGGCGTGTGAGGAAATAGCAACAAAGGCAAGTGACTGTATCTATGTAGGGGATGCCGAACGCGATGTGCAAGCGGGTAAGGCGGCCGGTATGAAAACAGTTGTGGCTTTGTTCGGCTACATTGCAGAAACGGACAAACCGCTTGAATGGAATGCCGATATAGTAATTAAAACGCCTGCAGATTTGTTAAGCCATTTAGACTAAAGTTTAATTGGAGTTACTCTAAACATTACGTCGTTCCATCATCGCCTGTGCAAGCGTGCCGCTATCTACATACTCAATTTCACCACCCATAGGCATGCCACGCGCGATACGGCTAGTTTTGATACCACGTGTTTTAAGTAATTCGCTGATGTAATGTGCAGTGGCTTCACCTTCAACTGTGTAATTAGTAGCAAGAATGACCTCGTTCACTAATCCGTCTTGCGCGCGTTTAATGAGTTTGTCTAAATGAATTTCTTTGGGACCTATGCCATCAAGCGGGGATAATCGACCCATTAACACAAAGTACATGCCCATAAAGGCATGTGTATTTTCCAGCATTAACAAGTCTGTAGGCATTTCTACCACACACAGCAAATTTTTATCGCGATTATCGGCAGCACATAATGGGCAAATGGGTTGCTCGCTAAAAGTGTTACACAACTTGCAATGATCAACGACCTCTAAGGCGGTTTCTAAGGCAGCCGATAGTGCGCTGGCACCGTTTCTATCGCGTTGTAAGAGATAATACGCCATGCGCTGCGCAGACTTTGGCCCGACACCGGGTAAACAGCGTAAGCTATCAATCAACTGTTCAAGTGCTGGAGGATTTTTCATTAATAGCTAATAAGTGTGGCGAATACAGTCGTTATATTAGAACGGCAATTTCATGCCTGCAGGCATATAGTTCGCCATGCGAGCTGATGAAGTCGCTTCTGCTTTAGCCGTTGCATCTTTTAATGCGATGACGAGTAAATCCTCTAAAGTTTCTTTGTCATCCATCACGCTATCATCCAAAGTCACGCGTTTTACTTCATTTTTGCAGGTCATTAGCACTTTAACTAGACCGTTGGCAGCAATGCCTTCAACATCGATATTAGCTAGCTCTTCCTGCGCCTTTTGCATATTTGCTTGCATTTGCTGGGCTTGCTTCATTAAATTGCCCATGCCACCTTTCATCATTTTGATCTCCTTAAGTTGTTTGTATTAGTAATAAATTAATAATTTTTAGATTGGTTTAATTGAATTTTGGATAATGGTTGCTCCAAACTCGTTGATTAAAGCCTGCACAAATCGGTCTTGTTCAATCGCACTTTCAGCGCCAGCTTGCGCAACCGCTTTTTCTTGTGCCACTTCTTTTGCTGGCGTATTGACACTGCCTTCTACGCTGAATTCTAAACGAATTTTTCTGCCGAAGTGCTGCTGTAAAGCCGCGCTTAATTTGTCCTGATACATCGGGCTGAGTAAGCCTTTGTCTTTATCTTGCACGGCAAAACGCATGGTATTTTCGTCATAACTTAGTAGGGCGCTGTTGAGCGCCAAGTTACGTGCTAAACCTAGTTTGAGTTGGTCTAATAAGCCACGCCAATTGCCGTTGAATGGGGTCTGATTGATATTCTCAAAGCTTTGCGTCTCTGCATTCTCATCGCTAGATCCAACGTCTGGTTGGCTGGTTGGCGTATTCAAAGGTTGAATAGGAGTCGGCTCAGCATTCTGCACAACTTGATGTTCTGCAGCAGTCACAGTTGGTAGAGTTACAGTTTTTGCTTCAGCGGCAATCGCACTTGTATTGACTGTATTTGTACTTACTATATTTGCATTAGCGACGGCTGGTGTTTTGTTCAGCGTTTTTTTTAGATCACTTTCACTTGGTGTAAAAGCCAGCATGCGCAATAAGCTCATAGTGAAACCAGCGAACTCATCGGGCGCTAAACTAATGTCACGACGGCCTAAGAGTGCGATTTGGTAGTAAAGCTGCAATGTTTCCGAAGATATGCGTTGTGCTAAATCTAGTAAGAGATGACGCTCAGGCAAGTCGTCTGCAATGCTATCTGGCACAGTTTGAGCAACTGCAATTTGATGTAGTAGTTGCGCTAGATCGTTCAAAGCCACTTCAAATGATAAGCTACGTTCTTCCATAGACTTAGCCTGCGCAATAATACTGGCACCATCGTTAGCTAGTAGTGCATTAATGAGTTGGTACAAATAGCTTTGATCAATCGCACCTAACATGGCGCGCACTTCAGATTCATTGACTGTTTGTCCACCATAAGCAATTGCTTGATCGGTCAGTGACAAGGCATCGCGCATACTACCTGCTGCGGCACGCGCAATAAGGTGAAGTGCAGTTGGCTCAAATGGAATGTTTTCTTGCCCAAGAATATTCTGTAAATGCTCAATAATCGACGTGCCTGCCATTTGGCGCAAATTAAACTGCAAACAGCGCGAAAGCACGGTGACTGGTACTTTTTGCGGGTCAGTAGTCGCAAGGATGAATTTAACGTGCGCTGGCGGTTCTTCCAGCGTTTTAAGCATGGCATTAAAAGCGCTTTTAGACAGCATATGTACTTCATCGATGATGTACACTTTAAATCGACCAGATGTTGGTGCGTACTGAGCGTTATCAAGTAGATCACGCATCGCATCAACTTGTGTATTGCTGGCCGCATCAACTTCTATCAGGTCTACAAATCGGCCTCTATCAATTTCTGTACAGGCGTCACAAACACCGCAAGGTTTCGCAGTAATGCCTTTTTCGCAATTGAGTGATTTGGCTAAGATACGTGCAACTGTCGTTTTGCCGACTCCGCGCGTGCCAGTAAATAAATAAGCGTGATGTAAACGATTTTGTTCAAGTGCGTTGGTCAGCGCACGCACTACGTGGTCTTGCCCGACTAAGGTTTCAAATGATTTCGGACGCCATTTACGGGCTAAGACTTGATAAGACATAGGCTCAACTTTAGCTGAAAATTTAGATTACGCAATGTAATTCACATGTAGCAACAATTAGGTTGGCCAAAAATCTAGGTTGCCCAAAAATAAAGAGGCGAGCCCTTACCCCGGCACTTGCTTAATAGTTGTGGCTGCTTGCTTCCGCACCTGACCAGATTGGCTACTTCACAATGCGGGGAGGCCCGCCAAATGCAATTTTACAATACTTTGACGCATAAACCGCAAAGCTTAAAAGAATATTTTTCTAAAATAGACAGATAAAAGCATTCCTAAATTTGTATTTGATTTTTTACATAAGTGGGAAAATGTTAGATATATCATTTTTGGACTCAATCAATTGACTTTCATTAAATTTATTTAGAGAGAAGTTTTTTAATTAACCAAGCCATGTCTAACCAAAGTAAATCAAGCAAACCTGCACTCGTACCGCTAGATATAGCGCGTGAAACCTTTAAGCAAATGGCGTTGCGGCGCGTTGTTCCTTCGCCAGATAATTACTTGCTTATCTATAATGAAATAGCAGGCATTACAGTCAAAGAAACTGCTGAATCAGCCATTAGAAAAGCACTTAAACAGCTACCTAATGAAACGACCGAGCAAAGTAAATGGATTAATCGCTGGGACAAACTATTAAAGCAAGAAAACTGGGCTGACTTGCCTATATTGTTGAACGATAGTATGGATGCGAATGTGGCGGTATCCAAGCAGTGGCCTGATGCGATTCGCGAGCTCATCCAAAATTGGGATGCTAAGCAAGTGGGGTTGGATGTTGCAAGGAAAAAAGAAGCGTTGGAAAAAGTGCTGATTAACTTTGGCAGCGATCCACTTTTAGCGCAAAAATTGCAAGCACTCGCTAATAATTGGAAAGCATATGGTGTGTCAGATGCATCTGCTTCTAAAACGATTGAGGTTATAGAGCAAGCTGAAGTCAAGCCGCTTAATTTAAGCGATGCGGTTTTAGGTGACGCAGTTTTGGAAAGCCAAGCTTTAGTCGCACCAACGTTAAACACGCCAAGTTTGAAGTTACCAGAAACCCTTAATCCTGGCTATGAACCAGACCAATTTCAAGAAACGTTTCGAGCGTTGCAGGATATGTTAAAACAATCACTCAATCACGGGCTGATACCGAGATTGGATGGTTATCCAGAGCTAAAAGAAGAGGCTGAGCAGATATTTGCGTTGTCTGAAAAAGCACGTAAATTAAAGGATTGGCAGGCGGTCGTTAAGCAATTTAGAGCACTGTTGGTAAGAGTCGAAATAATTGGCGCGAATGAAGAGGGCATCAAACAAGATTTATTGAATTTACTTAAATTATTGATTGATAACATTGGTGAGTTAGTCGCAGATGATCAATGGGTACGTGGACAGGTGACTTCTGTACAAACCATTATCTCCGGTACGCTAGATAGAGCGTTGATTGTCGATGCAGAGAGAAGTCTGAAAGAAGTCATTTTCAAACAAGGCATGCTTAAACATAGTTTAGCCGATGCTAAAAATGCATTCAAAAGTATGATTGCGACGTTTGTTGACCGCCTGAGCCACATGACTAACTCGACCGATACCTATCAAAGTAAAGTAGGGCAGTATGCTGATAAGTTGGCTGAAACTGAGGATATCGCACAAATTAATATCTTGTTAGAAGGTTTAATGAAAGATACGCATACGATGCAAACAGATATTGTGCGATCTCGTGATTCTATGATGCAGCAGACAGCAGAGGTTGAGGTCGCACAACAGAAAATACAGCAGTTGCAAGCTGAGTTATCTCAATTAAGTGAAAAAGTATCGATAGATCAATTGACGGGGGTGCTTAATCGCCGTGGTTTAGACGAGGCTATGCTGAGGGAAATATCACGTGCACAACGCGGCGCTAGCTCGCTGTGTGTGGCATTGCTGGATATTGATAACTTTAAACATTTTAATGATAACTACGGGCATAACGTGGGTGATACCGCCTTGCAGCACTTGGCCAAAGTGATTCAGGAAACTTTACGACCAACCGATATCGCAGCACGATTTGGTGGAGAAGAGTTTGTAATATTATTACCAGATACCACTATTGATGCGGCGGTTGAAACGATTTCACGATTACAACGTGCGCTCACCAAACAGTTCTTTTTAGGTAATAACGAGCGATTGTTAATTACTTTTAGTGCGGGTATTGCATTGTTTAGGGAAACTGAAGAGCAAGCTACCATTTTGAATAGAGCTGACCAAGCGATGTATCTTGCTAAAAAATCTGGTAAAAATCGTGTAATGACTGAAGTTGATTTAGAGTATAGCTCGCAAAAATTAGCCCCTACATAAGATATTAATTGAATTTTTCTTGCTTAGATTGGAGATTAATTCCTATTATATTTTATTTAATAATTTTGTACTTAATACAAATTTGAATTACGATGAGTGTTAATCGATAATACTTAAAAATTGTAAATTCACGCTTATAAAAGGTAGCTAATTTGTCCCAATTGCCAGATACCTCACTACTGTTAGACGCCCTACTGCTGGGAGTGACCGATGAGGTTTACGTTCTTAATATATCTTCTATGCAGCTTGTTTATGTGAGTGACAGCGCGCTTAAGGATACAGCTTATGATCTTGAAAGCTTAGCTGAACATAGTTTGGACAGCTTGTTGGGCGTAAGTGAAAGCGTGTTAAAGAGTCATGCGGAAAGTCACCGTCATCATTCTTATTTTGTTGAAATATTACAAGAGCAGGCGCCTATTATCGGCAATATTAAGCATAATAAATTGCGGCTCATGGTGTTAGAGTCGGCAAAAAAAATCTTTATCTTAATCATTAAAAATGATGTCACTGAAGCTGTTGATCAGCACAATGGAGAATCAGGCGCCAAGCAAGTTTTAAGTGAAAATGAAACACGCTCTCAAACTATGGTTGCTAATACGCCAGGGCTGGTTTTTCAATTCCAGTTGGATAGCAATGGCGAAATGAAGTTTATCCACCTTACCGATGGTTGCAAAGCGCTCTTGGGCTTAAATGCGGAAGACTTAAAAGAAGACTCCAGTTTGTTGTATTCCATGATGAACGCAAGAGACCGTAGCGTGTTACGTAAACGTCTTGAGCAATCTACCACTAACCTTAGTTTGATGAACTGGGAAGGGAAGGTTTGGATTGATGGCTGGCAAGATAATAAATGGCTTGATCTGCGTGCTGTGCCTAGAGTCCTGAGCAATGGCGTAGTCCAATGGGAAGGCATTATGACCAATATCACGCAAAGCAAAAACGCTAAGCATGAAATTGAGAAGTCGCGACGTGAGCTTGTAGAACTCACCGCACATATGCAAAAAATTAAAGAACAAGAGCGTAGCGCAATCGCGCGTGAGATTCATGATGACCTAGGGGGTAATCTAACCGCCATTAAAATGGGATTGTCATCCATTATTAACAAGCTATCTAAAGGTCAAGACGTGACTATTGAGCAGGCGCAAGGCTTAGAGTCTATATTGGATAGTACTTTTGAGGCTGTACATAGAATCTCTAGTGACTTAAGGCCTAATGTTTTAGACTTAGGGATTGTTGCAGCATTAGAGTGGCAAGCCAAGGAGTTTGAGAAGCAGTTGGGTATTACATGTAAATTCACTTGTAATCAGTCAGAAATTTCAGTGACCACAGACCAAGGAATCACTTTGTTTAGAATTTTTCAGGAGTCAATGTCTAATATAGCAAAACATGCTAAGGCAACGCATGTGAGTGTTGATTTGAGCGCCTTTGCGCATGACATTATTTTGACGATTAATGATAACGGCGTGGGTATTAAGTCTAGCGATACCCTGAAATCCAACTCGTTTGGATTGCGTGGTATGCGTGAGCGCGTGACTGCTTTACACGGTACGTTTGCTGTACAGCAATCTAATAAGCAAGGCACAGTAATTACGATTAAACTGCCAGTTGAGTAGTTGAAAAGCCATCCCAAAGCTTTATGCAAAAAATTAGTACAAAACTTTATCCAAGTTCAAATTTCGTCACATGGATAATAAATCTCGTCACTTTATTGAAGTTTTGTTCAGATTTCGACAGCGTTCTATCTACCAAGCTTAACACTTTAAAAAACACACCATTTTTAAGTGGTGTAGTTGTCTTTAGACAAACTCACAAGATCTTAAAGATTTAACAATAAAGACAAGATCTTAGTGGCACTAGGTGTTGTGCAGTATTGTTGAGCAGTTTGCTTCAAATAAGCCTAAGTGATTTCTGTGTTTTTAGCTTAAAGATTCTATTTTTTAAGTTTATAACAGCTTAAATTACTCAGTTATCAGCCTGCAATTTCAGTTTAAATCTCCATAATTAGTGGCTGGCACACAGTTTGCTTGTATCCAATTACATAGACGTTTTAAAGCTTGCTTAGCGTTAAAGCCCGTGATAACAACCTTAATATTTGCTCGGATATCAGCATGACAAAAAGTAACAAAATCAAAGTAATTATTGCAGATGACCATGCCATTTTAAGAGCAGGTCTTAAACAGATTTTGGCTGAAACAGATGATATTGAGGTGATCTCAGAAGCTGAGAATGCGGCTGAGGCAATTAAGCTAGGTTGCATGCCTGGCGCTGATGTTATTTTGATGGATATAGCCATGCCAGACCGCAGTGGCATGGATGCATTGAAGTATATTAAGCATGTCAATCATCACATAGCGGTGTTGATGCTATCGATGTATAAAGAAGATCAATATGCCGTACGTGCTTTAAAGTCAGGAGCGGCGGGTTATGTATGTAAGCAAACGGCTTCATCAGAGTTAGTGAATGCGATTCGTATTGTTGCTAAAGGAAAAAAATATATTTCACCAGAAGTTGGGGAGATTTTAGCAAATCAAGTCGGTATGGAGACTGAAAAAGCGCCACATGAAAGTCTTTCAGATCGTGAGTTTCAAACCATGACATTGATTGCATCAGGTTTCACTGTAGGTGAAATTGCCGAAAAGCTGGCTTTATCTGTCAAAACTATCAGTATGTATCGTACTCGTATGCTTGAGAAATTGAATTTACGCCATAATGCTGAGTTAACACACTACGCGATTAAAAATCATTTGGTAGATTAGTTTACTTGATTTGTTTATGTAAATGTCCTTTCTGTTTTTACTAAGCCTGTTTTTCGCCTGTATTATTTAGTTTTCCGTATGCCAAACATTGGCTTAGCCATATTAAATTCCCCTCGTAGTTTTTTTAGCTTTATGTTCGTTATCGCACAGAACGTCTGATGGTGCTTAGGTATATTCAGACAGAAGGCAATTTTGATTTCAATTTGCCGATGATTCGATCGTTACTTTAGGAGCATAAGTGTGATGAAAATAGTTAAATCTTTACTTACTGGTTTAATGGGCGTGATGGCAATATTTGCAATCACAAATACAGCATATGCCGATGAAGTGAATACTGAGCAGCCCGCATATATCAATGGCGGTATAGGTCAGGAAGAAGCTGACGACATGCGCCTGCATGCAGGTGAGTATAATTTACGATTATATTTTTCTGAGGCTAAACAGGGGCAATCAATTTCTGATGTAACCGTGACCGTAACCGATAAAAAAGGCAACGTTAAGTTAGAGGTTGCAGATGCTGGGCCTATGCTATTTGTGCATATGGAAAACGGTATTTACAAAATCACCAGCCAGCATAATGGCGTCATATTTTCCAAAACCGTTAAAATTCTAAATCGTAAGGGTGTCAATGTGCATCTTAATTGGAAGAATTCAGCGGCTGATGCTACGGATGAAATGTAGGGCTAAATCTTATGATGAGTCATTTAAATCACGTCGAATAGCGCAAACTGGGATTTTTAAAATTAAATTGGGGCTGATGTAGATTAAGGGTGTATAACAGTATTCAAAGAGCTTCACTCGCTCTTTAAATTACTTAGTCATCCCATCCACAGTTAAATCTGTTCAGCTTCATACTTCAAATTGAGAGTCGGCCATGCGTAAAAGAGATTCACTCCTGCCTTTAGCAGCCGCACCATGCTAGTTGCTAGCATTGTATCAAGCATCAAGCATTATCAATTTGCTTTTCTATTGGTAGTGATTGCACTGACTTCTATTTATTTAATCTATCGACAGTCGCAACAAAAAATCAGAAATTTAGTGCACTTAGAAACTCAGCATTTACTAGAGATTCAAGAAAGTACGAATAAGCAACTGCGTCAACTGAATGCCACGCTACAAGACAGTGAAGAAAAGCTCACAGTTACGCTCAATTCGATTGGCGATGCTGTCATTACTACCGATGCTGATGCACGTGTCACCTTATTGAACCCGCTTGCAGAAAAACTGACAGGTTGGACCTTGGCTGAAGCCGCTGGGCGACTCATAGGCGAGGTTTTTCCAATTATTAATAAAGAAACGCGTTTGCCAGCGACTATTCCTGTCATGGAAACTTTGGCCGAAGGCACAATACAAGGGTTGGCTAACCACACCGTATTGATTGCTCGCGATGGAAGTGAGTGCGATATTGCTGATAGCTGCGCGCCAATTCGTGATCGTGAAGGCCAGGTCGTTGGTGCGGTTTTGGTGTTCCGCAATGTGAGTGAAGAGTATGCGGTGCAGCAAGCTTTACGCGACAATACTGCACTTATACAAACTATTTTAAATACCGTTGCCGACGGCATCATTACGCTACATGCGAGTAATGGCACCATTGAAACGGTTAACCCAACTGCTCAGAAAATGTTTGGTTTTAGCGGGGCAGAACTCGCCGGTTTGAATTTCAGTGTACTGATTCCTGAACTTGATCAAGAACAGCGTAATAGCTCACTTAAACATTACAGCCCAAGCGATGAAGCACGCGCCGTTGGTTTAGGTCGCGAAGTGATTGGTTGGCGCAAAGATAACAAGCCATTCCCATTAGAAATTGCTGTGAGTGAGATGTGGCTTGGTGGTGAGCGCTACTTTACTTGCATCTTGCGAGACATTAGCGCACGTAGACTTGCAGAGGAAGCAGCACTTAACGCTGGCGCATTGCAAAGTGCGATTTTTAATAGTGAAAACTTCTCTAGCATTGCGACTGATGCCAAAGGTGTGATTCAGATTTTTAACGTTGGTGCCGAGCGCATGCTGGGATATACCGCCGATGAAGTCATGAATAAAATCACGCCAGCTGAGATTTCTGACCCTGAAGAGGTCATTGCAAGGGCTAAAACATTGAGCATTGAGCTGGCAACAGCGATTACTCCAGGTTTTGAGGCGTTGGTGTTTAAGGCTTCTCGCGGTATTGAGGATATCTACGAACTGACCTACATCCGTAAGGATGGCAGCCGCTTTCCAGCAGTGGTGTCGGTGACGGCGTTACGTGATGCGCAAAGTGCCATTATCGGTTACTTGCTTATAGGCACAGATAATACAGCACGCAAGCAGATTGAAGCTGAGCGAACAACTCTTCATGAAGCACTGCAGCTTAAGAATGTTGAACTTGAACGCGCTACTTTTGTGGCAGAAAAGGCCAATTTAGCGAAGTCTGATTTCCTCTCTAGCATGAGCCATGAATTGCGTACGCCACTTGGCGCCATACTAGGCTTTGCCCAGTTGATTGAATCCGGCACACCAGCACCAACCGCTTCGCAGAAAAAAAGTATCGATCAGATTCTGAAAGCTGGTTGGTATTTGCTGGAATTAATTAATGAGGTGCTCGATTTAGCGCTGATTGAATCTGGCAAATTGGCACTGTCGTTAGAACCTGTATTGTTGGCTGATGTGATGCACGAGTGCGAAGCCATGATAGAGCCGCAGGCGCAAAGTCGAGAGATTAATGTCATATTTAAGCAACCTGAAGTTCCATATTGTGTTAGGGGTGACCGTACACGGGTTAAGCAAATTGTCATTAATTTACTTTCTAACGCCATTAAATATAATAGGGTGAATGGCACGGTGACTGTTGAATGCAGTATCACACCTCATGATACCGTGCGTATCAGCGTGCAAGATACTGGTGCAGGTCTGACGGATGAAGAGCTTACGCAGCTTTTTCAGCCATTCAATCGACTGGGACAGAATACTAAAGAAGAGGGCACAGGCATCGGCTTGGTGGTATGTAAGCGCCTGACTGATTTAATGAAAGGCAAGATAGGCGTAGAAAGTATCGTAGGCGAAGGCAGCACGTTTTGGATTGAGCTAGACCAAACCAGTCAATCTGAGATAGATAATCAGCATCAGCTACCACTGCCAACAGCCCAGCAGCAGCATCACGATGCGCTACTGTATACGTTACTTTACGTAGAAGATAACCCTGCGAACCTCATGCTTGTTGAAGACATCATTGCGCGTCGACCGGACATACGTTTGTTAAGCGCAAGAAACGCTAGGCAAGGCATTAAGTTGGCTCGCGCGGCTTTACCAGATATCATCTTAATGGACATCAACTTACCAGGGTTTAGTGGTTATGATGCATTCGATATGTTATTCGATGATCCGCTTACCTCACATATACCAGTGGTCGCGCTTAGCGCTAATGCCATGCCGCGTGATATTGAAAAAGGTCTGGATGCTGGATTTTTCCGCTATCTGACTAAGCCGATTAAGGTAAAAGAATTCATGGAAACAATGGATTCGGCACTCAAGTTTGCCAAAACAAAGCAAGAGCTAGTATGAATAAAGAGTAAGTAAAAAGGATTAGACATGAAAACTATTGAACGAGATATTTTTAACGCTAACATTCTGATTGTTGATGATCAGGAAGCCAATATTAGCTTGCTTGAGCAGTTGCTGGCAGAAACGGGCTATACCTCGGTGACATCTACCAAAAATCCTGAAAAGGTATTTGAGATGCATCGTACACATCGCTACGACTTAATTTTACTCGACTTGCAAATGCCAATTATGGATGGTTTTGAGGTGATGAACGCGCTCAAAGCTAATCATGATGATGCTTATCTGCCCGTACTAGTACTCACTGCGCAGCCTAATCATAAACTACGGGCTTTGCAGGCGGGTGCAAAGGACTTTGTCAGCAAGCCATTTGATTTAGTGGAAGTCAAAACGCGCATTCATAATATGCTGGAAGTCCGCCTGTTATATAAAAGGCTTGAGAATTACAACAAAGTACTAGAGCAAACCGTGCTAGAGCGCACTGCTGAGTTGCGTGAAAGCGAAGCGCGCTACCGTAGTTTGACTGAGCTAGCCTCAGACTGGTATTGGGAACAGGACGAAAATATGAACTTTACCAAGATTTCAGGGCCAGTAAGTGATATGCTAGGCATTCATATTGGCGCTTTAACAGGTGATGCTAATATTGAAGAATCTAATGGTGATGAATCAAGCAACACCCAATTAACTGGTTGGGATGAGGCTGAGCGAAGAAAATTGCAGGCAATAATCGCTGCACGACAACCATTTTTAGATTTTGTCTTTCACCGTAATGAAACTGATGGGCTGCAAAGAAGGTTTCAGGTGAGCGGTGAGCCTATGTTTGACGGACACTGCCGATTCGTTGGCTACCGTGGCATAGGAGTAGAACTGATAGGGGCAATTCATTCAAAAAATGAGGCTAACTAAACATGTCTACACTTTACTCTCAACAGAAAAAAACTAGTGAATTACCGCTGTGTGAATACAATACCAGTCAAAACCATCTCCTTGCTGCGTTACCAAGTGCTGAATTTGAATTTCTAGCGCCAAATTTAGAGCTTGTTGATTTACCACTGGGAGAAATGATTTATGAACCTGGTGTGCAGTTACAGTATGCTTACTTTCCAACCACCTCGATTGTGTCTTTGCACTATGTGATGGAGTCTGGCTCATCCGCCGAATCTGCTGGTGTGGGCAATGAAGGGATGGTGGGTATATCATTGTTTATGGGTGGTGGTACTACCTCAAGTTCGGCTGTGGTACAGATAGCAGGAGAGGCTTATAGACTTGAAAGGCGTATCTTAAAACAAGAATTTGATCGTGGTGGCTTGTTGCAAAAGTTGTTATTGCGTTACACCCAAGCGCTGATGACACAAATGTCACAGACCGCTGCATGTAATCGTCACCATTCAGTTGAACAGCAACTCTGCCGCTGGCTTTTACTCACTTCAGACCGTATGCCAACTAACGATTTGGTGATTACTCAAGAGTGGGTGGCTGGCATGCTAGGTGTACGCCGTGAGGGGGTTACTGAAGCTGCGGGTAATTTGCAGCGGGCAGGCCTTATTAATTATCGCCGTGGTCATATCTCTGTACTTGATAGAGCAGGGCTAGAAAAGCGCGTATGTGAGTGTTACGCCGTTGTGAAAGCAGAAATGAATCGCTTATTGCCTGATGATATTCTGTATCGACAGCGTACTTAATTTTTCAAAAAATTCTATTTTTTCACTCAATCTAAAGTTAATATTTTAGTCTCAGCTACTAAGGGCAAATGTGATGAGAGAATCGGAATCTAACCATTTAAAGCAAGTTAATGTAGAGCCCATAAAAGCACATTCGTGTTGTTCTTCAAGTGCAACTAAAATCAACACCACACATTTAATAGATCCTGTGTGTGGTATGACAGTTACTGCAGATTCTCCGCATGTATTGCAACACGAAGGCCAGCCAGTTTATTTTTGTAACGCTGGTTGTAAAGCGAAGTTTGCCGCTAATCCAGCCAAGTTTATGGTGCATGCCAAGGCGCCATTTGCAGCAATGACTGATGAAAAATCGAACGTTGAACAAGCAACGGTTATTGATAGCGTTCATATCATTTATACCTGCCCAATGCACCCTGATGTGAGGCAAGATCATCAAGGTAGCTGCCCCAAATGTGGCATGGCGCTGGAGCCGGAAATGCCAACTGTTGATGATGGTGAAAATCCAGAGCTAACAGATTTCAAACGACGATTTATCTGGACTTTACCTTTAACCGTTATTGTCACCTTTCTAGCAATGGTTGGTCATCGTTTACAGTGGTTTGAAATGGCGACACAAAGTTGGATTGAAATGCTGCTAACGCTACCAATCGTTTTATGGGCTGGCTGGCCGTTCTTTCAGCGTGGTGTGCAATCTATTATTAACCGTAGCCCAAACATGTGGACACTGATAGCTCTAGGTACCTCTGCAGCCTTTATCTATAGTGTTGTTGCAACGTTAGCCCCTAATATTTTCCCAGTATCTTTTATGAGCATGGGGCGTGTGTCGGTCTATTTTGAAGCATCAGCCGTCATTATTTCATTAACGCTACTTGGGCAGGTTCTTGAACTCAAGGCACGCTCACAAACTTCAGCAGCAATCAAATCTTTACTTGGATTAGCACCAAAAACAGCTAGAAGAATCAATGCCGATGGCGGTGAGGAAGATATACCGCTTACGCATGTTCATGTTGGTGATACTTTGCGTGTACGCCCAGGAGAGAAGGTGCCAGTCGATGGTGTTGTGCTTGAAGGCGGCAGTGCGGTAGATGAATCCATGCTGACTGGAGAGCCGCTGCCAGTGACCAAACGCATTGGCGACAAACTGATTGGCGCGACAATGAATACCACTGGCGCCATCTTGATGCTCACTGAAAAAGTGGGCTCGCAGACAGTGTTAGCCAGCATCGTTCAAATGGTCGTTCAGGCGCAACGTTCCAGAGCGCCGATGCAGCGAATGGCAGACCAAGTCGCGGGTTATTTCGTGATTGCCGTTGTGAGTGTTTCAATTCTTACTTTTTTCTGCTGGGGATTATTTGGGCCACAAATCAATCACGCTTCCAGTTGGGTGTATGGTCTTATCAATGCGGTCGCTGTTCTTATTATTGCTTGTCCTTGTGCCTTAGGTCTTGCTACACCGATGTCTATCATGGTCGCCACAGGTAAAGCTGCAACACAAGGCATACTATTTCGTGATGCTGCAGCTATTGAAAACTTTCGCAAAGTAGATACATTGATTGTTGATAAAACTGGCACGTTAACCGAAGGCAAACCTCGATTTGACACCGCCGTTCCATGTAGTGGCTATACGGAAGACGAAGTACTGCGCCTAGCTGCGAGCTTAGATCAAGGCAGTGAGCATCCGTTGGCTGATGCAATCGTGCAAGCGGCGCTTGAGCGCAAACTTGAACTCAGTAAGGTTGAGAGTTTTGAATCCATTACTGGCATCGGCGTTACAGGGCGCGTGGATGGTAAGCAATTAGCACTAGGTAATAATGCGTTGATGACTCAGTTAAATGTCGATATAGAATCGTTAAAATCCGCAGCAGAGGCTTTGCGTAGCGTGGGCAGTAGCGTGATTTTATTGGCCGTTAATGGGCAGGTGGCTGGTTTGCTTGCAGTGTCTGATCCTATTAAAGAAAAAACAGAAGATGCACTAAGCACGCTTAGATCAGCTGGAGTTCGTGTGATTATGGCAACAGGTGATGGATTAACTACAGCGCGAGCCGTTGCTGCCACATTAGGTATAACTGAAGTGTATGGTGAAGTTAAACCTGCCGATAAACTGGCATTAGTCTCCAAGCTACAGGGCGAAGGTCGTATTGTGGCAATGGCGGGAGATGGCATTAACGATGCGCCAGCCTTAGCTAAAGCAGATATCGGCATTGCAATGGGGACAGGCACCGATGTGGCGATGAACAGCGCGCAAGTCACGCTAGTCAAAGGCGACCTGCGCGGCATCGCCCAAGCAAGAGTTATCTCTGAACAGACGATTGCCAATATGAAACAAAACCTAGGATTTGCTTTTATTTACAATTCGCTTGGTGTGCCATTGGCTGCTGGAGTGCTCTATCCATTTACTGGATGGTTACTTTCACCGATGATTGCGGCGCTAGCAATGAGCTTAAGTTCAGTATCCGTGATTACTAATGCACTGCGATTACGAAAATCCTAAGTAAATCCACCTTTACTTAGAGTGATACTAATAAACTGAGCGGAATTTAAACAAATAAATTAATCTAGTTGCCAGCGTACCCATGTGAACAATATATTGCCGTTACCTTCGCCACCAAAAATATACGTAGATTGCAGTGCCAATTTTTTATAATCTACTGAAAATAAAGGTGCGATGATTGGAATAGGGATGTAGTGCATATCTCCACGCATGGTCACACCAACGGTATAGCCAAGGCCTAGACGTACATCTTCAGCAGGGCGCCAGGTTTTTTGAAAGCCATATCCTGCAACGGGTTCAATCTCATCGTGAGAGTCTTCAAATGCCATGGCGTATAAGGCATGCCAGTCACCATCTTCATCAAAGCGATATTTACCAATACCTAAGCCCCATGGGCGCTCATTGTATTCATCAATTTTTTCTTGGGTATAGTAGCTTCGGTTATGCCATGTGTTAATGGGAACATACAGCTCATAATCTTGTGACTGCCATGTTTTAGACAGTGAATCTTGCGCACGTGACCATATGCTAGGTTTTGCAGACTCTTCTGCAACCGCGCTAGTTGACATGATGATGAATAGGGCGGACGTGATAAATCTAAATTTCAATTTTATTCCAATGTTGACTTTTGTAATGCTGATGCACTAACGGTTTATTTTGAGGGCAACTATTCTACCGCTTTTTAGTTTTAGCGGTGACACGCCACACTATATTTCCTACATCATCCGCCACTAATAAGGCGCCGCGCTTATCTAGGGCAACGCCAACAGGGCGACCATAGGCTTTACCATCCTCACTTAAAAAGCATGTTAATACGTTTAACGGTAACCCTATTGGTTTTCCGTCGCTAAAAGGTACAAATATAACTTGGTAACCACTGAAAGGTTTCCGATTCCAAGAACCATGTTGACCAATAAACATGCCATTGCTAAAACGCTCTGGCAAACTTGTTCCATATGAAGATGCTAGACCAAGCGAGGCGGTATGTGCGCCTAATGCGTAATCTGGGACAATAGCTTTTGCGACCAATGCCGGTTGCTGAGGCTTTACACGTTCATCCACATGCTGCCCATAATAACTATATGGCCAGCCGTAAAAGCCGCCATCTTGCACTGAAGTTAAATAATCGGGTACTAAGTCATTGCCTAGCTCATCGCGTTCGTTGACTACTGTCCATAGTTTGTTGCTTTTAGGCTCCCATGCTAATCCGTTGGGGTTGCGTAAACCTGAAGCGAATGTGCGGTGTGTACCAGTTTTGATGTTAACTTCCCAAATAGCAGCTCTATCTATTTCCGCTTCCATGCTGTTTTCTGCCACATTGCTGTTTGAGCCAATCGTCACGTATAATTTAGAGCCATCGGCATTAGAGATAATGTTTTTAGTCCAATGGTGATTGCGTAAGCCTGCTGGAAGATCAGTCAATTTAGTACCTGCTACGCTAATCTGCAAATCGCCGTTAGTGTATGGAAACATCATAATGGCGTCTGAATTGGCAACGTAGAGCTTATTTCCAACAAGCGACATGCCAAAGGGGGCGTTCAAGCCCTCCAGCAATACAGAGCGGACATCCGCTATGCCATCGCCATTGGTATCTCGCAATAAGGTAATTTGATTAGCACTCGATACGCCAGCGCCAGCCCGCTTCATGACCATGCCTTGGATTTTTGCTTTGATGCTTTTATTGTCCTCTGGCTTGGCTGGGGCATTGGTTTCGGCAACGAGTACATCACCATTTGGCAATACATACAGCCAGCGTGGGTGATCTAAATCACGTGCAAATGATTTTACGGCTAAATCAGTGGCCGCAATTGGTGTAGTGTTAGCTGGCCAACCTACAGCGGTCGCGATGTTCACAGTTGGAATGAGTGATTGTTGTGGCGCTGGTAAATCAGGGATTACGCCTACACTTAAAGGTACTGGAGTTTTAGCTGTTGCACTGCATGCGAGCAGTGCAATAAATGACAGGCTAATCAGCAGAGTGCTTAACCGCTGCTGATTTATTCTGAACTTATATTTAGACTTATATTTCAAAGCAGGCATTGAGACTGACTCGCTATATTCTGCCTAATAATACTAACACAATCAGAATAATTACGATTAAACCAAGCCCACCACTAGGACCATAGCCCCAGTTTTTGCTATGAGGCCAGCTGGGAATGGCGCCTACGAGCATTAAAATCAAAATAATTAGTAATATAGTGCCTAATGACATGGTGTATTCCTTGAGTAGCTAGCGGTTAGAATCAATTTGCTGGAGCAGGTTCTGCTGGTGGTGTAATAATGACAGTCGTGTCACCAGATTTGCCAGTTTCACCGGCCTGGCCTGTATCGCCCTGGATGCCTTCATTGCCTTGAACACCAGTATTACCCATGTTGCCCTTGTCGCCTTTGTTTCCGTCAACACCTTGCTCACCAGCTTTGCCCGCTGGACCGGCAGGACCAGGCACTACAACAGTTTCTGCTGGAACATTGACTACCACTGGGGTTTTATCGCAAGCGCTAAGAAATAGTGCGGCAACCAGTGCGGTCATTAATATTGAATTATTCATCATGTATCCTTTTAGTTTTAAAATTGTGGCTACGATTTGTAGCCATCAAGTAGACTAAGTGTTCAAACTTAGCATTTACGTTACAAAATCAGAATAGCGCGCTATGACGAATAGTTCTGTACGCTGTCACACAGAGGGTTGCGAATGATGAAATTAGACAACACTCTAATTTTTAAAATGCTATTTGCAGGCTATCAATTAACGTAGCAGTGGAATTTTAGGGGAGTAAAACCCAAAGATAAAAAGCGGTAAGGCCTTATTCAGGCTAAACCGCAATATGTGTTAATGCCAATTTATAAATAATGGTTACATCACTAAATTGGGCATCTCAGGCTTTATGTTAGACATCAGTGACGCAAGGTCTTCCGCATGTTCTTCTTCCATTGCTAAAATTTCTTTTAGCAATTTCTGGGTCGTTGGGTCAGCATCTGCCAGATAGGCAATCATTTCACGGTAGCTTTCAATGGCAATGCGCTCAGCGATTAAATCTTCTTTAATCATGGTATTAAGTGTGTCGCCTGCTACATATTCAGCATGACTACGTTGACTTAAACCGTCAGGTGAAAAATCTGGCTCGCCGCCTAGTTCGGTAATACGCTTTGCCAAAAGATCTGCATGAGCCATTTCTTCATTGGCATGTTGCAAAAACTCAGCTTTAATAGATTCTGAATGAATGCCTTTTGCCATAAAGTGGTGGCGTTTATAACGTAATACGCAGACTAGCTCTGTAGCAAGTGCCTCATTTAGCAGCTTAATAACAACTTTTCTATCCGCAGCGTAGCCTGATGTCACAGCACCTTCTTCAATATCTTTGCGCGCGTGTGCACGTAGGGTTTTAATGTCGGATAGTATGGCTAAATCAGCCGCAGGTTTTACAAGGTTTTCTTTGCTTGGTAATTGTGTCATTTTTTGATCGCTTTCTAACTATTGATTGAAATGCTCATAAAATTTACATTTTTTACTTTAAATTAAACGTGTTTTCTTAAAAGCTGGGGTAAGTTCATCCATCACGGGCATCGTGTTGGTATTGTTTGATTTAATATTGCTGTGACTATTTAATTTGGCCGTATTGCCGCTAGACCTAGACTCATGCTTAGTACCGACCATGGCTTTACGTTGGGCATCAAGTTCTAATTTAGATGTATTTCGAATTGACTCCGCATCAGCAATACATTTATCAAATGCAACACTTGTGACTGGACCGCAGCGCAATTTAGCGTCATTAAACTTAACTGTAATATTATTTTCTAAAAATCTGTATTCAGTACCCGCCATACTTTTTGCAGTTGCGAAGGAGCTGAAGGTTAAGCCTACTACGATCACCACCGCGACAAAGCACAAAGCCAAATTGACTTTACGCTCAATTGCTTTAAAAGTAGGGTCGTTCATGGCTAATGACCTTTAGTTTCTTTAGTGCTTTGATCGTTATCTTTTTGCATGTTTTGCCATTCGGTCAGTTCTTTTTCGACTTCGTCCATGGCCTTACCGTAGACTTCTTGAATCTTGCCAGCTAGTTGCTCGCGCTTGCCTGCAATGACATCAATCTGATCATCAGTCAGCTTGCCCCATTGTTGTTTAACATTACCTTTTAATTGTTTCCAATTACCTTCAATTTGATTCCAGTTCATTTTTATTCCTTTGCAGTTAGTTACGTGATAATCAATAATCATCACTAAGGTCGACAAAAAATAACTAATTCAGTTATCTTGTTGTTGCGTTATTTGTAGATTACGTTGATTGAGGCGTTTACTCTGTCTGTTAACGCACATTGCAGGAATTTGTTTGAAGTGGGCTTTTTTGCAAGCCAATGTAAATGTACGACTTTACTTATTGATGATTTTTTTAGTTAGCTGCCAAGCAAGCCAACCACGTCTAAGCCATTTTGTGATGCCATTTGGGTTGGCGATTGAAAGTAGGGTAGCACCACCGCCAGCAACTACAATGGGGTGATGCTTAATGTAACGCAGCACATTTAAACCTTTATCTGCCATCGCTAAAGGTTTACGCAAAGAGTCAGCGTTTTGGGCTAACAACACTCTCTGCGATTCGGCTTGTGCAATTAAACGCTGTCGGCGAACTGTTAATTTTTGCAATGGATAACTCATTTAATTAACATCAAGTTGCTGGCGGTCTTTGATTAGCTCCAGCAGGCTTGAAACAAACATTTTAGGTTTCTTTTTAGCCTGACGCACAGCGGCTAGCCAAGTAGCAGCGCCTACGATAATAAATACGCCTGAAGCTGAAGCAAGTGCAAGTACGCGATAACTATCCCAAAATGCTACCACCAGTGTAATAGTGACTAGTACAGCGGCTATTAATAAGCTAAAAAGAGCGATGAGAGACAGCATGACAAGTGACATCAAGCGTTCTCTATCCTCTTCTAAATCCGTGGAAAGCAGCTCTAGGCGTGTATGAACAACCGCTACCAACGTTGAAGTCAGTGCCTTGATTGATTCAAACAGACCTAGGCTGTTTGTAGAACGGCTTGTAGACGTTTTATTTGTCATGGCTTATTGAATTAGCGACGGCTAATCAGCAAGCCAACCACTACACCGATACTTGCAGCAAAGCCGATTGAGCGCCATGGATTTTCATGCACATAGGCATCTGTAGCTTTAGCAGCCGCTTTAGTTTTGGCAAGCACTTCAGTTTGAATATCCATGATTCTAGCTTTTGCAATACCGAGCGACTCTTCGGCCCTAGCGCGCAAATCTGATAACTTATCGTCACCTGAGTTTGCCGTTGCTTTGATTAAAGCTTCTGCATCGGCAACTACCGCTTTAAACTCGTTGATTAATTGATCTTGGTCGAACTGATCTGATAATTTTTCCATGTTTTTCTCCGTGAACTTAAAAATTAAATAACTATTAAAAAATCTTTACTACTTTTGCCTATTAACCAAAACTGTTACTTGCGCGCTACTAGCAGGACTAATCCTGCGACTATCGCTGCGACGCCTGCCCAAATGGGTACGTTAACTCTCTCAGTATCTTTTACGGAGAGTTCAATTGGACCAATTTTTGTTTGATGAGTTTCTTTAGTGTAGCTAAAACCACCATATGCCAACCCAAGACCACCAGCAACGATTAATACTACGGCCAACATTTTGATTGCATTCATTTTATTTTCTCCAGAAGTGAGCTCGCATAGTCGTATAAGCAGCACTTGTCTAAGTCGCTATAGCTTAAGTTTTAGCGCCCAATAAAGCGCACCAATATCATCACAATCGCAATGACTAAAAGTATGTGGATGAACCCACCCAAGGTATACGATGACACCAAGCCAAGTAACCAAAGAATAACCAATATAATTGCAATTGTTTCAAGCATTTTTATACTCCCAATTAAACATGTAAACCGAAATACTCAATTTGTACGGCTTAACAAAGTGCTTGTTAGCTCAGTGATGACATCATGCTATGCATTTAAAAACCAATCTGTGCGCTAACGTACATATTGCTTAGAGATTTTAAGCCGCGAATGTGACAGTGATAGGCAGAAAAAAATATCTCCGCATTTGCGGAGATATGGGGGCATTAAAGCGTTAGAAAAGTATTACAAATAACTAATGCTTATCGTGGCCGTATCCATGTCCATTACCACGGTTGTCATTACCTTGATGATCATCACCTCTGTGGTCATTACCGCGTTCATCATGACGCTCATCGTGGTGTTCGTCACGACGATCATCTCTGTGGTTGTAATGTTGCTCTTGGTAACGTGGCGCGTACTCTTGGTTGTACCAGTTGTCTTGCACAAAGTAGACACGCTCGCCACATGCGTTGTACCTATGGCAATATTTACGCCAGTTCTTCGCATGCCCTGGTGGAACACGCATGTAAACAGGTTCGCGTTCTACGTACACGCGCTCAACCACTCTAGGCTGACTGTAAATCACTTGTGGTTGTGGGTAGCCACCTATATCCAATCTACCGTAGAACCCTGGCTGGCCAATACTCACTGATACCCCTACATCAGCAGCAAAAGCTGGTGCACTTATTGTTGCAGCAACGACTGCAGCTGCTAAGATTAAACGCTTCATATTAATTCTCCTTATTTAATTGAACTACTTATTGTTTTGATATTGCGTATTATTACCTTACATTTTTTTAATCGGCTGAATGACATCAATCGTCACGTCTATTTCCTCTTTCTCGGCTTTGTTCTTGCCTTGGTTGTCTTTCTTGGTTGTTTCCTTGATGATTATCTCTCTCCTTTTGCTGAGTAGCCTGTTGCTGCTGCTCTTGCGGTTGAATCACTCTCTGCTCATGCCTCTGATTTGGCTGTTCAACTCTCATCTCTCTTTGCTGCTGACTATTTGGCATTGATTTTTGATCTCTCATGATCTCGTTCTTAGATCGATTTTGATCATAGCTTTGTGAGTTATTTTGTTGAGTAGGCATCACCTGTTGAGGTGAGTCATTGCGAGGGTTAGATCGCTGTTCATAACCTTTGTTATGGTTGGTTTCTTGTCTATCCTGATCAGGTTTCCCACGTTGAATTTCTTCCCTAGGAGTTGTTTGATCATGGTTTTGTTCACGAATAGTTTGTGGGTGTTCATTTTGTTTACGCACAACCGGATCGCGAGACTGAAAACCATAATTTTGCTGACGAAGTTCTTTTTGGTGCTCTATTTGTTTAGGATACCTATCCCCTGAATAGTTTCGCTGATAGGCAGGCAAAGGTGCAGGTGATGGAACGGCGTGGCGATCCCATCTATCCCAGCCTCTTCTATGTTGATCCCAGTCGCGACCCCAGTGGTCACCCCAACGTGGAGGCGCATCATATTGCCAGCCAATAAAGTAGGAAGGTGGCATAAGGTAATAGCGCACAGGCACTCGAAGTAAAAATAACGGTACTTCGTCTGGGTCTACAAACCACCAAGGGCCGTCATACCATGAACTTTCATACCAGTTGTCATCTTGGTAAACCCAGTAAAGGCCATCATAAAAGAAGTAATTAGCTTCCATTTGTGGTGCGTAATAGACTGGATAACCAGGCACAAGTGCAAATCTCGGGTAAGCTGGCACGTTAATACCTATATTTACATTCATTTGTACGGCAGACGAGGCTGCCGAGCTAAACAGCATGAACAATACAATAGTGATATGGCGAACTTTTAACATTTACAGCCTCCAATCTATGAATCCAGATAGTCTTATTAGCCTCTGCCGAGGTAAGCAGATTTGACCAATATTACTAACTATATATATACGCATCTGTTCGATATCGCACATACATATAAACTTCAAACGTATTAGACTTAGAAAAAGCATACATAACTCCAAGCATTTCAATGATTTTTGTGTATGGTGGTAATTTTTGTACTTCAATCTTGAACCGTAGGGAATATGATGACTATTAAAAAAAATGCGCGCGCAAGAGTTGCAAATCTAGCCACCATGCTAGCGCTGACCTTACTTGTAGGCTGTACATCAATCCCAACGATGGTGCCGGATATGGCCATGCAACAAGCGCACCCAGTTAAATTGAATGGCGCGAATGGCGAGTTGAGCGCCAAGCAAAGTAAAGCCATTATCGCTAAACTGCAAAAGAACGGTGACGATACCAATATCTTTGACAAACACTTGGCACTTGAAGCGGAAATCGTTGGCAGCCCTTTAGTGGTGGGTAATAAAGTAGAGCTGTTGATTGATGGTCCAACTACTTATGATGCGATGTTTGCCGCCATAGAGAGTGCAAAAGACCATATCAATATGGAAACTTTCATCATTGAAGATGATGAAATTGGGCAGCGCTTTGCTAAGGCTCTTATTGCTAAGCAAGCTAGTGGTGTGCAGGTGAACCTCATATATGACAGTGTAGGGTCCATCAGCACGCCAACCACATTTTTTGATGCGTTAAAAGCAAGTGGTATCAACGTATTGGAATACAACCCCATTAATCCTCTGGTGACGCGTAAAGGTTGGCAAGTAAATCAGCGTGATCATCGTAAGTTGTTGATTGTTGATGGACAGATTGCCTTTGTAGGCGGTATCAATATTAGTAGTGTTTATTCTAGCGGTTCATTCGGTAGATCAAAAACCACAAAAAACAAACAGCCATGGCGCGACACCCATTTGCGCATGGAAGGTCCAGTGGTCAGTGAGTTTCAGAAGCTGTTTATGACGACTTGGAGCCAGCAAAAAGGCCAAACTCTGGCTGTCAAAAACTATTTTCCAGACTATCCAGTTAAAGGTAGTGAAGTGGTACGTGCTATTGGCAGTTCGCCAGATGAGCCTTATAGCCAGATTTACTCAACCTTGATTTCTGCCATCAATAGCGCGGAAACCCAAGTGTTCATTACTAACGCCTATTTTGTACCAGATCCAAAGCTACTGACTGCATTGAAAGAGGCTGTTCAACGTGGTGTAGATGTGCGGCTCCTATTACCTGAAAAAACCGATTCGACGATGGTATTTTACGCATCGCGGTCTTATTACGATGAACTGCTCACAGCCAATGTGAAGATTTATGAAAGACAGGACGCCTTATTGCATGCGAAAACCGCGATGATAGATGGTGTTTGGTCGACCATAGGCTCGACAAATCTTGATTGGCGGAGCTTTACCAATAATCAGGAAATAAACGCTGTGGTGTTAGGGCAAGGTTTTGGCACGCAAATGCAAAGTATGTTTGAAAAAGACTTAGAGTCGTCTACACTCATCACACTTGAATCATGGAGAAGTCGTTCAATCGCGGCGCGCATCAAAGAGCGAGCAGCTCGCTTATGGGCGCGTTTTTTATAAATGAAACAGTACAGTCAAGTTCTTAAAGTTGGCGCATGGCGCTCTGTGTCAATGCTCGTGATACTTTTATTCAGTTTAATTATCAGTGAAAAGTCCTTTGCTACAGATGAAGTTTATGCGGTCAATGCATCCGTCGCCGCATTAAAAGCAAAGCATACCGAGTTGAGTAAGCAACTTGAAAATAATCAGTTTAACCGCGCCTTATTTCTCCACTCAGAAGAATCTTCGCATGATTTAAAAGGGGAGATTTATGCGGTAGTGGATTATCCATTCTCTACTTTCAATTCGGCACTTAGCAATCCTGCGCATTGGTGCGATGCGATGGTACTCAATCTCAATGTCAAATACTGCAATATGGCGAGTAATCAGAGCGGAAATGTACTGACGTTGAATATTGGTAAAAAATACCCGCAACCCTTGGCAGATACCTATCGAATTGAGTTCAAGTATCAAGACATCATTACCACACCAAATTATTTTGTAGCAGAATTTGATGCTAAAGAAGGGCCTTTAGGTACCTCTGATTATCGTATTTTGATAGAGGCGACACCGCTTAAAGATGGGCATACTTTCTTACATTTCACATATGCCTATTCTTTTGGACTGGCTGGTCGACTTGCTATGCAATCGTACCTCGCCACAGTAGGCAGAAGTAAAGTTGGATTTACTATCACTGGCAAACATAGTGATGGGCAGCCCACTTATATTCAAGGTATTCGAGGCGTGGTGGAGCGCAATACTATGCGCTACTACTTGGCAATCGATGCTTATCTTGCAGCGCTTACCTCGCCAACCGATACTCAGCTAGAGAAAAGCTTGCACTATTGGTATAGCAACAGTGAGCAATATGCCAGCCAATTGCATGAAGTTGAGCTAGATGAATACCTTGATATGAAACGTAGCGAGTATAAGCGCCAGCAGACGCAGCAATAGACTTTATAATTTATTTATAGCTTTGTCTTGCTGATATGTACGTTAACCCACAGAGCCATTGTTAAATATACTGTAATTTAAACGCTAGGGCGATATTGCTCAAATCACCTCGATTAAATTACAGAAAATTTAACATGAAAACAAAAAAACTGAGCTCTAAATTATCCTCATTACCAAAGCTTGGCAGTATGAAGAGGGTAGTTATCAGTGCCATCACCATATTGTATACAGCATCAGCAAATTCGGCATTTGCCGATGAAGCTAGCATGGTTGATGAATCAAAAAATAATCTCGAACCCAAAAAAGAACTGGTCGTTAAAAGAGAAGCGAATAAAAGCTACTTAATTCCGGCAGCAGAGATTGTTGGGTTTGATTTCCTTTTAAATCAGTTTAATCGCCGTTACAGCGGGATTTCAGATTACGACTCAAATTTAAATACAATTAGACATAATCTATCAAGCAGTTGGAAGGATGATAAAGATCCTTTTAGCATCAACCAGCTAGGGCATCCTTATCAAGGTTCTATGTATCATGGTTTCGCGCGATCTGCGGGGCTGAACTATTGGGAGTCCTTAGGTTATACGCTAGGCGGTAGCGCCTTCTGGGAGATAGCGGGTGAAAAAGTACCACCTTCCAAAAATGATATGATTTCAACAGGATTCGGTGGTTCTTTTCTCGGCGAGGCATTATTTAGAATGTCAAACTTAGTGCTTGAGCGAGGCGGTAGCACGCCAAGTGTCTGGCGTGAGGCAGGCGCCGCAATGATCTCACCATCCGCTGGTTTCAACCGATTTGCTTTAGGCGATAGGTTTGATGCAGTTTTTGCAAGCAATGATCCTGCTTACTACAGCCGCTTGCAGCTTGGCATTAGCAACACCGTGAGTGGTAGCCCAGGCACTGCAGATGAAATTAAACGTAATGATGGCCAATTAGATTTCGTACTAGGTTATGGTCTGCCAGGCAAGCCAGGCTACACTTATACACGCCCTTTTGACTATTTTGTTTTTCAAAGTACGGCTTCAACTGCTAATGTATTTGAAAATTTAATGACGCGTGGCCTACTGTTTGGTACTGAGTACCAAGCGGGTGATAATTATCGTGGCATATGGGGTTTATATGGCAGCTATGATTACATTTCACCGCAAACTTTTCGAATTTCCAGCACAGCCTTATCATTAGGTACCACTGGGCAGTTATGGCTGAGTGAATCAATTGCGTTACAAAGTACAATCATGGGCGGTTTAGGCTATGCAGCGGTAGGTACCAATAATGGTAAAACTGAAGAAGATTATCACTATGGTGTGGCGCCACAGGGCTTAGTGGAGTTACGTGCTATTTTTGGCAAAAAAGCTTCTTTAGATTTTACTGGTCGCGAATATTTTGTCAGTGATGTCGATAATGAACACCAAGGTGGGCATGACAACATTGTGCGCGCAGATGTTGCTTTTACTTACCGCATTCAAGAAAAACATGCAGTTTCAATCAAATATCAGTGGAATCAGCGTGATGCAACTTTCTCTAATCTTGATGACAGAAAGCAATCAACTGGTACATTAGGTATCTACTACACTTTCCTAGGGCATGATGGTTTTGGTGAAACAGACTGGCGCTAAGGTTTTAGTACCAGTCTGTTTTGTATTGAAGGTCTATATGTTTATTACTGCATCGCTTACTCACTCACTTTGAATTGAGAAGCGCTTATCGATTATCTCTACGATCATCATGATCATTACCATGATCATTCCTACCGTCGTCATGATCATGATGCTCATTACCCTCATGACGGCCGGAATCTCGATGATGTCCGTCATCGTATCCTCGTACATAGCAACCACTCAAACCAATGACCATTAGGCTTAAAACCAGTAATAATTTTTTCATAGTAAATCCTTTTTTTTTAATGAGTTAGTTATGCTCACTCGCCTCATCTTTAATCGCTTTGCCGCCTTTTTCAATGTCTTTTCCAGCGCCTTCTACAGTATTACAACCTGTTAATGCCGCTATGCTGCCTATTAGAAATACGGTAGTAAGCATTAATGCAAAAGTTTTTTTAAACATGATGAATCTCCTTAATATAAAGCTAGTACACAATAATTTCACAAATAGATTAACTTTCTTGAAACAATCACGTACTAGGTATTGGTGAATTTGGAATTACTCTTTTTTAAGTAACAAACTATTTTCAACTGATTTAACGCCTTCGATTTCAGAGGCAATTTTTCCAGCTTGTTTAATCTGATCTTCTGTTTCAACAAAACCACTTAACAAAACCACGCCGTGATTAGTTTTTACGCTGACTTTTAAGCTTTTTAAGCCTTCATCTTTTAATAAACTACCTTTAACTTTTGAAGTAATTACACTGTCTTTTACAACACGTTTAACAGCTTTCTGTTCTGATTGTGATTTGTAATTAGTATATTCTTGTTCATCAAGCGTACCGTCCTTATCTGTATCTGCAGCAGCAAAGTGTTTAGCGAAAAGTTTTTCTTCTTTTACTTCCGCTTTAGTTAATGTGCTGCTGTTATCTACATCTAATGCCTTGAATGAAGTGGTGTAGGCCGATTGCTTAGCATCGCTTAAGTCTTCTGCAGCAAAGGCTTGTGTGCTTAATGCGGCGCTTGCTAAGGCCATAGCTAGTAAAGTAGATTTAAAATGTGAATGGTTGTTCTGAGATTTATTTTTCATGGTGATTTCCTATAAGTAATGTAAAAGAACTACAATGCAGAGTAAGCGTATGGGCTAATCAGGTCTGTACGCTAGCCAACATAGTCACTACGTTGTTTTTTTAAACTTAGATTTAAAGTTGTCGGATTTAAAGTTTAAGGGTTGATGTAAAAACCACTAAAGCTACGAATCAAAGTTTAAACAAATGAATAATATTGATAAGGTAATGAGTACCTAATGTTGACGATATAGCGTAAATTTGAATAGAATCTAGATACAAATGGCACTGTGGGCTTTAAAACATGTAAATTGATGCACTTATGGTGATAAAACAATTGACAGTTAAATTAAATGCCAGCAAAGTAACGGTGCTTTTATACAAACACTTATCAAGGGAACTAAATATATGAATAAATCTGAATTGATTGATGCTATCGCAGCAAGTGCTGGTCTTACTAAAGCGGATGCAGGTCGTGCTATTGATGCAACGACAGCAGCTATCACAGCAGCACTTAAAAATGGTGATGCAGTTACGCTTGTTGGTTTTGGTACATTTAAAGTAACACAACGTGCTGCTCGTACTGGTCGCAACCCACGTACAGGTGCTGAGTTGAAAATCGCTGCACGTAAAGCGCCAGCTTTCACTGCAGGTAAAACATTAAAAGATTCAGTTAATTAATTCTGACTCTTGGTGAATGATAAAAGGGAGCTATATGCTCCCTTTTGTTTTATATTGACACCGTTCAAACACAGGCAATTCCTTTGCCAAACATCTCTTCTAATTACTGCAAGTCAGTAGCGTATTCACTGTGCTACTCTAATATCGAACTTTGATTAGTATGGAACTTAGGTTCATTCTCTTAATCATATTAATGAGTATTTTTAAAAAATCGTTAAATTTTTCATTTAAAGAAAGCGATTTGATTTGAAAAAAACAATTCCAACCATTGGTTTAGTCCTCACTCTTGCTTTCTTGACTTGGTTCTTTCTAATAAACAACCAGAATCAAAGTTCCACTAAGCAAGAAGTTACGCAACTGGAGCGTATGGGCGATGAGTGCGTCGGTATTTCAGAAAAAGCCGTGATTGGCATGACGCCAGTAGTTGAGTTTCAAAAGCTAGAGTTGCTGAGCCGAAAAGCGAACGTATTAAAGAACTGTATGGCAGACAGAGGCTTTCGTGAAGATCCTGCTTGGCGGAAATATGCGGAGCCGCTAGCTAAGGCCATTGCTTCAGAGCAAAAAATTTCTTTTTATGAGGCGATAGAAACCATGAGAAAAGCCGATATGCTGCTTTTCAAAAAGCAGCCTCAGCATCCATTGTATTGGCTTGCTAGCAAGAGTTAGGTTTTTACTTGGGGTTAATTGCAGAATCAATAATGAAAGACCAATAACTAAAGGATCAATGATGAGAAAGCTACTTCTACTTGCAGCAATAAGCGCAAATGTAACCATTGCCTACGCTCAACCTAATATAGGTGAAATTTTGGCGCTGAGCGATTCTTTGGTACAGGTTGCAGTAGAGCTCCCTAATGGCATCACCGGTAATGGCTCTGGGGTTGTGGTCAGTAAGGAGTACGTGGCGACCAATTGCCATGTTTTGGCTAACGCCAAAGGCGCTAACATTATTAAATACCATGATGCCTATCAACCAATCGGTTTGAAAGCTGACTGGAAGCATGATTTATGTTTACTGAAGTTTGATAACTTACCATTTAAGGTCGCGCCCATGCGTGATAGCAGTACTTTGAAGTACGAGGAAGAGATATTCAGCCTAGGTTATCCCATCGGCAATAACGTGCCGCAGCCTTCATATGGCAGCATTAAGGGCTCATACCCGTTAGACGATAGCGTGGTGATTCGCACCAGTGCTGCTTTTGCCATGGGCTCAAGTGGTGGTGCTTTGTTTGACCAACAATTTAATCTTATTGGCATCACCAGTTTTAAAAGCCCAGGTTCGCATGGTTTCTTCTATAACCTGCCTGTAGAGTGGATAAAAGCGTTGTTTGACTCGCCAGATATATTGTCATTGAACACGAATGATGTGCCGTTCTGGGCTCTACCCTTAGAACAAAGGCCTTATTTTATGCAGGTGGTCATTCCTTACCAAAATAAGGAGTGGGTGGCTTTAAAGAAAATAGCGCAAGCTTGGACTATGCAAGAACCTAAATCATCCGATGCTTGGTACTTTTTAGGTTTAGCAGAAGAGGGCGCAAATCAAACAGTATCAGCCAAAGAAGACTTGAATAAAGCTCAAACTTTAAATACACGTCATTTAGATGCATTGGTGGCTTTGTCTGACATTGCATATTTACAAAAAGATTTAACGGCGCTTGAAACACTCAAAGTTAAAATCGACCCGCTTGATCAAGAGCAAGGTGAGTTGATTTCACAAAAAATTAACCAGCTCAAAAACCAATAAATAATCTAATTATTCTTTCAGCTTATTCTTTCAGCGTTTACATTTCATCGAGCATTACATTAATTACTCATTAGCCCTTGGCCGTTTGATTGTGATTTGTAGTATGTTTAAAGTTAATTTAACCTATTTTTACCCTTCTGTTCTATACACCTTTTCTACATTTTATTTTAGATAATGTGATTGTAAAGGTGCGTATATTTTAATTAGGATTTCTTAAATTCGATTTAACTTCATTCAATGCTAATCCAAAAGTGGCAATGTGAATTACATGTCGCTATTGCAAGATATAAAGGTGAGTAATGATTACCTCAGAAGGCAATATAAAGTCTACTCGAGAAGACAAAGGTAAAGTTGGTGCTCGAATTGCAAATCAAGCTCATGAAGCCACTTCAAAAGTTAATGGTAAACCTACTGTTTCTGAGATAAACACTTTAGTTGTCATGTTTAATAATGGGCACTTAGATGAAAGTAAACAACTAGCCCTTAGTTTTACTCAACGGTATCCACGAGACGGTTTTGGCTGGAAAGTCTTAGGTGCAGTCTTTCAGCAACTGGGTTTGTTCGAACAAGCTCATGATGCTTTACAAAAAGCCGCGGACTTTCTGCCTAAAGACAGTGAGGCTCAATATAACTTAGGCAATTTTTTTTATGATCAGCAGCAATTAGACGATGCTGCTAAGTACTATAAAAAAGCGATTAAGTTGACTCCTAATTTTGCCAAGGCACATTACAACTTAGGTAATGTACTTAAAAGCCTGAATAGTTTAGAGCAGGCCAAAGCAAGTTATAAGTGTGCCTTGCGGATAGAAGTGGATAACGTACAGGCGATGTGTAATCTTGCTCAGGTACTTTACGAACAGGATTTTTTTTCTGAAGCTATCATCTACTTTCAGCAGGCATTAAGCATACAAGATAATTTTTCTATTGCATATGTTGGATTGGGAGCTGCTTTCCAAGCAACTGGGCAACTGCCGGGAGCTGAAGCAAACTTTAGGAAAGCCATTGCTATTAATCCTAATGACGCAGAGGCTCTTAGCAACCTAGGTGGGGTTTTAAAAACATTGGGGCGACTATCTGAGGCTGAGATTTGCTACAGAACATTGCTAACAATCACTCCAGAAAATTTTGATACATATATTAAGCTAGGCTCATTGTTAAAGAGCATGGGTAACATTGCTGAATCAACCGCTTGTTTTAAGAAGGCATTAAGTATTAACTCTCAGCTAGAGGAGGCTCAGAACGATCTCGGGTTAGCCCTGGCTGAGCAAGGACGATAC
Source organism: Methylotenera versatilis 301 (assembly GCF_000093025.1). Classification (GTDB taxonomy): domain Bacteria; phylum Pseudomonadota; class Gammaproteobacteria; order Burkholderiales; family Methylophilaceae; genus Methylotenera; species Methylotenera versatilis. The sequence continues at coordinate 1,114,921 of NC_014207.1, forward strand.
TCTGAGGCAGAAGCCTGTTACCAAAATGCCATTAAAATTGAGCCTAATTTCTGGAAAGCGTATAACAATCTTGGGCTTACTCTATATAACATGGGGCGATTTAATGAGGCTGAAGCTGCTTTTGATAAAGCAATAACATTAGACGCTAACGAAGCTTTAATCTATAGCAATTTGAGTCTGCCTTTAGTTGCCCAGGGGCAAATTAAGAGAGCTGAAGCCTGCCTCAGAAGAGCCATAGAAGTTAACCCAGAGTATGTCAATGCATACATCAATCTGGGGACCAATTACTTGGCGCAAGGGTTAGCTAAAGAGGCAGAGTCTGTTTTTTTACAGGCGCTAAAGTTTGACCAGAAGTCAACTAAGTCTAAAAGTAATCTATTATTTACCTTGAATTACTCTGGTGGGCACAGCGCAGAGTATAGACTTGAGCAGGCTTGTCAATATGGCCAAATCGTTGATGAGAAGGTAAGTTATGTATTCACATCATGGCAACAAGTTCTCAACGTGAAGCGCTTGAAAGTAGGACTAGTCTCTGGCGATTTACGTCAGCACCCAGTAGCCTATTTTTTAGAAAACTTGGCTAAACATATAGACTCTTCACGATTTGAGTTAATTGCATATACAACAGACATTCGGGAAGATGAACTGACTGCAAGGCTTAAACCTCATTTCTCTGGCTGGAAATCTCTAGTTGGCTTGAGTGATCAGGCTGCGGCCGAGCTTATCCATAATCAAGGCATTCACATTCTGATGGACTTATCTGGACATACAGCTGAGAACAGGTTGCCTATATTTGCTTACAGGCCGGCACCGATACAAGTTAGTTGGTTAGGTTATTTTGCCACCACAGGTATGGCATCAATGGATTTTTTTATCGCTGATAAAATCGGTGTGCCAGAGCAAAATAAAACACAGTTCATTGAAAAGGTTAAGTACGTACCTGATACAAGGCTTTGTTTTACAGCACCCAGCTCATTAATAGATATTTCACCATTACCCGCGCTGGCAAATGGTTATATTACATTTGCTAGTTTTCAAACAATGGTCAAAGCAGGCGATGAGGTTCTTGCTTTATGGGCTGAAGTGTTGAAAGCCTTACCAACCTCCAGATTACGTTGGCAATGTAAGTCCTTTGCAGATGCTACAGTGGCTGATGACCTAAGAAATCGTTTAGCGAAGCACGGTATTGAACCCGATAGGTTGATATTGTTAGGTTCAGTATCACGTGATGCGTATTTAGAAGCCCATGCTGAGGTTGACATGATATTAGATACATTCCCATATCCCGGAGGTACTACTACATGCGAAGCTTTATGGATGGGTGTTCCTACTCTGACACTAGCAGGAGATACGCTCATAGCAGGACAAGGAGCTAGCTTGATGACGGCAGCAGGGCTAGGTGAATGGGTTGCTGAAAGCAAAAAAGACTACGTCAGTAAGGCATTATCAATTGCGACAGATGTTCATCGACTTAGTCAAATGAGAATGGAGCTTAGGGAGAAGGTCTTAGTTTCCCCATTATTTAATGCACCACAATTTGCAAAAAATATGGAAAATGCTTTGTGGGAAATGTGGAATGAGAAATCAATGAATCATTCCAAACAAAATCCTAAGCAAGATGAAGATGATTTAGTTTTAAGTCAAAGTGCCGATGATAAATGTGCGCAATCATTCAATAGTGATTTGGTCATTGTCAGTACAACAGCGTATTCGGAAAGCGACTTCTGGGCTAAGTCTCCACTAGGTCTTTCTTTGCCAAGACATCTTAAACAGAGTTCAAGATTTATCGTTAATGTTGCTTTCGAAAATTCCCGCTCATTGCCAGAGGTATTGAATGAGTTTATTGATCAAGCAAATGATGACGCAGTGCTAATTTTTATTCAGGATAATGTTTGGATAGATGAAGCTAATTTAGCTGATAAAGTTATAGAGGGTTTGAGTGAGTTTGATGTGATAGGCGTTGCGGGCAATCATCGCAGACTTCCAAATCAGCCTTCTTGGGCATTTTTGGATACTCAATTTACTTGGGATGAAGAGGATAATTTAAGTGGGCAAATTGCACATGGCAAGAATGCTTTTGGCGAAGTGGAGGTTTTTGGCAAAGCACCCGCAGAATGTGAGCTGTTAGATGGCATTTTTCTCGCAACAAAAAAATCCACCATAGCACTAAATAATCTTAGATTTGATCATCAGTTTGATTATGATTTTTTTGATATGGATTTTTGCCGCAGTGCTAGGGCTTGTGGTTTGAAGCTAGGTACTTGGTTAATTAGTCTGACGCAGCAGCGCGCAGCTTCAATCGGCAGCGCGTATTGGCGAGAGAAGTATCAAGATTATCTCAATAAGTGGGAGCAATGCACAGAAGCTGCAAATGAAAGTGAGATACAGTTAAGTAACTCTAACAATCAAGAGTTACAAAATGTCATTAGCGAAGTTTTTCAAATGGCTTTGGAGTATCAGAATGCTGGGCAGCTAGAGCAAGCTAAACAGCTATATCAAGAAATTCTTACTATACAACCTCAGCATGCTGGTGCTAGTTACAATTTAAATATGATTACAGCCCAAATAAAGGTTGTAGACGCCGGAATCCTGCCAATTTTCTAAACGTATTGATATAAAAATATTAATAAATACTAGCAATTAACTCTCTAGTAATTCATAAATTTGGAGTGTATTTCACTCTCATATCAAAGCTTTTATTGAGTTACACATGAATGATAATGTCCTTTAGACAAGTGGACTTTTTGAATGTGTTGGCTAAGCGCAAGTCAATTTCAATGACCACTTTAAATTTATCATAACTTAATAGAGTGGTGAACAAAATGAAAACTTTCTTGCATGTCGGCTGTGGTCCTGTTTACTTCGACCCTATCTCACACAAATCTACGAGACCAAAGGGCTTTAGTCATGATGACTGGAATGAGCTGCGCTTAGATATTAATCCCGACGTCAACCCCGACGTGGTTGGAACCATGACGGATATGTCTGCAGTAGCATCAGGAAGTGTCGATGCAATCTATTCATCACACAATATTGAGCACCTTTATCCTCATGAGGTTCCAATTGCATTGTCGGAGTTTAAACGCGTATTGCGCAGTGATGGTTTTGTTGTCATCACTTGCCCAGATTTAAAATCGGTATGTGCTTTAGTGGTAGAAGATAAATTAACTGAGCCAGCTTACATTTCACCAGCAGGGCCGATAGCTCCGATTGATATACTGTATGGACACAGGCCGCCAATGAGTCAAGGTAACCTTTATATGTCACATCGCTGCGGATTTACGCTTAATGTGCTACTTGCCACCTTAGAGGCAGCTGGATTTACTAAGGCGGTTGGCACGTGTCGACCTCACTGCTTTGACTTATGGTCACTAGGAAGCCTTTCAAATCTAGATGACAAAGAGATTTTGAATCTGGCGAGTAGCTATTTCCCAGATAGTATGGATAACACAAACTCGCAGGCCAAAATTAATAATGACTTGAAGTTGGCAGTCATAGATGTATTACTTATGGCTTTGGAGCATCAACAAGCAGGTAGGTTGGATGAAGCTAAGCAACTATTTGTTGAAATTCTTGAAATAGAACCAAAGCATGCCGAAGCTAACTTTCACTTAGGTGTCATAGCTTTTATTCAAAAAGGGCCTGCTGCTTCAATACCATGGTTCGAGGCTGCCTTGGATACTAACCCATCAAACGAACAATATTGGGTAAGTTACATAGATGTACTAGTGCAGTCTGGCCTTACTGACTCTGTGCCTGAAGCATTAGAGCTAGGGCAAAAGTATGGCTTAACTGCCGAAAGAGCTATAAAGCTTGCTGAAGAGTTAAATTTGGTGACATCTTGAAATTGTTAGTGATGCAAGATCATTACAAGTAATTAAAAAAGATTCGCGTAAGAAATGGCTTCTTCAAATAATATACAAGTTTAGCTTCATATTAAATAAGCTAAATTATTATTTGAAGCTGGCCATTTAAAGGATGACGAGAAACATTGTCTTAAAGTATTAGAGTATTTTTTCTAAATTCAAACAATTCCCCTTTTCTTTTTATTTCAATTCTATCTACATTTTTACCGTCATTTTTAACTAAGTTGGCTGGTATTCTTTAATTTAATCATATTAATTTTATGGTCTATATTTTCTTTACAAATGCACGCTGGTCAAGACTTCAGCCCTGTTATATTTAATTTTTTTTACTCAATAATGGGTATTCTGCTAAATCTTCCTAAAGTTTTGAAAGCTCGCACCGATACTCTTTACATCAGGATTGCTTAATCGGCAAGACAAAAAAGAAAATTTAGAAACAACCCTAAACTTTCTGAAAAGCCTACCGATAATAGTTACAACAGCAGCGCAACTTGATAGCAAGTTGTAACGCTAAAGGCAAGACAGAGTGTAATAAAACTTAACTTAAATTTAGGAGAATTATCATGGCTTCAGTAATTAACACAAACCTTAACTCATTAAACACACAACGTAATTTAAGCGCATCACAAAGTTCATTATCAACTGCAATGCAACGTTTATCATCAGGCATGCGCATTAACAGTTCTAAGGATGACGCTGCTGGTTTGGCTATTGCAACTAAAATGGACTCACAAATTCGTGGTCAAGCAGTTGCTATTCGTAACGCAAATGACGCAATTTCTTTTTCACAAACAGCTGAAGGTGGTTTAGCGAAACAAACAGATGCATTACAACGTATGCGTGAATTAGCTGTTCAATCAGCAAACGGAACTAACACAAGTACAGACCAAGCAAACTTAGATGCTGAGTACCAACAATTAACAGCAGAGGTGACTCGCCTAAGCTCTGCTACAAAATTTAATGGTGCTGCCGTATTTGGTACTTCTCAAACATTCCAAGTAGGTGCAGATACTACTGACACAATTACAACTGCCTCAATTACAGCTGCAACTATTGCGGGTAGTGTTACATCAGCTGCTGCGGCAACTGCTGCGATTAGTGCGATTGATACTGCTTTAGCAAGTGCAAATACAGAACGTGCAAAATTGGGTGCAATTCAAAACCGCTTCGAATCTGTAGTGAGCAATTTACAAGTATCTAATGAAAATCAATCAGCTGCTAAATCACGCATCATGGATGCTGACTTCGCTACTGAAACTGCAAACTTAAGCCGCGCTAATATCTTGCAACAAGCAGGTACTGCAATGCTAGCTCAAGCCAACTCATCACCTAACGGCGTGTTGGCTTTATTAAGAGGCTAAGTCGTAATTAAAGAGTAAAACCCTTAACACCCACAGGCCTGATCAGCTTGTGGGTTTTGCAAAGGAGAAAGTAATGTTTAATTCATCGATTGATAGTTATGGTTCAGGTAGGCAACTGGCCGCTGTGCAAAGTGCCAGTGTTCAAATTGCCATTGATAAAACAACAAGCCCATCAGGGCTTAAACCCGTTGTAGCGGCTGAAAATGCCAAAGGTGATGTTAAGCCTTTTGTTGACAAGACAGATTTAGAAACTGCAGTTAAAAAACTCAATGATCTTGTAGCTCCCGCGCTACAAACTGTACAGTTTTCATTAGATGCACAGTCAGAGCGTATGGTGGTGAAAGTGGTTGATACAGCTACTAAACAAGTGTTAAGGCAGATTCCAAATGAAGAGGTATTGGCAATGTCTAAAACGCTAGATAAGTTGCAAGGTTTAATGATTAGGCAAACAGCTTAATGTTCTACGTCTAGTCTAATTGTTACGGTTTTGATACATGATTAAGTATTGTGTTTGAGTTTTGTTGGAACGACGACCCTTCACGATTTTTTTACATTGGTTCGCGCTGGGTCGTAATTTCCTGAAGCTGTATTTAGATTTGAAGTATTAAAGTAGATTTGATTAAAGTTTTTGAATAGTGGTGTCGATATATACTTAATAGCAGTTAATTGAGTCACTTTATGAAGTAGTCGTTGTTTGAAGTGGTCGTTGTTAGAAAAGGATATACAAAAATGAGCATTTCATCTCCAGGTATAGGTTCTGGCCTTGACGTAAACAGTATCGTAACCAGCTTAATGGCTATTGAACAAAAACCACTTACAGCTGTTACTCAACAAAAAACAGATTACCAGACTCAGATATCAGCTTATGGTACTTTGAATAGCAGTTTGTCAACTTTTCAAACAGCAGTCAGTGCGCTCTCAAGTGCTTCTAAGTTTAACGCCCAAACAGTCACTTCAAGTAATGCGACTGTATTTACCGCAACAGCTAATGGCACAGCTTCTTTAGGCGACAGTGCTATTAAAGTTAACCAGCTAGCTAAATCACAAAAGTTAACATTTGCAGGCACTGCAAACGTAGCTGATACACTAGGCACGGGTACCTTAACCATTTCATTTGGCACTTATAACCCCCCTACTGCCATTGCACCAATTACTCCAAATTCATTTACACCTAATGCGGCTAAAACTGATGTAAGCATTACCATTGATAGTTCTAATAACACGCTTTCAGGCGTACGTGATGCCATTAATGCTTCAAACTCAAGTGTAAGTGCAAGTATTGTGAATGATGGCACTATCAATCATCTGGTCATTACATCGAAAGACACAGGTGAGGTAAATACTTTAAAAATCACAACAACTGATAGCGATGGTAACAATACTGATAATGCCGGTTTGTCTCAGCTGGCGTACGACCCTACCGTTACATCAGGTAGTGGTAAGAATATGTCAGAAATGCAAGCGGCAAAGAATGCACTTTTAAACATTGATGGCATTGATGTCGTCAAGGCGAGCAATACCATTACTGATGCTATTGGTGGTTTAACGCTGAATTTGCTTACGACTAGTGCTGATAGCGTTAATTTGAGTGTTGCAAGTAATAAAGATGTGGTAAAGGCCTCTGTGGCGGCATTTGTTGATGCCTACAATAAGTTAGATACTTCGCTACGTAGTCTTACAAAATATGACCCTACAGGAAAAAGCTCAGGCCCTTTGTTGGGGGATGCAACTACTCGCTCAATCATTACTAAGATAAAGTCTGTGATGACGAATGCTGTGAACCCGAATGGAGCATTTAGTTCGCTTACTCAAATAGGGGTATCATTCCAAGCCACTGGTCAATTGGCTTTAGATTCGACCAAACTTGATACTGCAATTGCATCTAACTTCACTGATATAGCTAACTTATTTACAATATCAGCAAAAGCTACTGACCCTCAGATTAGCTACTCAGGCAATACCAGTAAAACAAAAGCGGGTACTTACGCTATTAATGTAAGTAGTTTATCTCCACTTGCAGGCACGATTAATGGCGTTGCTGCTACGGCCATTAACGGCAGTTTGGTTGGTGCAACTGGTGATGTAAGCGAAGGCTTAACTGTTAGAGTTAATGGTGGTACGACAGGCTCTCGGGGCACTGTCAATTTTAGTATTGGTTATGCTGCGCAGTTAAATAGCGTCATTACTAGTTTGCAAAATTCTACTGGTATTTTAGCCGCTAGAACAGATGGGATTAATAGCTCTATTTCACGGCTTGATAAACAGGCTGATGCAATTACATTAAGACTTACGGCTATTGAAGCTCGTTATCGTGCGCAATTCACTAAGTTAGACAGCTTGATGTCTAGTATGAGTACGACTAGTTCATTCCTTACTCAGCAAGTTGCTTCATACAATGCTAATAAGTAAATATTATTAATTAAAAGTAAGTAAAGGAAACGATGATGTTTGGATCAAATCAATACGGAGTGAATGTATATGCTAAAGTTGGCTTGGAAACAGGCGTACTTGCTGCTAGCCCAAACAAATTAATCATTATGCTTTATGAAGGTGCCATTGCAGCGTGCCGTAGTGCAGACAGCTATATGCAGAGTAAAGATATACCCAATAAAGGCGCCATGCTTTCAAAAGCCATTTCTATCATAGAGTCTGGTTTAAGGCTTAGTTTAGATAAAAAAGCCGGTGGTGAAATTGCGGTAAGTTTAGATGCGCTTTACGCTTATATGAGTAAACGATTAATGACTGCTAATATTCATAATAAGCCAGAGCTAATACATGAAGTCATTAAATTACTGACTGATTTAAAAGGCGCATGGGAAGCCATTGATAATGTAAAAATGCCAGCTAAAGATACTGCAATGGCAATACCTAGCCAAGTGGCGATGGCGGTTAATCGCAATATTGCTAATTACGCAAAAGCCTAATCAACGTAACCATAATAAATAATAAACGGAACAACTATAAATGGAACATCAAGATACCATTGTGATTTATGAAACGGTTGCTGAGTTAACTAAAAAAATGTTGTTAGCTGCCAAGCAGCAGGACTGGGATGCTTTGGCTGAGCTGGAAGCTAGCTGCGCTCAGCAAGTTGCTACATTAAAGCTTACGGAAAATGCATTACCACTTCCTAGCGATGTGCGCGCTCGTAAATTGGCAAGTATCAAAAGCATACTGGCTGATGATCGCGAGATACGCAATATTGTTTCACCTTGGATGGTAAGGTTGAACTCACTAATGAATAGTTTACATATGGAAAATAAACTGACGCGCGCCTACAACCAGTAGCCACGTCATTATCAAGATGCTCAAACAAGCTGACATCGCAAGCATACAACCTGTGGCTAGAATTTTGCCAATACTAGCAGTAGACAGTATTGGCAGTATTCGACAAGAGTTAGACGATAGAGCCACGCAGTTTGTGAAGGGTCAAGAGTATTTTGCTCATGTGTTATCAAAAGTAGGTGATACCGCTTACAACGTGAAAGTTGAAAGCGGAAGCCTTAAAGGAACCATCCTTAAAATGGATCTAGGTACGGCAGCCAAAGCAGGGCAACTGCTCACCTTGCGTTACATGCACGATAGCCCTGTGCCTACCTTTTTACTCACAGCAACGCCCTCGAATGCTGCAGGTAGTACAACGGAAATAAGCACCGCAGCCAATCTTATTGGACATTATCTAAAACAGGCTGAAAGCGATGGCGTAACGAGCCGTTTTCAGGCGACGGCGGTCATGACGAATAGCCCAAGTAATCCGCAAGTAATGGCGCATGATTTGAAAAATGCCGTGAGTAATAGCGGACTGTTTTATGAATCTCATTTGAGCGACTTGGTGCAAAGCAATCAATCGCTTGCGGCCATTAAACAAGAGCCACAAAACCAAGCCAATTCGCCCATTGCAAATTTGATGTCTCAACAGTTAGCTATTCTGGAAAATCAACGCATGAGTTGGCACGGCGAAGTTTGGCCTGGGCAAAAAATGGATTGGGATGTCTATCAACAGCAGAAAAATGCCGATGGGAAACAGCCTTCCAATCAATCGCAGGCAGATCAAAATCGACCTATTACTAGCGAGATGACCTTGCATTTGCCGCATTTAGGGAAAGTTTCCGCGAGAATTAGCCTGACCGATGGGCGTATGCGCGTCAATATTTTGGCAGAGCATCCTGAAACCCTAGAAATGCTAACAGCTAAGCGATTGGGTTTGGCTGAAGCGATTGGTAAGAATGGTCAGCAATTAGATGCTTTAACGGTGGTGCGACATGAATAACCATCAACTAAACACTCATCAACCCGATACGATAGAAAATTTTAATCCAGATTTTAATCTTAAAAGTGTGGTGAATCCTAACCAGCAAGCCATTGCTTTGGCTTATGCTGCGGGTGAGTATGCACCCAAAGTTGTCGCAAAGGGTCGTGGTGCTATAGCCGAACAGATTATCGCCAGAGCCAAAGAGCATGATGTGTTTGTGCATGAGTCTAAAGATTTGGTTGCGCTGCTCATGCAGGTTGATCTTGATGATCATATTCCGCCCGCTTTGTATCAGGCGATTGCAGAGATTTTGGCTTGGTTGTACAAGCTAGAACAAGGTAAAGCGGATGAAGAAGCGCCGGTGTTTTAAATACCAGTATTTTAAATAATAGTTAAACCTGCATATTCATAATGTCATGGTAAGCCGACACTAGTTTATTGCGTACTTGCACCGTTGCTTGAAACGAAATATTGGCTTTCTGCCCAGCAATCATGACGTCAGAAAGACTGACACTATCATCGCCCATCGCGAAACTCTTACCTAATTGCTCTGCTTCCACTTGTACTTTATTGACTTGGTTGAGTGAAGCTTTCAGTGCATCAGAGAAGTTAACTTTTGATGTGCCTTGGCTAACACCTTGTGTACTCGAGAGGCCTGCCGCAGAAGCTAACCCAGATGCTGCATCAGCTTGCGGACGTTGTGCAGCCGCTTTTAACTGCGCAAGCATAGATTCTATTCTGCTTGCGTCAATTCCACCTGTTTTCATGATTTGCCTCCCTCAACTTTAATTCACGCTTCTATTAACAGTCTGTTTGCTTAAATTTAGACGGTTAAATAATCACCATTTCCGACAGTTGTTAATTTAACACTTTGCTTTAATAGCGAGCGTGCAAATAGGTCGAGGAAAATTGCTCTATTCCTAAATTTGAAAATCCTAGTCATTGGCATAATGGTATCCAATAGCTTATAGAAGCAATTCTTCTGTAAATGCTAAGTGTTTAGATGGTTAAAGGCTCAACACACAAAACGCAATAAGTTAAGTATTTGAAGAGCAGAACATTGGAGAAATACGATGGCGGCAGAGAATAACGCTGCGCTTATTAATCAAGGCGTTAATAAAGGTGGAACTGGTTTGAACTCACAGTTAGGTAATAAGTTAATTTTGGTAGTCGCAGCCGCTGCAGTCGTCGCAGTGATGGTGGTATTTTGGCTATGGAGTCAGCAGCCAGATTATCGCGTGTTGTTTTCTAACTATACTGATAAAGATGGTGGTGCGATTGTTGCAGAACTAGAGAAAATGAACGTACCTTACAAGTTCTCTGATAGCGGTACAGCGATTCTTGTTCCAGCCTCACAAGTGCATCAAGCACGTTTAAAATTAGCTTCTGATGGTTTGCCTAAAGGTGGCAACATTGGTTTTGAAATCTTAGAGAATCAAAAATTTGGCGTTTCTCAATTTGTAGAACAAGTAAACTTTCAGCGTGCTTTAGAGGGTGAGCTTGAGCGTAGTATTCAATCAATAGGTGCAGTTGAAACTGCAAGAATTCATTTAGCCATTCCTAAAGCTTCAGTATTTGTCAGAGATCAACAATCACCAACTGCCTCAGTATTGCTGAATTTGCGCGCTGGTCGCAGTCTAGACGCACAGCAAGTTGGCGCAGTAGTGCATTTGGTTGCCAGCAGCGTACCTAATCTGCCAGCTGCAAATGTAACGGTAGTCGATCAAAATGGGAATCTGCTCTCTGACACTTCTAAAAAGATGGGTGCGAATAACTTAGACCCAACCCAACTTAAATATATCGATGATATTCAACAAAGCATCATTAAACGCGTTGAATCTATTATTACACCGATTGTTGGTGCTAAAAACGTGCGTGCTGAAGCCAGTGCAGAGATTGATTTTTCTAGCTTAGAGCAAGCTGCAGAGATCTACAAACCTAATCAAAAACCAGATGATGCAGCAATACGCAGTTTACAAAGCAATGAGTCGTTAACCAGCAATGGTGGTGCGGCTACTGGTGTACCTGGTGCTTTATCTAATCAACCACCACCAAATGCTACTGCGCCAATTACAACGCCTGCTGGTGCTGCACCAGGTGCAACTGCTGAAGCTGCCCCTGTCAATAATCAAAAAAATACTACAACTAACTTTGAGGTAGATAAAACCGTACGTTATTCACAACAAGGTATGGGTGGTATTAAACGTTTAAATGTTGCTGTGGTTGTGAATAACATGCCAGTGGTAGATAAAAAAGGCAAAGTGACTTACAGACCACTCACCGCTGCAGAAAAAACACAAATCAATGATTTAGCCATGCAGGCCATGGGTTTTAATAAAGAACGTGGTGATGCCTTAACGGTTGTAAATAGCTCATTCGCAGGTGAGCCTGAAGAAATTATTCCTGAAGTGCCAATGTGGAAAAACCCTGAAACCATCGAATACGGCAAAGATGCATTACGCTTCATTGTAGGTATTGTGGTGTTATTGTTGATTTACAAACGTGCATTAAGTCCGATGCTTCGTAAGCTAACCGCGCCATCGCCAAAATTATTAAATGCACCTGGTGATGAAGATGCTGTAGTGAATTTAAGTGGTGCAGAAGGGCAAGCGCAGTTAGCCGCTGTTGCAGGTAGTAACAGTAATTTAGCTGCTGCTAAGCAGCTTGCCAAAGATAACCCAAGAATGGTGGCAAGTGTTGTAGCTAATTGGACAAGTGGAAATGAGTAACGAAAATGAGTGATGCGGGCGTGATGAGAAGCGCAATCTTAATGCTTGCGCTTGGTGAAGATGAAGCTGCGGAAGTGATGAAGTTTCTTAGCCCAAAAGAGGTGCAGAAGCTAGGCACGGCAATGTCAACACTAAAATCTGTTGGTCGTGAACAAGTGGAAACCACTGTTGCAGCATTTATGACTGAGGTAGAGCAAAGTAGTGAGTTCGGCTTGGACTCAGATGAGTATATTCGTTCAGTGCTCAATAAAGCCCTAGGTGAAGATAAAGCGTCAGGCTTGTTAAACCGTATTTTGCAATCACGTGATGCAAGTGGAATTGAAAGTCTTAAGTGGATGGACCCGCTCACTGTGGCAGAGTTTATTAAGAATGAACATCCACAGATTATTGCCACCATTCTTGTACATCTAGATGCAGATCAAGCCTCTGACATTATTGGTCACTTCGCGGAGCGTTTGCGCCAAGACGTGATGCTACGCATTGCAACACTTGATGGTGTAAAGCCTATTGCCCTACGTGAGTTGAATGACGTCATGACTAAATTGCTGACAGGTAATGAGAATATTAAAAAACAAACGATGGGTGGTATTAAAGTGGCCGCCGAAATTATGAACTTCATGAGTGGGGACAATGAAGCCATCATTATGGAAGGTCTTAAAAGCTACGATGATGACATGGCCCAAAGGATTATGGATGAGATGTTTGTGTTCGATAACATTATTGATATCGATGACAAAGGCATTCAAGTCATGTTGAGAGAAGTGCAGTCTGAAACTCTGATTGTGGCACTTAAAGGCACCACTGAAGAAATGCGTGAAAAAATATTCAAAAATATGTCTTCTCGTGCTGCAGAAATGATGAAAGAAGATTTGGAATCAAAAGGTCCTGTCAAACTTTCAGAAGTTGAAGCACAACAAAAACAAATCTTGCAAATTGTACGTAGATTATCTGATGAAGGTCAGATTCAACTTGCTGGTAAAGGCGGAGATGATAAATATGTCTAAAAACTCAATTTCTCACTACGCAAAGTCTAACTTTTCTAAGAATGCTCATTATGCATAGGAGTTCTATGAATATTCCTAAAGAACAGCAAACAGCCTATGAGCGCTGGGAGATGTCATCTTTTGGTGAAGGTAGTCCTAGTGTTAGCACTAGCAGGCCTAAGAAGAAAGAGGATACTGTCGCTTCGGAAAAAATCGCACAAATATTTGAGGTGGCGCGCAAAGAAGCTTATACCAAAGGTATGCAAGAGGGTTTTGCTGTAGGTATGGCAAAAGCGCGTGAGTATGCGCAAGAAGAAAAAAATAACTTTTTAACGCTGATGAATTCTTTTAGTGATGCGTTGGAAAAATCGGATGAGCAAATTGCGGATGATGCACTGTCGCTCGCTTTAGAAATTGCAAAAGCGATGTTGAAAGTGAAGCTGAATATTGACCCAGCAGTGGTATTGCCTGTGGTGATGGATGCGATTCACTACCTACCATATGTGCAAAAACCAGCAAGAATATTAGTTCATCATGATGATGCGCAAATGCTACGTGAATATCTGGCTGAAGAGATTGCCAGTCAACACTGGCAGATTCAAGAAGATATCAATATCGAGCGTGGCGGCTGTATTGTGGAAACTGGCGCCAATCAAATTGATGCGAGCAATGAAGTGCGTTGGAAACGCATTAGTGATGCTTTATCACAAAAAAGTGACTGGTTGCTACCATGAATTCTCCAGAGCTCAGTTCGCTGGCATTAGATAAACAGGTTGCTCAGCCACACCCTAGCATGCCTGATTTAGAGCAACTGCGCGAAGCTACTCCAGACTCAACTCAGCCAAAAGTTGATATGCAAAATATCCATCGCCAACGCTGGCATGACCATATTCGTGATTGCAAAGAGATTCTACGCATTGTAGAGCCCTTAGAAATAGCAGGGCGCATCACTAAGTTAACAGGCTTAGTCATGGAGGCCGCTGGTATTAAGCTACCGATTGGCAGTGCATGTTATGTGCCGCTTGCTGAAGGTCGTCGCGTAGAAGCTGAAGTTGTAGGTTTTGATGGTGAGCGCATGTTATTAATGCCACAAAGCAGTGTCGATGGTGTGATGCCAGGTGCCAAAGTATTTGCTTTAGAAGTTGCAGAAGCTTTGCCTAAGCCTCACCACGGTAATCCGCCACGCAGGAGAGTAACAGATCGCGCACGTCATCTACCTGTTGGCAATGAGTTGCTAGGTCGTGTAGTGGATGGTGCAGGCAATCCTTTAGACGATCTCGGAAAAATTGTAGCTGCCCAAAGCTCACCACTGAATGCACGACCAATGAACCCGTTGATGCGAGCTCCTATTGAAGAGATTTTAGATGTAGGTGTACGTGCCATTAACAGTATGCTCACAGTTGGCCGTGGTCAACGCATGGGCTTATTTGCTGGTTCTGGTGTTGGTAAAAGCGTGCTGCTAGGCATGATGGCGCGCTACACCACCGCTGATGTGATTGTGGTTGGTTTAATCGGTGAACGGGGACGTGAGGTTCAGGAGTTTATTGAACAAATCTTAGGCCCTGTTGGTTTGGCACGCTCTGTTGTAGTAGCGGCACCCGCAGATGCGCCAGCTTTAATGCGCCTACAAGGTGCAAATTACGCGACAACTATCGCCGAGAATTTTCGTGATCAAGGCAAAAACGTATTGTTGATTATGGATTCATTAACACGTTATGCCATGGCGCAGCGTGAAATTGCATTAGCCATTGGCGAGCCGCCAGCGACTAAAGGTTATCCACCATCAGTATTCGCTAAATTACCAGCATTGGTTGAGCGTACTGGAAATGGTAAACGTGGTGAGGGTTCAATTACAGCTTTTTATACGGTGCTGACAGAAGGCGACGATCAACAAGATCCAATTGCCGATGCGGCGCGTGCTATTTTGGATGGTCATATCGTATTAAGTCGTAGCTTGGCTGAGAGCGGACATTACCCAGCCATCGATGTAGAACAATCTATCAGCCGTGCGATGCACAATATTACCAGTCCAGAACATCAAAAGCTTGCACGCAAATTAAAGCAGCTCAACTCACGATATATGCGCAGTGTGGATTTAATCAATGTCGGCGCCTATGAAGCGGGTAGTGATGCCGTGCTGGATCAAGCGATTGCTAGACACGACAAGATTGATGCATTTTTGCAGCAAGGTATTTCTGAGCGATCAGGGGTTGAAGAGAGTATTGGCCATCTAGCGCATGTTTTAGATGGCTTAGTTAATTAATCGTAAGCATAAGATTGAGAAGTTATGGCAACGCGATCAAACAATGTATTAGGTATGTTACAGGACATTGCTTCTAAAGAGGTCGATGAGGCGGCAGTGGCTTTAGCTAAGGCGATGAAGCTGGCAAATGAGGCGCAAGCTAAACAAGATATGCTGAATGAATATCGGCTGGATTATGTGAGAAATCTTAATAAGATTTTAGAGGCTGGTATGGGCGCTAAAGCTTATCAAAATTTTCAGAATTTTTTTGGCAAGTTAGATCAAGCCATTGCCGGGCAACAAGAAGTTGTTGAGTTGGCAAATCAACAAGTAAAGATTCAAAAGCAACTATGGCAAGAAAGTCAGCGTAAAAAACTTTCTTATGAAGTGCTAACCGACAGGTCTGAGAAACGCATACTTAAAGTAGAGCAGAAAAAAGACCAGAAACAGATGGATGAGTTTGCGATGCGTATTACTAGAACTAAGCATCATTAAGTGCAGATGGCATCAATTGAAAAATAAATCATCACTTGAGCGAGTTTAATTTTTGGGGTTGAGTAACATGAAAAACTTATCATTACAAATGACAGAAACATTATTAAAAAAACCAGCGGATGCTGTAAGCAAAAGCACTGTGGTATCTGATGGCGCAGCCCAAGTGGAAAATAACGCTTCATTTCAAATGATGTTGAATAAACAAGTGCAAGCTAAGCATGCTTTAGCTAGAGAAGTTGAAAATAGACAAAGCCAAACTAAACAAGCGCAAAAGACCACTGGAAAAGAATCCAGCTCAACGACAACACAACCTGAAAATGTTGATGCAACTACCACACAAAAGAGTGTGCAGAAAGTTAACCATTTACAGCTGGCGATGATGGCGACCAGTCGTGCAAAAGCTCAGAAAGATGCTGAGAGTATCGATCCGATGCAGCTTGATTCCAAAGATTTGATGGCGCTTGATGCGAAGTCTACATTAGTTAAAAAGAGTGATGAGACTAAAGCTGACAGTGACGTCGCAGCTTCGACAGATGTTAATTTGACCAGTAACCCTTCAATCACAGATGTTTCTGGCGCGCAGATGCTTTCGTCCATGATTTCTGAAGCTAAACAAGCGCCACTTGGTCAGGCTGTAGAAGGCGCGGAAATGAGTGCCGAGAAACAGCTTACTTTGGGCGCTGAAAGAGGCTCTGTATTAAAAGATGCGGTATTAAGCAATGCATTATCTCAGGGTAAAACCGCCTCTGACGCCAAAGATTTAGCTGTAGTTGACGATAAGCAGTCTCGTCATGATTGGATAGACGCCATGTTGCCAAATGCATCTAAACCAACAAATGGAGATGATGCGGCTAGATTGATGCTAAAGGCGGAAAAAGAATCTGCAATGAATCAAGTGGCAGTGCCGGCTAATTTTCAATCTACCAGTCAATCAATCACGCAAATTAGCGCGGCTGAGACTATGCAGCAGCTAGGTAGCAGCAATACTATCAATGCTTACCCAGGAAAAACAGGTTGGGATCAAGCCATTAGCCAAAAGGTCGTGTGGATGTTAGGTGGCCAAGAGCAATCTGCCACGCTAACACTTAATCCGCCAGATATGGGGCCGTTGCAAGTCGTGATTCATGTTCATAATGATCAAGCCGATACGACGTTTATTTCAGACAACGCTGAAGTAAGACAGGCGCTGCAAGATGGTATGGATAACTTACGTAACAAAATGAATGAAGCTGGTATTCAATTAGGGCAGGCGAACGTGAATTCGGGCGGGCAAATGCAACAACAGTTTCAACAAGCTGCTCAACAATCAAGAGCTGATGCCTCACTCGGCAGAAATGATTCGGCACCTCCATTAGAACACCTGAGCAGCCCTAAAACCTTGGTTCGCACGTCCAATGGTTTGGTTGATACTTTTGTGTAAGCGCTAGGTTAGCTGTGGTTTGATAGACGATTCCTCTTGCATGAGTCTGTAAGTTGGCATGGACTTAATTTGTCTAAATAAAATATTTTCAATCACAATCTTCAATTTAACGGCTTTTTCCCTCTCTTATCTAAGCATGTTATTCAGCCGTTTTTTTCCATAATGTAATCATCGATAACGCCAGTGACTGCAATACAGGCAGTACAGGTTTAGTTCATTATGGAAAGGCAACAAAATGGCAGCAGATCCAAAGCCCGATGGCGCTGAAGTAGCACCGGCACCAAAATCCAAGAAGAAACTTATCATTATGATTGCCGCAGTCGTTCTATTGGCCGGCGGTGGCGGGGCGGGTTGGTTTTTAACACATCAAAAATCAGATCATAAAAAAGAAGAAGCCAAGCATGAAGAACCAGCACATGCGCCAGTATTTGTGACGCTTGAGGCTTTTACGGTCAATCTTCAACCTGATCCTGATGAAAAGTTTTTACAAACTGAAATTTCACTACAAGTAGCTAGCCCCGAGCAAGAAGAACTGCTGAAATCCCAAATGCCCGCTGTTAGAAGTCGTTTGTTAATGCTGTTAACCAGCAAAACAGCCTCTGATATTTCAACTTCTGAAGGTAAGCAAAAACTGAGTGATGAGATTGTCGCCGAGGTTAAAAAGCCATTTTCTAAGGGCGCTAAGCCACAAGAGGTAACTGGCGTATTTTTTACTTCATTCGTGATTCAATAACGCGTTCTATATTAAGCCATGGCCGATAAGTTTTTATCTCAAGATGAAGTTGATGCCTTATTAAAAGGCGTTGATGGCGATCAAGACGACGATCAACCTGCGAGTAATGCGGGTGATGTGCGTGATTACAACCTTGCTACGCAAGAACGCATTGTGCGTGGGCGTATGCCTACGCTTGAGATTATCAATGAGCGATTTGCTCGTTTGGTACGCATCGAACTGTTTAACTTTTTACGCCGCACTGTTGAGGTGTCGGTAGGGCCTGTTCGCATTACTAAATACAGTGATTTTGTTCGAAATCTAGTGGTGCCTACCAATTTAAATCTGATACAAATGAAGCCGCTGCGCGGTACCGCACTGATGGTGTTTGATCCAACATTAGTATTTTTGGTCGTTGATAATATGTTTGGCGGTGATGGCCGCTTTCATACGCGAGTAGAAGGGCGTGACTTTACTCAGACTGAACAACGCATTATTCAGCGTATTCTCAATATCGTATTTGAAACTTACTCAAAATCATGGGAGCCAGTTTATCCGGTTCAATTTGAGTACATGCGCTCTGAAATGAATACCCAGTTTGCCAATATCGCTACCCCTAATGAAGTGGTCATTGCCGTGACGTTTAATGTCGAATTAGGTCCAGCGAGTGGCGAGATACACTTTTGTTTCCCTTACTCAATGTTAGAGCCGCTTCGCGACATGCTCAGCTCACCATTACAAGGTGAAGTCTTAGGTACTGATAAACGTTGGGTGAAACTGATGACTCAACAGGTACAAGCTGCTGAGGTTGAGATTGTGGCCGATCTTGCCAAAACTAATATGATGATTGGTGATGTACTGAATATGAAGGTGGGTGATGTTGTGCCACTTAATATTGAAGAATCTATCGAAGCGCAGGTTGATGGTGTGCCTGTCATGCTTTGTAAATACGGGATGTTTAATGGCCAATACGCATTACGTGTGGAAAAGTTATTAAGATCCAACTCAACTGAATATATTAAAGGAGAACCTTATGGCGAATGATGCTGCAGAAGATACGGCTGTAGCCGAGGATGATTGGGGCGCAGCGATGGCCGAACAAAGCACTGCTGAAGCCACCGATGACTGGGGTGCGGCTATGGCCGAGCAAGAGGCTACAGATACTTCAGCTTTACAATCTAAGAATGCTGAGCAGACACAAGTGTTTACTGAATTTACCGCTAAAAATAAACTGCAAGATACGCAAAATGACATTGATTTCATTTTGGATATCCCTGTACAGCTTACCGTTGAACTTGGCCGTACCAAAATTGCGATTAAAAACCTGCTGCAATTAGCGCAAGGCTCAGTGGTTGAGCTTGATGGCATGGCGGGTGAGCCTATGGACGTTTTAGTGAACGGCTGCTTAATTGCGCAAGGTGAGGTAGTGGTGGTGAACGATAAGTTTGGTATTCGTTTGACTGACATTATTACGCCTGCTGAACGTATTCGCAAAATAAACCGCTAATAGAAATGCTTGTCATGAAAAAACATCACAACTTTTTGACTTTGAGTGCTTTAGCAATGCTTGGCCTTATGCCGAACTTAGCTTTGTCCGCAGAGGCTGTTGCGGTATCGCCAACAGGTGGCGTGCTTAAAATGGTAATTGGTCTTGCTGTGGTGTTGGCTGTAATGGCGCTGATTACTTGGGTTTTAAAGCGCATGGTGCCTGGTGTAGGCAACAAACAATCTGTTATTCGTATTGTTGGTGGAGTCAGTGTAGGTTCGCGCGAGCGTGTTGTGGTGTTAGAGGTCGCTGGTAGGTGGATTGTGGTTGGCGTTGCGGCTGGTCAAGTCAGTAGTCTTGCGAATTTAGAAAGTGGCACTAACAACCTTGCTGAAAGCATACCGATGGGCAGAAGTATGACGGATTCAGACAATGATGGCTTTAGCAATACCTTTGCCGCATGGTTACTAAAATCAACAGGTAAGATTTTAGAAAAAAAAGATACAGATAGTTAAATAGATAATTCAATTTAAGTTAGCCATGACTAGACCACTACTAAAATCTACACTCAATACAATCATTGCATTCGCTGCGCTGGTTTTAGCCAGCATGCTGATGTTGCCTGGCACGGCATTGGCTGAAAATGGCATGCCGCTAGTGAATGCCTTACCTGCTGCGGGTGGTGGTCAAAACTACACCTTGAGCTTACAAACGCTCATCTTACTGACTTCACTTACGTTTCTGCCAGCAGCTTTGCTAATGATGACTGGCTTTACACGCATCATTATTGTGTTGTCGTTGTTACGCCAAGCATTAGGTACGCAATCTGCACCGCCAAATCAGGTGATGGTGGGTCTAGCTTTGTTTTTGACTTTCTTTGTGATGAGCCCAGTGATAGACAAAATTTACGTAGATGCCTATCAACCGCTTTCAGAAAACAAGATTACCATGCAGGAGGCTATGGATAAAGGCGCAGCACCACTTAAAGCCTTTATGATGAAGCAAACACGTGAAGGCGATTTAGCGCTATTTGTGAATATGGCAAAAATCGAGAAGATTGAAACGCCAGATCAAGTGCCTTTATTAGTGTTAGTACCCGCTTTTATGACCAGTGAGTTAAAAACCGCATTCCAAATCGGCTTTGCTATATTCATTCCATTTTTGATTATTGATATGGTAGTTGCGAGTGTATTGATGGCGATGGGGATGATGATGGTTTCGCCCTCTATCGTGTCATTGCCATTTAAGTTGATGTTGTTTGTATTGGTCGATGGCTGGCAGTTGTTGCTAGGTTCGCTGGTACAAAGTTTTTACTAAATTTATTTTTTACTAAGCTTGTTTTTAATAAAACAGTTTGTTAATAAAATTAGACGATTTTTTCTAAAAGGAAACAAAAATGACCCCAGAAAGCGTGATGACATTAGGTCGAGATGCAATGGAAATCACTTTGCTTGTTGCTGCGCCAATTTTATTGGTAGTGCTGGCGATTGGTCTTTTAGTGAGTATTTTCCAAGCGGCAACGCAAATTAACGAGGCTACCTTATCATTCATTCCCAAGCTGGTCGGCGTGTTTGGAACGCTGATGTTCGCTGGTCAATGGATGTTAACCACTTTGGTCGATTATATGCATTTAGTCTTTACCAGCATTCCTGCTATGGCTAACTAGGCCAGAGTTAATCGGGTTAAGTTTCACTAGATTAAGCCACGTAAAATCGCAGGGTTACATTATGATTTCAGTCAGCAGCGATCTTCTACAAACTTGGATAGTTAGCCTGCTTTGGCCGCTCACCAGAATATTAGGCGTCATAGCAGCGGCTCCTATCTTTAACCATACCGCCATTCCCAATCAAGTTAAACTTGGTTTGGGCATTATGTTGACCTTAATCATAGCGCCAACATTGCCAGCGATGCCGCATTTTGAGATATTCTCATTTCAAGGTTTGCTGATACTAGTGCAGCAACTAGTGATAGGTTTAGCCATTGGTTTTAGTATGCGCTTGGTTTTTTCGGCCGTTGAACTTGCAGGGCAGTTGATTGGCATGTCGATGGGGCTTGGTTTTGCTGGTTTCTACGATCCGCAATCTCAAGGACAAAGTACCGCGGTTAATCAGTTCTTGGTATTGTTGGCGATGCTTATTTTCTTAAGTTTAGATGGCCATTTACTCATCATCACAGCCGTAGCTAATAGTTTCTTGACCATGCCGATTACCGTCGGTAGTAGTGGTATCGACCCTTTAAAAATCGCGATGTGGGGTGAAACTATATTCAGTGTAGGTTTAATATTAGCTTTGCCTGCGGTGGCGGCTCTGTTGATTACCAATATGGCATTAGGCATACTCACAAAAACAGCACCACAACTCAATTTGTTTGGTATTGGCTTCCCTGTTACATTAAGCATAGGTTTGGTTGTGATCGCACTTTCATTACCAGGCATGCTAAAGCCGATTGAGAACTTTATTGAGCAAGGCGTCAGCAATATGTCGCAGGTGGCGGTGCCTACAAGTGCTTCAGATTTAGGCAAGACAATCGTGAACAAATAGCACAAATACACGGTATGTGTAGTTATTAGAGTACTAGTAGTTAATAATAATGACAGTAGAAAGTTAATGGGAAGATCATGGAAGACGCTGCACATGCAAATGATGAGGAACAATTTATTGTTCAAAATCAAAAACAAATCATTCAGATATTAAACGAACTAGCTAAGCATCATGAATTGCTTAAAATATCGTTTAGTCACGACACCTGTCTGACTAATGTGATTTCTGTCGATGCCCACAATCATGTGGTATATCTTGATATTGGCATTGACGATGCATTTAACGATCGATTACTGGCTAGCCATCATGTGGTTTTTGCTAAAGAAGATGGCGTTAGAATTAAATGGACAAGTGCGCAACTCACATTAGCCACGCTAAAAGACGGCAAGGCCATTAAAATTGCTCTGCCACAAAAGTTAATGCGCTTGCAGCGCAGAGAATTCTTCCGGCTCGCTACACCTATTGTGAATCCTGTGCCTTGCATCATCCCCATTCCAAATGCAGAAAATCCTGATGAAGATGGAACATTAGAGCTGACATTAGTTGATGTAAGCCTTGGTGGAGTTGGCGTGATAGCCGCTAATCCATTAGATGAGGTATTAGTCATAGGGGCTAATTTCGATAAATGCAGAATTAACTTCCCTGAAGTCGGCGAGACAAACCTCACACTGCAAGTGCGTAATATCACACCAGTCACCATGAAAGACGGCGCGACCAAGTACCGAGTTGGCCTACAATTTATATCACCATCACGTGGTAACGAAGGTTTGATTAATAAATATACCTTTAATTTGGAGCGCCAAGTCATGGCATTGGCAAGTAAGATGTAGTTATTTAGGATATTAAGTGATTTGTGTGATGCTAACTCACTACTAAAGCGGTCAGTGCTTGATTCGGGGAGTTGGCTTCAAACAGTCTTGATTGAATGATGGGTTAGCGGTTAATTTGTACAAGGATTTCATTTGCAAGTTTCTCCATGCGCTCAAGTCCAACATCTGCCTTTTGTAAAAAATCCTCATCATAGTGATTAGGGTTTGCCCAATGCATACCTTTTATTTGGCATCGCTTTGCCAGTTTAGTAATTCCGATATCTTGGAGAGCAAAGCTTAATTCTGTCCAAAGGATTGATAAATGCGCTTCAGTCTCATGACTCTGATTACCAGTATCTTTCATGCTACGCATATATACTGCAGTTTCTCTTGAGGCAATAATTACATTTCTAACGGCTCTAACGGAATGTTCTTTTCTATCATCGCTAGCTCGATCCAAATTTGTGAGCCATGATTTAGCATGTTTGAGCATTTCCCAAAGTATTTTAGAGGTGATGATTTCTATATAATTTAATAGTAACGTGAATTTAATAAGAAAAGCCCTAGTCAATAAAATATTGCCTAAGGCTTTTTGTAGATTAAGTTTACTTAAATACCCAGCGTTTCAACCCAAGCTAATGCAGCAATATGACATTCATTTACTTTTGTCGCATCAAACTGCAGTAATTCTGCAATTTCTAGAATACGCTTATTGTCTGAGTCTTCGCATGCCTCGGTTAGTTGCAAGAACGGTCCGTAAATGCCTGAGCGTGTGAGTAGTGCTTCACTGACGGTTTCTGGTAGTTGAATTTTTTCAAGCACCGTTTCCATCGGCATTTTTAGTATGGCGTCTAATAATGAGAACACACCAACGATGAATAGATTATCGCGATCATGTTTTTCAAAATAGCTTTCACCTAATAGTTCAGTTAAGCGTCCGCGCGTGATGGATGTTTTCATTAACGCAGGAGGCGTGGAATTTTCGCCAGCGGTCACCATGAGTAGCGTTAACCAGCGGTATAGCTGCTTTCTGCCTAAAATAGTTAAAGCGTGATTGATGGACTGTATTTCACATGAAAGCCCAAATCCAACAGAGTTAATATAGCGCAGCAGCTTGAAAGATAATGCGGTATCTTTTTTAAAGCCAGCTTCAATGTCTTTGATTTCACCATCTTGGCTGACTGTATTGAGAATATTCAATACGCTATCAAATGAGGCATTGATGACTTTAGAGGTAAATGTTTCAGGGCGTGCAAAATGAAACCCCTGAAACAAGCGAAAACCGACTTTTTTACAATCTTCAAATTGTGCGTCAGTTTCCACTTTCTCAGCAATCATTTTTACTGAGGACGCATGGAGTTCATTATATGCTTTTTGTAATTCTGCAGAATTAAGTGTTTGAACATCAATTTTAATATAGTCAGCACATGGCAGTAACGGGGAGGTCTCTGCGCTTAAATGCGGATTATCTAGGGCAATCTTAAAGCCTTGCTCACGTAGATTTTTGCAACGCTCGACAGTTTCTGCGCTTGGCGTGACCGTACGTAAAATTTCAAGTACAGTGCGCTTAGGCGGCATTAGCTCTAAGAATTCGC
Source organism: Methylotenera versatilis 301 (assembly GCF_000093025.1). Classification (GTDB taxonomy): domain Bacteria; phylum Pseudomonadota; class Gammaproteobacteria; order Burkholderiales; family Methylophilaceae; genus Methylotenera; species Methylotenera versatilis. Next base: position 1,139,411 of record NC_014207.1, read on the forward strand.
TTTTTAGCATTGCTTCATTCACGTTGATGAAAGCAAGTTTGTCACCTAAAAGCCACTGCATATCAATGCCGCCTATGGTGTTCATCAGCACGCTGGAGTAGGCTTTGAACTCATCCTCAAATACGGCGCTCTCTGCTTCTGCACTATGCCTAAAGAAAAGCTCATAACCAATGATTTGTTGCTTTTCATCCATAATGGGCTGGCGCCCGATAAATGCTTGATCTTCCATATTCTCGACTCTCAAATTCAACTTTTAGACAATGTGCTTTAGCTAGTACTTAATTGCTTATTCTTATGCAAATTCTACCTTATAACTGATGCAAATCACTATGATGAATAAAGCGCATTTATGTGCTTTATTCGCCCTTTTCAAGGGCAGTAGAATTTTAAATAGATGATATGCTACTTGCACTGTAACTGAATACAACAACTAGAATAAAACGATTAGTACGATGACTAAATCTGACACCATAAAAATAGGCTTACACCCGCGAAATAAGCACAGAGGTCGATACGATTTCGATCAACTCATTCAGGCCAATGCTGCATTAGCGCAGTTTGTAAAACTAAATGAATATGGCGAAGCCTCTATTGATTTTTCTAATGCGCAAGCTGTTAAGGCGCTCAATCAGGCATTGCTCAAGCAGTTTTATGGAGTTGCAGTATGGGATATTCCAAAGCAGTACCTTTGCCCACCTATTCCAGGAAGAGCAGATTATTTGCATTGCATGGCCGATTTACTTAGCGCGACGAATGCGGGTGTTACACCACAAGGCGAATCTATTAGAGGCTTAGATATCGGCATTGGTGCAAATGCAATTTACCCGTTGATTGGCAACCATGAGTACGGCTGGAATTTTGTAGGGGCAGATATTGATAGTAACGCTTTAAAAAATGCGCAGCATATTTTGGATGCGAATATGCTATCAAACATGATTGAACTACGCTTGCAAACCTTACCTAACTGCATTTTTAAAGGCGTTATCAAGCAAGGTGAAGCTTTTGACTTTACGATGTGCAATCCTCCTTTTCATGCCTCTTTAGCGGATGCTCAAGCAGGCACAGAGCGCAAATGGCGCGGTTTAGGTAAAACTAAGAAGCATGCTCAATCTACAGTGTTGAATTTTGGCGGTCAAACTACTGAGTTGTATTGTGAAGGTGGCGAAGAGGCTTTTGTCACTACCATGATTAATGAAAGTAATCAGTATGCAACGCAGTGCTTATGGTTTAGTACGCTCATTTCAAAAGCTACAAACTTGCCTAGTGTTTACCGCGCGCTTAAAAAAGTGAATGCGCTAGAAGTAAAAACCATAGACATGACACAAGGTCAAAAGCAAAGTCGTATAGTTGCTTGGACATTTTTGAATGCCAAGCAACAACAGGCTTGGTATTCTTAGCAGTTTTATCAGCACTCACTGCCTTACATACTTTTACATAACTTTACTCATTGCAGCCTTAGCTATTGATAATCTCCGACGATATAGGTTTATAGCTTCATTAATTTAATCTAAACATAAATCGTAAATAAGGAGATTTAAAATGTCTGTTAGCGGAGTTGGGAGTGCAGGCGGTTTTGATGTGTCGAAGATGGCATCACAGATGTCCAAGCAGATGATGAAGACATCGGATGCCAACGAAGACGGGTCGCTAGATAAAGCTGAGTTTACAAAAGCATTAACGGCCATGGGTGTTTCGTCGGAAGGTGCAGCCAAAAAGTTTGATAGCATCGATAAAAATAATACGGGAAAAATATCACAAAGTGATATTGAGGCGGATATTAAAGAAACCGCCAAGAGTGCTCCCCCTTCAGGAAAGCCACCTGCAGGTGGTGCTGGAAAACCCGGAGGCGCTCAAGGTGGTGGAGACACAAAGAGTTATGATGTGAAAGATACCAACAAAGATGGAACGGTATCTGCCGCAGAAGAGTTAATTTACGATATGAAGCATGCGGCAACTGACAAAAAATCTGATGCAAGTGCTAATCAGCAAACACAGAAGACTACTGCGCAGCAGAAAGTGGGTAGTGTGGTTGATGTAACCGTATGACTTAGGCTGAAAGTAATATTACTGAAAAGGAGGCTTTTTGAAAGCCTCTTTTTTATGGTTGAGTATTTGTAGCTAAGTAAAAAACTCGTTAATTAAGAACTAGTAAGGCAACATGATTTGTATACTAAAGCCTGTAGGTTTGAGGTTTTTCGCAGCAACGCTGCCGCCATGCGCTTCAATCACCTGCTTGGTGATGGCTAACCCAAGCCCATTCCCAATGGTTTGACTGCCAGAAATGCCCCTAATAAATGGCTTGAAAATATCTTCAAGCTCAGTTTCTTTTACACCTATACCTTGATCTGTAACGGTGATGCATAGATTCTTTTCTAAAGCAGAATGAGTCGTGGCAATGCTAATCTCACTAGATTCTGGACCATATTTAATGGCATTACGCACTACGTTCTCAATCGCCCTGTAAAGTAAGTCTGGCTGACCTTCTAAAACATAATCTTGGTCTACCATGAGATGCAAATTAATGCGTTTAGATTTGGCTTCAAATTGCGCATCGACAATAATGCTATTGAGCAAGGGGCTTAATTCTAGTTGTTCTTTTTTAATTTGAATGACGCCAGACTCTAGCTTGGATAACTCTAATAACTCACCCACTAAACCATCGATGCGATTAGCCTCTAGCTCGATACGGTCAAGAAAGTCGGATGTCGGATCCTGCTTCATTAAACCTAAAGCCATTTGCATTCTGGCAAGCGGTGAGCGCATTTCATGCGAAACATGGTGTAACAGCCTAGTTTGCGCTTGTAATAAGCTTTCTAAGCGCGAAGCCATTGCATCAAAATCATGACCTAAATCTGAAAGTTCATCACGTCTCTTACCCATGGCATGCGCCACTCTTACGTCTAACTTGCCGTTAGAGGCTTGTTTAAACGCTGCGCGTAGGCTGCTGATAGGTTTTGAAAAATACGCTGCAAGTATGGCTGCAAATATCAAGCTTACAAGAGAGCCACCGAATAATGGCATTAATGGAAACCTCGGTGGCGGTCTTGGGGAAGAGATGCCATTCTTTAGCATATGTTCTGGCAGTTGACCGTGGTGGTGGCCAAACTCATCTCTGCGGCCATTATCTTGAACAAATAACAAGTAGGACTGACCATTACTTAGCTTAATGTTTTTGGCAAACGCTTGAAATTTTGCATCTTGGGCTAGCTTGTTGGCCATATCCAAGCTGGCTTTTGTGTAAGGGCGCAGCATTAACTCTTGACCATTTTCTCTTACCGCGAGCACTTTTGGCATAGGCTGGCGTTGCCAGTCTTGTAAAAGATGCTTTAGCCCCTCTACGCCGCCAAATTGTAAAGTTGAAGATGCGGCAGCTAGCAAAGATCTTGCTGGCGGCGACATTTCGACTCCATTATCTTGTAAAACTTCATGTCTGTTATGCAGCCAGATGGCAAAGCTTAAGCCTATAACAGTGGTGAGCTGCGCCAAAAAGAAGAATATGAAGAATTTCCAGAATAGTCTGCCCATTAGGTTTACCAGCACTATTCCCTAATCAATTGGTAGCCCATGCGATATACGGTTTGAATGTAATCGCTACCATTAGAGCTTGTGCCAATTTTTTGCCTGATGCTACTCATATGCACGTCTACACTACGGTCAAATCGTACTAATGTGCGACCCATTGCCTGCAGCGCGAGGTCTTCTTTGCACACTACATGACCCGCATTTTTAGCGAGTATTTCTAGTAAGTTAAACTCGGTACTTGTTAGGTTAATGGCTTTGCCTGCTACCTCTACGCGGCGCTGCGCTGGCGTGATTGTTAAACCGCCAATCACGATTTGTAAGGCCTGCTGAGAGCCATCTTTGGTGATTTTTGACCTGCGCAACAAGGCGCGAATGCGTGCCAATAATTCGCGCGGCGTACAAGGTTTTGCAACGTAATCATCTGCACCTGATTCCAGCCCCATAACACGTTCTGATTCATCGCCTTTGGCGGTGAGCATAATCACAGGAATATGGCTTGCTTGGCGAATGATCCGTAGTGTTTCGATACCGTTTAGCTTAGGCATCATCACGTCTAGCACAGTTAAATCGAATTGACCTGCGAGTACATATTGGGCGCCCGTCTGACCATCATTAGCCACTGTCACATCAAAACCCTCTGTGACCAGATACTGTTCAAGCATCTCCGTGAGTGCTATGTCGTCATCAATAAGCAATATTTTATGCATCATTACACATGTAAATTAATAAAAGATTCAACATCATAGCTACTAAGGTATGCAATAAACAGTAGCGCACTATGACATTTACTTAACTTTACTTTTACTGTGTTTGCTGCGAGAGCAGAGGAGTGCGTATTTAGGACAGATTACTTTTCAACAAAAGCGCGTTCAATCACATAATCACCTGGGTCACCGATACGAGGTGATACTTTAAAACCTAAATTATCAAGCAGCGTTTCTGTATCAGCCAGCATTTGTGGGCTGCCACATATCATGGCGCGGTCATCTGTTGGGTTGATTGGTGGTAATCCAATATCTTCAAATAGCTTCCCTGAGTTAATCAGATCGGTCAGACGACCTTGATTACGGAAAGGCTCTCTGGTGACTGTTGGGTAGTAAATTAATTTATTACGCACTTCCTCGCCAAAAAACTCATTGTTTGGCAGTTCTTTTTCAATAAAATCTGCGTAAGCCAGCTCGCTGAGATGACGTACGCCGTGTATCAGTACCACTTTTTCAAAGCGATCGTACACTTCAATGTCTTGAATCAGGCTCATGAACGGCGCTAGACCAGTACCTGTAGAGAGTAAATAAAGATTCTTAGCTGGTTTTAAATCGTGAATCACTAAGGTACCCGTTGGTTTACGGCTGACTAATAGTTCATCGCCCACTTTTAAATGTTGCAGGCGTGATGTCAATGGACCATTAGGCACTTTAATACTAAAAAACTCTAAATGTTCTTCATAATTAGGGCTGGCAATACTATAGGCACGTGTCAGTGGGCGACCATCAACTTCAAGTCCTATCATTACAAATTGACCGTTCTCAAAACGTAACCCTGGGTCACGCGTAGTCTTAAAACTGAATAAACTGTCATTCCAGTGATGGACACTGAGTACACGTTCGCTTGAATATTTGCTCATATTTTTTCTTAACTTAATTGATTAAAGGTAATTTTTATTACGCGTAATTATTGAATAGCCGCAGTGAGTTCGGGGATGACATCGAACAAGTCCGCGACAAGGCCATAGTCTGCTACTTGGAAGATTGGCGCATCAGGGTCTTGATTGATAGCGACTACAATTTTACTATCTCTCATGCCATAGGTATGTTGAATGGCGCCAGACACACCAACTGCAATATACAATTCAGGCGCTACAACAACACCGGTCTGCCCAACTTGAATATCGTTAGGTGCATAGCCTGCATCTACGGCCGCCCGTGTTGCACCCAGTGCGGCGCCTAATTTATAAGCTAATGGTGATAACACTTGTTCAAATTTCTCTGCGCTGCCAAGTGATCTGCCACCAGATACGACAATTTTGGCTGAACCTAAGGCTGGTCGGTCTGATTGGCTGCGAACTTCAGATTTCCAACTAGCTTTTTTAAAAGAAGCTGGTATCTCGGTATTTACTATCTCAGCATTGCCACCCAAACTTGCCGCAGCAAAGTTGCTACCATGTACTGTCAGTAATTGAACAGCATCTGTGCTTTGTATCGTAGTTAATACATTACCTGCGTATATTGAGCGAACGTAAGTATTATCTGCTTTGATTTCCAACACATCAGAAATCATTGCAATATCAAGCATTGCAGCTACACGTGGCAACGCATTTTTACTAAAAGATGAGTGCGCCGCAAGAATAACATCGTAGCCTTCGCTGATTGATACAAGCAAGCTAGCAATATCTTCTGCTAAAGGATGAGCGAGATGATCGGCATTTGCATGCACCACACGTTCAACCCCATCAATAGATGCAGCTTGTTGCGCAACTGCATCAGCATGATTACCAGCAACCAAAACGTGTACTGGCGAGTTCCAAAATTGCGCTGCAGTGACGGCTTGATGCACGGATGGACTTAATTGAAGGTCATCATGTTCGGCTAGAATTAAAATTTTCATACTAAAATCCCTTCATGTGAACGTAGTTTACTGAGAAGCTCTTCAACGCTGTCCACTTTAATACCAGCTTTTCTTACCGCTGGTTCACTTACTTGTATTAACTTAAGGCGTGCATCTAAATTCACACCAAGCTCAGCTGCGTTAATCGTTTCAATTGGTTTTTTTCTGGCCATCATTAAGTTTGGTAGTTTCACAAAACGTGGCTCGTTTAAGCGTAAATCTGCTGTAATCACTGCAGGTAAAGCTAAAGCAAGCGTTTCTGTTCCTCCATCTACCTCACGAGTGACTGTGACCTCATCACCTTCAATTTGCAGGGTGGATGCGAATGTGCCTTGTGGATAATCCAAAAGCGCAGCTAACATTTGCCCAGTTTGACCAGCGTCATCGTCAATGGCTTGCTTGCCAAGAATAATGAGGTTTGGCTCTTCACGTGCAACAATAGATTTTAGTAGTTTAGCAACTGCTAATGGTTGTAAATCAGCGCTGGCCTCTATCAGAATGGCGCGGTCTGCGCCCATTGCTAATGAGTGACGAAGTACGTCTTGATTCGCCGATGTGCCTAGAGAAACAGCAACAACTTCTGTGGCGATGCCTTTTTCTTTTAAGCGTAAAGCCTCCTCAAGCGCATTCTCGTCAAAAGGGTTAATGCCCATTTTGACGCCCTCGATATCCACATCAGAGCCATCTGCTTTGATGCGGACTTTAATGTTGTAATCTACTACTCGTTTGACTGCGACTAATATTTTCATGACAGTTTCCTTTGCAATTGCTGTGCATTTTACAGTAGCGTATAATATATACCAAATGGATTATAAAGATTATATATATCTATTATATAGATATATCAATTAGGCATAAAGCTCATGAAATATAGCTTAAGACAACTTGAGATTTTTGTTGCAATTTGCCGTACAGAGAGCGTGTCGCGGGCATCTGAGGCATTGTCACTTTCACAGTCTGCAACGAGTACTGCACTGAGTGAACTTGAACGGCAATTCGACCTGCAGCTTTTTGATCGTGGCGGTAAATCTCTACGCATCAATGAAACTGGTCAGCAGCTCTTGCCTCGTGCTGTCGAGTTGCTGGATAGAGCGAAAGAAATAGAGAACCTGTTACAGGGACATGCTGGTTTTGGGCACATGAGAATTGGTGCAACATTGACGGTTGGTAATTACTTAGCAACGATTTTGGTTGCCAGATTTCTACAGGAACATTCTGAAAGCCGCATACAGTTAAAGGTGCATAATACCAGTACGATAGTGCAACAAATTGCCAACCATGAATTAGATTTGGGTATGATTGAAGGCGATTGCAATCACCCTGATATTGAGGTTCAGCCTTGGATAGCTGATGAGCTTGTAGTGTTTAGTGCACCTAATCATCCATTGGCTAGCCAGCGTAAAGTGTCATTGGAGCAACTACTCCAAGAAGACTGGATATTACGTGAAAAGGGCTCTGGTACACGTGCAACATTTGATCGCGCTTTTCACAGTTATCACTCTCAGCTAAAAATAAGATTGGAGCTGGAGCATACTGAAGCGATTAAACGCGCTGTAGAATCTGGGCTTGGCATTGGTTGCATTTCACGCTTAGCACTTAAAGATGCTTTTCGCCGCGGCAGCTTGGTACCTATTTCCACGCCCAGTTTGAATTTGAGCCGCTTCTTTTATTTCTTGTGGCATAAACAGAAGTATCAAACAACAGGAATTCGTGAGTTTTTAGATTTGTGTAGGCGCCTAACTGAAGGCGTTGAGCGAAGTGACTTGGTTAATCTGCCAGAAATTGCCTAGCCAGAAATAGATTAAAGAATAACAGAAGGATTAATGATGCAACGTGATGTGATGAATTATGATGTTTTGATTGTAGGCGCTGGCCCGTCTGGGCTTGCTGCGGCAATCAGACTTAAGCAGCTTGCCAATGAAGCTGGCAAAGAATTAAGTGTCTGTGTGCTCGAAAAAGGCGCAGAAGTTGGTGCACATATACTTTCAGGCGCAGTGATAGATCCAATTGCATTGAACGAACTCATCCCAGATTGGAAAGAGCAGGGCGCGCCTCTCAATACTCCAGTTCAAGATGATGAGTTTTTGATACTAAGTGAAACAAAATCTTGGTCAATCCCGCACCGCTTAATGCCACCTTTGATGAACAATCAAGGTAATTACATTGCCAGCTTAGGCGATGTATGTCGATGGCTTGGCGAGCAAGCAGAAGCTTTAGGTGTTGAAATTTACGCTGGTTTTGCTGCACAAGAAATGCTTTATGACGAACAGAATAAAGTCGTCGGCATCATTACTGGCGATATGGGACGAGATGCTACTGGTCAGCCAACTGCACAATTCACAGCGGGTATTGAAATCAGAGCGCCCTATACCTTAATCGCAGAAGGCACGCGCGGCTCACTCACCCGTGAGTTAGAAAGTCATTTTGATTTACGCAAAAATGCATCCCCACAAAAATACGGTTTAGGCTTTAAAGAAGTTTGGCGTATTCCTGCTGAGCAGCATAGTAAAGGCTTGGTTCAGCATAGTTTGGGCTGGCCGTTGAATAAAGACACTGGCGGTGGATCTTTCATTTATCACTATGGTGAACAGTTGGTTTCAGTTGGCTTTGTTGTACATCTGGATTATGCCAACCCACATTTATCGCCTTATGATGAATTCCAGCGCTTCAAGACTCACCCTAAAATGCAAGCGCTACTTAAAGGCGGTAAGCGTTTAAGCTATGGCGCAAGAGCCATTAGCGAGGGAGGCTTGCAGTCTTGGCCTGAACTGGTATTTCCTGGTGGTGCACTGATTGGTTGCAGTGCAGGTATGGTGAATGTGCCACGTATTAAAGGTAGTCATAACGCAATGAAGTCGGGCATGCTAGCAGCTGAAGCGGTATTCGAAGCGCTAAATAATCCAGTGGATAATCACTCAGCACCGCCTTTATTGCTTAACTACACTAAAGCGTTGCAGGACTCATGGGTTTGGCAAGACCTCAACGCTGTACGCAATGTAAAGCCGTTATTATCAAAATTTGGTAGTTGGATAGGGATGGCGTTGGGTGGTTTAGAAATGTGGTTGGCCGCATTTAAGCTACATTTACCATGGACGCATCAGCATGATATAGCTGACCATAGCTGTACTAAACCAGCGGCTGATATGCCGAAAATTAACTATCCTAAACCTGATGGAATTTATAGCTTCGATAAATTAAACTCAATTAGTTTAAGTAATATTGCGCATGATGCTAATCAACCATGTCATCTACATTTACTAGACAATACTGTCCCGATTAGCATCAACCTTGCCAAATATGATGCGCCTGAACAACGCTATTGCCCCGCTGGCGTGTATGAAATAGTCGTTAAGAATGAAGCAAAACATTTGCAGATTAATGCGCAAAACTGCATACACTGCAAAACCTGCGATATTAAAGACCCTACGCAGAACATTGTGTGGGTTCCGCCTGAAGGTGGAAGTGGGCCTAATTACACTGGAATGTAATTGTGAGTGTAGCCATTTTATAAAGGTGAAGCGATATTTTTACGTGATTGCCAAAATAGTACGATTGCAATCATTAATATCACCACCAATTGCTGCCAAAATAAGCTTTTACTGCCAGCATGGCTCACTACAAAGCCTGCTACAAAAGGCCCTGCTGCAGACAAAATCGTATAAATTATAGACACTTGTCTGACGCGATTACTTAAGTTTACTTCTGCATGACTTGCCTCTGTAGCCGTTGCATCAGCCAGCGTTGCCCAAAAAATGCCTAGTGTAAGCAAGCCGCCGCCTACACCGCCTAATATGAACACGGACACGGCTAAATTTAAGAAGCTCTTTTCGAAAATGATAGCAATTAGTACCGCTAAGAATGCGGCAAAAGTGCATAGTTTGGCTGTCCATAATAAGCCTTTGTTGTCCGCTAACCAACCTATCGCAAACTGACAAGTCGTCGCACCAATGCCTAGAATGGTGAGTAACCAGGCTACATCACTGCTGGCTAAGCCAATGTCAGCGCTGTATACGGGTAGAAATGCTAAGATACTGCCTTCCATCCAGCCGCCTAAACCTGCGATTAGCGCACCAAATCCCATCAAAAATGCGATGGTTTGTTTGATAGGTTTGCCTAAATTTAAATGACTGTCGTTGGAATTATTTTCTTGTGAGCTATCTGTCACGGATAAAGTGACCGCGATGAATAGCGGTATGATTGCCAGCATAATGATGGTAGCCGCCATCAAAAACGCAGTTGGTTTGACTGCGCCCACACTCACAATAATCAGCGGCGCTAAGATGGCAGCAATGCTAATCAAGGTTTCGTGTATGCCGATAATTCTGCCGCGCGCATGTGCAGGCGCGAGTCGGTATAGCCAAGTTTCGTTGGCTATCCAACGTAAACCTAAGCCAAAACCGATAGCCGCTGCGGGAATAAGCCACCACTGCCAATCCAGCCAGGGCATTACAGCAAAGCTTAATGCGCTAATGACTAAGCCTAAAATCACCGTGATGCGATAGCCCAAAGCGCGTATGAGTTGACCTGTGACTAAAAGCCCAGCCAACATGCCTAGCCACAGTGCGGAGCTAGTGATACCAATTTGCTCTGGCGTTGCGCCTTTAGTCACTAATGCGATGGGCAGCAAGGTTGTGCCTAGCCCATACTGACCAATCTGCGAAAGCGTAGAAACAGCATTGAGCGCAACTATGCTTAAGTTGCGGCGTTTATCGGATAGTTGTGCAGTGAGCATGCAACTTATACTTGCAAAGCCAAATAGCGTCTATCCCAGCTACTCACTTCGTACATAAAGTGCGCTAGCTCAATCTCTTTAACGTTGCAAAATGCATCTATAAATTCGTTGCCAAACATTTCACGCGCAGATTTGCTTTGCTTAAGCTGCGTGATGGCACTTTCTAAGCCAATAGCAATTTCACGTGGAAATTCATAACCATCTTTATCATCCACGGGTGCGGTAGGCTTCAGTTTTTCTTGCATTCCACGTAAGCCGCAAGCAAGCGAAGTGGCCATTGCTAAATATGGGTTGGCATCACTACCTGCGAAGCGATTTTCAACGCGACGCGCTGCAGCCACAGAGTGTGGAACGCGTAGGCCAATAGTGCGGTTATCGTGCCCCCATTGCAGGTTAACCGGTGCTTGCGTGCCAAGCGCATAGCGGCGCCACGAATTAAAATAAGGTGCCATCAATGGCATTAAATCTGCCATGTAGTTTTGTAGACCTGCAATATAGGCGTAAAACTCTGGTGTGGCGTTTCCTATGTTGTTACTAGTGGCATCGCTAAAAATATTGTTACCTTTAGCGTCAACAATACTTTGGTGTAAATGCATAGAGCTGCCGTCGTAATCAGCTAAAGGTTTCGCCATAAACACCGCATTTAAGCCATGTTGAGCGGCAATCTCACGCAAGGTATGCTTAAACAGCACCACATCATCGGCAAGTTTAAGCGCATTACCATGCAGCAGATTAATTTCAAATTGATTTGGTGCCATTTCATGCAGCCAAGTATCGGTACGGATTTCCAGTGCATCAAAAGCGGCTTGTAGTGCCTGCCAAAAGTCGCGCATTTCAGCAGTAGAGTTGAGGCTATAGGCCATTTGACGCTCTAGTTCTATGCTGCCACCACGCATAGCAGGTGGAGTGAAACCAGCCGCTTCTTGTCCGTCACGTTTAAATAGATAAAACTCAATTTCTGGCGCGACTACAGGCTGTAAACCAAGTGTTTGATATTGCGCTAAAACTTTTTTAAGCACATTGCGCGGTGCGTGTTCTGACGGACTACCATCAAAATTCATGCAGTCATGCAGCACCCAAGCACGCTGTGGCTGCCATGGCAGTATTTTAAATGTACTGTAATCTGGCTTAAGTATGGTGTCGTTATCTGTCGCACCAATCACATGGTCATCGCAATACTCGCCATTAATAGTTTGTAAAATCACCGCTCTGGCGATGCGTAATTCTTTGCCTTCTGCAAAGTCATGAGCGCGCATCAGCTTGCCACGTAGTGTGGCGTTGATCGTAGGGAACAGGCACTCTACTTCGGTGATTTTATTTTTCTTAATTAATTCAGCAACGTGCTTTAACGATGACATATTTTTATCTTATGAATTTATCTTGTGAGTTGATTGAGTGTTTTTACTTCATCGTCGGCATAACAAATTCAGAGCCTGTACTTTTAGCGGCAGAAGGCCAGCGAGAAGTGGTGGTTTTTAAGCGTGTGTAAAAGCGCATACCTTCAGTACCATAGATGTGATGGTCACCAAATAATGAGCGTTTCCAGCCACCAAAGCTATGGAAAGCAATTGGCACAGGAATCGCCACATTCACGCCAACCATGCCCGCTTGTACGCGACTAGTGAACTCACGTGCGACTTCACCGTCACGCGTGAAAATTGCCGTGCCGTTGCCAAATTCATGATCATTAACTAATTGCAATGCTTCTTCAAACGTTTCTGCACGCACTACACATAATACTGGACCAAAAATTTCTTCTTTATAAATGCGCATGTCTTTGGTGACATTATCGAATAAGCATGGTGCCAAAAAGAAGCCTTGTTCATGACCTGCATGGCTATAGCCGCGACCATCGATGACTAGATTTGCACCTTCTGCCACACCTAAATCAACATATTCTTTCACCTTGGCAAGGTGCTGTGGTGTTACTAATGGACCCATATCTGCTTTTTCATTCAAGCCTTGGTCTATCACGATAGTTTTCACTTTTTCTTTTAGTTTTTCGACTAATTTATCAGCAATATTGCCAACTGTCACGGCAACAGAAATCGCCATGCAACGCTCACCAGCAGAGCCGTAACCTGCGCCAATCAGTGCATCTGCCACTTGGTCTAAATCCGCGTCTGGCATCACCACTAAGTGGTTTTTGGCACCACCTAAAGCTTGCACGCGTTTGCCATTTTTAGTGCCAGTGCTGTAAATATATTCAGCAATTGGTGTTGAACCTACAAAGCTAATAGCTTGAATGCGCTTATCTGTGAGTAATACATCAACCGCTTCTTTATCGCCATTCACTAAGTTAAATACTCCTGCTGGCAAACCGGCTTCAGCAAGTAAATCCGCAATCATCAAGCTTGCACTTGGCGTTTTTTCTGATGGTTTTAGTACAAATGTGTTGCCAGTCGCTAATGCCATGGGAATCATCCATAGCGGTACCATAATAGGGAAGTTAAATGGCGTAATGCCAGCAACAACGCCCAGTGGCTGGTGCATGCTGTAAGTATCTATGCCCGTGCCAACTTGCTCGTTAAAGTCACCTTTGAGTAAATGTGGCATGCCACAAGAGAATTCCACTACTTCAATGCCACGCGTCACTTCACCGCGTGCATCACTAATCGTTTTTCCATGTTCAAGTGAAATCGCTTTAGCTAAATCGTTGGCATGTTCATCAAGTAAGGCTTTGAACTTAAACACGATGCGTGCGCGTCTGAGTGCTGGCATGGCAGCCCAAGCTGGGAATGCGGCCTGTGCTGCAGTAATCGCGGCTTCAGTTTCCGCTACGCTTGCGTTACTTAATTTTGCTTGGACTTCACCTGTTGCTGGGTTGTAAACGTCACTTAATCTGCCGCTAGCACCAGCGATGTGCTGACCGTTGATATAGTGTCCGATAGTTTTTATACTCATTTTTGTGATTCCATTTTATATATTGTATTTACTAGTAAGTCGGTCTTAATCGACCTACAGCTTTAGAGCGACTGCTGCATCGCCCAAACTTGTTCATTTTTAAGATAGTTGCTGGCATCTAGGCCAACTTCACCAGCGGCGGCTACGCTTTTGATTGCATCTGCAAGCGTGTTGAAAATGCGATCGATTTCATGCTTCTCTATGGTTAAAGGCGGTGAAATTGCGATGATGTCACCTGTAAAACGCACATGTATGCCCATTTCAAAACACTTTAAATAAGTAGCAAAAGCCATGGCACCTGCTTTACCTGCGATTACCTCGAATTCAATCCCTGCGACTAACCCAATATTGCGAATATCTTTCACCATCGGCAAGCCTTTTAGGCTGTGTGCAGCTTGTTCAAAATAGGCGCTTAAACCTGCTGCGCGGTCTTCTAACCTTTCAGCTGCAAAAATATTCAATGTAGCAATGGCAGCGGCGCAAGCAATTGGAATCGCGCTATAAGTATAACCATGTGGTAATTCGATTGCGCCTGCTGGCGATTTTTCCATAAATGCATCGTAAATCTCACGTTTTACGGCGACTGCACCCATAGGTACAACGCCATTGGTGAGGCCTTTCGCGCAGGTAATAATGTCTGGAATCACGTCAAAATAGTCGGCGCCAAACTTAGTGCCAAGTCGCCCGAAGCCTGTAATCACTTCATCAAAAATGAGCAAAATTCCGTATTGAGTGCATATTTCACGTAAACGTTTTAAGTAACCTGCTGGCGGCACCACTACGCCAGCGGAGCCTTGCATGGGTTCTACAATCAGCGCGGCAATCGTCGATGGATCATGCAGCGTGAGTATGCGTTGCTCAAATTCATTCGCCAGCGCCACACCGCCATCGGCAGGCACGCCTTTGGTGAATGCATTTTTTGCAATATCTAATGGATTGCGAATATGGTCAACCCCAGCTAAGCCGTTGCCAAAAGCTTTACGATTACCGGCAATGCCGCCCACTGCGATGCCACCAAAATTCACGCCGTGATAACCACGCTCACGACCAATCAATTTATTGCGCAAAGGGTTACCACATACACGGTGGTAAGCCAGTGCGATTTTAAGGGCTGTATCAGCCGATTCTGAACCTGAGTTCGTAAAGAATATACGGTCTAAGCCTTCTGGCATGTAGGCTGCGACACGCTCGGCAGCTTCAAAAGCCAATGGATGGCTGGATTGAAACGCAGGTGCATAATCCAGTGTTAATAACTGGTTGCCTACTGCTGTGGCAATTTCAGTACGGCCATGCCCAGCTGGCACGCACCACAAACCGGCTGTGCCATCAAGAATTTGCCTGTCGTCTATGGACGTGAAGTAATTGCCTTTAGCCGCTTTAAAGAGTCGTGGCATGCTTCTAAATTGTCGGTTCGCAGTGAATGGCATCCAGTAGTTAGACATGTTGGGCAATTTAATTGGGCTACTTTGAGACATGATGATTTTTCTAAAAACTTAAATATGGTGAGTATCTTCAGATGTTTAGTAAACTGTGTCAATGCTGGTTTTTAATAAAATTAAGCAATTGATTTTATTGGTTTTAATTATTTTAGTTATATTGTATATTTAACACTTTAAACACGTTAAAATTTAAGAGGTCAGTATATGGAGTTAGATTTAGGCGCAAGGCTAAAAATTGTTCGTTTGCGGCATCAACTCTCGCAGCGTGCTTTGGCGAAAAAAGCTGGGGTTGCCAACGCGACAATCTCATTGATTGAATCTGGTAATACTAGTCCATCAGTGAGCGCGCTAAAGCGCATACTTGCAGGCATTCCAATGACGTTAGCTGAGTTCTTTTCTGATGAACTGCCAAATATGCAAAGTGAAGTGTTTTACCGCGCTGAATCACTGACAGAAATTAGTGGTGGCGAAGGTATTTCATATCGACAAATTGGTTCAGCAAAAGCTGGTCATATGTTGCAAATTCTTTATGAAACCTATGAAGTGGGCGCGGATACTGGCTTAAATATGCTGCAACATGAAGGTGAAGAGGGTGGAGTGATATTATCAGGTCGACTGGAGGTCACCGTGGGTGAATCCACGCGGGTGTTAGGCGTTGGCGATGCTTATTATTTTAATAGCAATATGCCGCATCGCTTCAGAAATGCAGGTTCTCAGCCATGTACTTTGGTGAGCTCTTGCAGTCCACCAACGTTTTAATGAAACAATTTAATATTTATTTACATTAAAAACCAAAGTTAAGTTTTTGCTTGATAAGCACAATGGGCTAGAATGAATCTAATGCTGATTGAGTTTGGAAAAATGAGTATAAGTACATGCAATTTAAGCTAAGTATTCCTACTATTGGGCAAGCCAAGTCCTTTCTAGCTCAAGCTGGTGTCATTGGGTTTGTCTATTTCATCACCGCCTATTTAGGCACATTTATCACCCCATATATTGATGCAATCTCATTTTTTGAATTGCCGGCTATCGCGCTAGCTGCTGCGCTTGCCGTGCGCTATGGCTGGACTGGTATTTTAGGTTGCGTGTTAGGTTCATTGCTGTTTCACTTGCTTAAAATGCCTTGGCAACTCGCTGCTGCTTTGGCGATTGGCAGCGGCATCGCGTCATTTATATTCAACTACCTTTTAAGACTGTTTCATCCATCAGCAGTGACGATTAATCAAGTGTCCACTGTGGCTACTTTCGCTTTTATTGCAGCACCTATTGCAAGTGCAGTGCATGCCATTATTTCAATATTGAGTATGAAGTGGCTAGGCTTTACGTCTTTGGATTCGATGGCGCAGACGGTGTTGACATGGTGGTTTAGTGAGTTGTTGCTTGCTTATCTCACCGTACCATTACTACTTTCAATATTCGCATCTCAAAAAGTTAACTTCCAATTACAAGAAAAACTTGAAATGGGCACAGCATTTGTCGCTATGGTCATTGTTTCTTGGCTAACCTTGAAGTATGGCCAGATGCTGGCATCATCAGAGATTATCATTTTTGTGTTGTTAGCCTTTGTACTATTGGCGGCACTTAGATTTAAAACGATTGTTACGCATGCGGCTATTTTTATTGCGGCACTCATTGCTTTTACCTCACTTATTTTTAACGTTGAGCACATCCATTCTGAATTGTATTCGCATGCGGCATTTACGCTTAAAGTTGGTCTTATTCCTATGGCTTTGGGTGGCTTGTTTGTGGCCTCGGCGTTCTCTGAGCGCCATAATGCAGAAGCTGAACTCAATAAGTTAGCGAATCATGACCCGCTTACTTCATTGCCAAATCGTACTTATTTTCAACAATTTTTAACGCATAGCCTTGCGCAAGCTTATCGGCAAAAACAACAGGTCTACTTATTATTTATTGATTTAGATCGCTTTAAGAAAATTAACGATTCAGAAGGGCATGAGTTGGGCGATGCCGTCCTTAGACTCATAGCTAGGCGTTTGAATGAAATTTTGCGGGCTGACGACTTTGTTGCGCGTTTAGGTGGTGATGAGTTTGCTGTCGTGTACACACATCCCCCAGTGAATAATGCCGCTAGCAATTTAGCCAGAAAAATCATCGGCATCGTCTCTGAGTCATTTGAGCTAGAGGGCAGGCGTTACAGTGTTGGTGCGAGTATTGGTATTAGTGTCTATCCTAACGATGCGACTGATGCGCATGCTTTGCTTCGACATGCTGATTTGGCCATGTACCAAGCAAAAAGCAAACGTAGTGGTTTTGAATATTTTAGTGAAGAAATGAATGTCTTCGCACATGAGCAGCTAGAGATAGAAAATGGTTTGCGGCAAGCCCTAGAAAAGGGTGAGTTGCTCTTGATGTATCAACCTAAAGTTGATTTACGCACCAATCAAGTCGTTGGTTTAGAGGCACTAGTGCGCTGGCTAACCAATGCAGGTGTGCTGACTAGCCCCGATAAGTTTATTCCGATAGCTGAAGAAACTGGCCTCATTGTGCCAATTGGACGTTTTGTTATCCGTGAAGCTTGTGAGCAGTGGGTGAGATGGCATGAGGCACGGCTTAACCCACCGCCTGTCGCGGTGAATATCTCGCCACGACAATTTAGTGACTTGTCATTAATTGCGGATATCTTAGAAATCATCAAAACTACAGGTATGAATCCTGCTATGCTGAACGTAGAGATTACCGAAAGTGCAACGATGGATGATCCTGAAATGACCATGGAGATTTTGGCGGAAATGCGCGCGCTTAATCTGCATCTATATATCGATGATTTTGGTACAGGGCATTCAAATCTTGGTCAGCTAAGACGCTTGCCAATCGATGCGGTTAAAATCGATAAGAGTTTTATTAACGACGTATTAACCAATAATGACGATGCAGAAATTGTGACTGCGATTATTAATTTGGCACATGCTTTAAAAATTCGGGTAGTGAGTGAAGGCATAGAAACAAAAGCTCAACTGGCGTTCTTGCGGGAGTTAGGCTGTGATGAAATACAAGGTTTTCTCGTGAGTAAGCCAGTTTCGCATAGTCAAGTTGAGACATTTTTTAATAAGACAATAAAGCTTTGATGTTGCTTGCGCATCGGCCAGAAATTTTTTTGAGAACTTAAATGAAACGTAAGACTTTAAATGAGACGTAAGCTGGTTGTTGCAAACCGAAAAATGAATGGTTCTTTATCCAGTAACAAAGCCTTTTTAGAGGGTTTGTTAGCTGGTACTCATGATTATCCGAATGCAGATTATTCGGTATGCATGCCGCATCCCTATTTATTTCAAGCTGAAGCAATGCTAAAAGGCAGCCCTATAACATGGGGTGGTCAGAATATGAGTCGTTATGAGTCTGGTGCTTATACAGGCTCTGTTTCGCCAGGCATGATAAAAGAGTTTGGCTGCGAATACGTGATTATCGGTCATTCAGAGCGTCGCCAGCGCGGTCATGATACTGACCATTCTATAGGGGAACGTTTTGAAGTAGCGACTAAAGTAGGTTTAAAGCCTATTTTCTGCATGGGTGAAACCTTAGAAGAATATGAAGAGGGCATTACAGACGTCGTGACTATACGGCAGCTCAATGCGGTGATTGCAGAGATTGGCGTTAAAGGATTAGCGAATGGCGTACTCGCTTACGAGCCTGTCTGGGCGATCGGTACGGGCAAAGCCGCGTCGCCAGAACATGCGCAAAATATTCTAAGTTTTTTGCGTGGGCATATCGAATTGCTAGATGCTGACATCGCAGAAAGTATTCGCATTCTCTATGGCGGAAGCGTGAAGGCAGATAATGCCGCCAAGCTATTTTCTATGCCTGACATCGATGGTGGTTTGGTAGGCGGCGCCTCGCTCAATACCGATGAGTTTGTCGCAATATGCCAAGCTGCAAGCAATGCTTATAAAAACTAGTGTTTAGTGCTTAATATCTATAATTTTTACAAGCTTTGCTGGCAATTTAACTTTTTTTATAACCTAAATTTTTATAGTTTAATCATGACATGTCGCACGCTGCTGTAATCTTCAATCGCGTACATCGACATATCTTTACCATACCCTGATTTTTTCATACCACCATGTGGCATTTCAGAAACCAGCATGAAATGTGTGTTAACCCAAGTGCAGCCGTACTGTAATTCAGCTGAAACGCGCATGGCACGTGAGATGTCGCTAGTCCATACAGAGCTTGCTAGCCCGTATTCTGAATCATTTGCCCAGCCTACAACTTGCTCTTCATCATCAAAGCGAGTCACTGAAACCACTGGGCCGAATACCTCTTTGCAGACAATTTCATCGGTTTGCAAAGCGCCAGCCACAATGGTGGGTTGGTAAAAAAAGCCACGACCGTCACGCGCTGCGCCACCAGTCGTAATTTCAATATGGTTTTGTGCGGCAGCGCGCCCCACAAAACCTGCCACACGGTCGCGTTGTCTAGCAGAAATCAAAGGCCCCATCTCAACGCCAGAGTCTTTCTGCTCACCAACTTTAATACTTGCAGCAGCTGAAGATAAATCGGCGACTAATTTATCGTAGATTTTCTTGCCTGCATAAATGCGGCAGGCGGCGGTGCAGTCTTGCCCCGCGTTGTAAAAACCAAATGTGCGCACGCCTTCCACCACTGCGGCAATGTCAGCGTCATCAAACACAATCACAGGCGCTTTTCCGCCCAATTCTAGGTGAGTACGTTTCACGCTTTTTGCAGCCACTTCCATGATTTTTTGACCAGTTGAAATGTCGCCAGTAATTGAGATCATCTGTACTTGCGGCTGAGAAATCATAGGCGCGCCAACAGACTCACCGCGACCATTTAAAATATTCACCACACCTGCTGGAAAAATCTCAGCGATTAACTCTGCAAGTTTTAATGTAGTCAGTGGCGTCATTTCTGATGGTTTAAGAACCACAGTATTACCAGCGGCTAATGCAGGACCTAGTTTCCATGCTGCCATCATCAGTGGATAATTCCACGGCGCGATTGAAGCCACAACGCCAAGAGGATCACGACGGATCATGCTGGTATGGCCTGCTAAATATTCGCCAGCTAATGAGCCCGTCATGTTGCGTACAGCACCTGCAAAGAAGCGGAACACGTCAGCAACGGCAGGCATCTCATCATTCAAAGCTGCCAAATAAGGCTTACCACAATTCATCGATTCAAGTTCAGCAAAACCTTCTGCGTTAGATTCAATGGCGTCTGCAAGTTTAAGCAGCATGGTTGAGCGATCGCGCGGCGTGGTTTTTTTCCAGCTAGAAAAAGCGCTGGCAGCAGCAGAAACCGCTTGTTGAATTTGTGCCAAAGAAGCTTCTGCAACTTGTGTTATTTCTACTTCTGTCGCTGGATTAAGCACGCTGATTAATGCGCCTTCACCTTTAACAAACTTACCGTTGATGAGTAATTGAGTTTGAAAATTTTGCATGTTTGCTCCTCTATAAAATCGTATTTTATTAATTTTAACGGCTACTGCCCGCGATGCTTTCTGTACCACGTGTTAAATAATATGCAGCAATAATTGGTATTGCAGTTACAAGCATGACCATCATTGCAACAACGTTGGTGATAGCCGCATCACGCGGTCTAGACAGTTGGTTGAGTAACCAAATAGGTAGTGTGATTTCATGCCCAGCGGTGAAAATGGTCACAATCAGCTCATCAAATGAAAGCGCAAACGCCAGCAAAGCACCAGCTAATAAGGCGGTAGCAAGTTGCGGTAAGATGATAAATCTAAATGTGGTGAACCCATCTGCCCCTAAATCCATAGAAGCTTCAATCAGGTTATGCGGCATGCGCCTAAAACGTGCGACCACATTGTTATAAATCATCACCACACAGAATGTAGCATGGCTAACGACGATGGTTAAAAAGCCTGGTGTAATGTCTAGGATATTCATTGCAGATAGGAGTGCGATACCTGTGATGATGCCGGGGAGCGCGATAGGCAAAATCAGCATGGTCGTAATCGCCTCTTTGCCAAAAAAGTTACGTCTATAGAGCGCTGCAGCAGTCATGGTGCCCATAATGATTGCCAGTGAAGTTGCGAATGCCGCCACTTTGAGCGATAAAGCAATCGCAGACATAACATCTTCACGTGCAAAAGCAACATGAAACCAGTGCAAGGTAAAGTGAGTATGGCTTCCATCGCTTGCTAGAAAGGCATTGATGACGATGACAACAATCGGAAAATGTAAAAATACCAAGCCGCCATAAGCTAGCGTTTTTAGCCAAATTGGTGCGCTTGGTTGGTTTTGCTTGTTTTTAAAGAGCATCAAATGCTCCAGTACGTTTGGCAAGTGATAAGTAAATGAAAATGAGTGTAATCGGTACCACCGTAAATGCTGCAGCCAGCGGCATATTGCCTACTGAGCCTTGCATCGTGTACACCATGGTGCCGATATATAAACCGCTAGGGCCTATTAGTTGCGGAATAATGTAATCACCCAATGTGAGTGAGAAAGTAAAAATTGAGCCTGCCACTACTCCGGGAAAGACCAATGGCAATAGCACGCGGCGAAAGGTTTGTGCAGGTTTTGCGCCAAGATCGGCAGAGGCTTGCAGCAAGTTGGTAGGCACGCGCTCAAGTGCCGCTTGTATAGGCAAAATCATAAATGGCAGCCAAATGTAGGTGAAAACGATAAAGCGTCCAAGGTTTGAAGTTGCTAACGTATTGCCACCAATAGCTGGTATTTGTAATACATGGTTAAGCGCATTATGTAAGCCTAAGTGATTGATGCACCAGTACAAAATTCCTTGTTGAGATAAAATCACTGTCCACGCATAGGTTTTAACGATGTAGCTTGCCCACATCGGCAACATTACAGCAATATAGAAAAAACCTTTTTCAGCTCGGCTACCATAGCGCGTCATGTAATATGCAATGGGGAAGCCAATTAATGCGGTTGCGAGTGTCACCGCAACCGCCATAGAGAGTGTGCGCAGAATAATGTCAAAGTTAGTGGCATCGAAAAGACTGCGATAGTTTTCAAGTGTTAAATCATTTGAAACAGCCATGCTGAAACTATCAAACGTATAAAAACTTTGCCACAATAAAGCGAATAATGAACCTAAGTAAACCACTCCAAACCATAGTAGTGGCGGGGTGAGCAGCAAAAATAGAAAGAGATTATTTTTACGGTAAAGCGTGTTACTGAACTTCCGTCCAAATGGCTTTGAAGTATCTGCATTGATGATAGACGATTGCATGATGGCGGTGCGACACTAGCTAGCTTGATTTTCCAGCATTACCATGCGACTTTTTGACCAGCATAGGTTCAACTTCTGGTTGATTTGAGGTAGTTCAGCCTCAGATAGCTCAGTGTTGGAAAGTACCATGAACAACATCTGGTTGCCAACGCTTACCTCGACCTTGCTGGTAGCGCCATGGTATTGAATGTCAACCACTTCACCTGCTACTTTGATGATGTCATTTTGCTTATTATTGAACTCATTAGTACCTAGCTTGATGTGTTCAGGACGTATCGAAAATGACTGGTTTTGACCTGTAAGCTGTTGAGCCAAAGCACTCTTAATCACATTTGAAGTGCCAACAAAGTCTGCGACAAAGCTGGTTTTAGGGCTCATATACAGATTGCGTGGAGTATCAACTTGCTCGATTTTCCCACGATTAAACACTGCCACGCGGTCAGACATGGATAAGGCCTCGCTTTGGTCATGAGTGACATAAATGAACGTGATGCCAAGTTTCTTATGTAGTGTTTTGAGTTCCAACTGCATTTGCTCGCGCAGCTTTAAATCCAAGGCACCAAGCGGCTCATCCAGCAATAAAACGCGAGGTTTGTTCACCAATGCACGCGCCAATGCGACACGCTGACGCTGACCACCTGATAACTCACCAGGTTTACGTTTGCCATATTCAGCCAAGGCGACTTGCTCTAATGCTTGCTCTGCGAGCTTGTAGCATTCTGGCTTGGCGATGCCTTTCACGCGAAGACCATAAGCAACGTTATCTAGCACGTTCATATGTGGAAACAGCGCGTAATCTTGAAAAACGGTATTTACTTCGCGTTCATATGGGGGTGTTCCTGCTGCCTCTTTGCCGAAAATTTTAATGCTACCCATGCTTGGCTGCTCAAAGCCGGCAATGAGTCGCAAACAAGTGGTTTTGCCAGAACCACTTGGACCGAGCATAGAAAAGAATTCGCCCTCTGCGACAGCAATTGAAACGTCATCAACCGCACGAACATCACCATAGTGCCGACTGACGGTAGAAAACTCTACGGCAGTAAGCGCATTTGAAGTAGCAACCATGAGCTACAACTATCTGCCGCCCATGATGGCAATATAGTCGGACGTCCAGCGGCTATAGGGCACACAGCCTTCTTTGAGCGAGCATTTGGCTTGCGGCGTTCTCCAGAATTTAATTTCCGCATAACGGCTAAATCCGTTATCGCCACAGAAGTCGCTACCACCCGGTGCTTTGGTTTTACATGCAGTTGGCACCACAGGGTTTGAGCCGAACCATTCAGCCACGCCCACTTGCGTTGCTGGCGCTAGTGAATGTTCTAGCCACTTGTAGGCACAGTTTGGGTGTTTTGCTTTAGTGGCTAACATCGTTGTATCTGCCCAGCCAGTAGCGCCTTCAGTTGGAATCACCGAGGCAATAGGCTGTTTTTCTGTTTTTAACGCATTCACCTGATATGGCCATGCGCCAGAGGCGACTACACCTTCTTTTTTGAAGTCGGTCATTTGCACGGTCACATCATGCCAATATCGATGTGTAAGGGTCTTTTGCTGGCGCAGCAGCTTTAATACTGCGGCATATTGTTTTTCGTTCAATTCGTATGGATCTTTAATACCAAGAGAGGGGTCTTTTTTCATCAAATATAGCGCTGCATCAGCAATATAAATTGGCCCATCATAGGCTTGAATACGACCTTTATTTGGTTTGCCGTCTGGTAGATTTTGCGGCTCGAATACCGTACCCCAAGAGGTAGGGGCTGTTTTGAAAGTGGTTGTGTTGTACATCAATACATTCGGGCCCCATTGATAAGGTACGCCGTAATGTTTGCCACCAACAGTGTGCCATGGGGCATTCTGTAATCGACTATCAACAGTAGCCCAAGAGGGCACTAATGCGGTATTGATAGGTTGAACTTTTTTACCGGCCACTAACCTTAAACTAGCATCGCCAGAAGCAGTGACTAAGTCATAACCACCTTTATTCATCAGTGAAACCATTTCGTCTGAGGTGCCTGCGGTTTTCACATTAACCTTGCAGCCAGTCTCTTTCTCAAAGCCTGTTACCCAGTCATAGTTTTTATCAGATTCGCCACGTTCGATGTATCCAGGCCAAGCAATGACATCTAATTGACCTTCACCTTGTCCGACTTTTGTATTTGTAGAAGATTCAGCCTGCGCATGACTAATACTGGCGGCTAATACGGCAATTAAGACTTGTTTCATTTTGTTCGATGTCATTTTTGAATTCCCTTTTCACATGATTAACTGAAAGTATCAAAACTAAGACGCAAAATATGTATTTCTAAAGCATTAAATTCAGCGCATTTAGAGAAGATAAGAAATTACCACCTGTACAACAAATCCAGTACTACAAATATTATTCGATAATCTTCCTAATTTGGTGCTGTTTCAAGAGCCATTTAAAGTAATTTGTAGGAGCCACTTTGTACCGCTCAAAAGGTTTTTTTTGGTTCACGCTGATAAATATTACACCTGTCAGCATCACTAGTGAACCGATTAATTACAACAGTGAAATACGTTCCTTTATCAATTCAAATATTAAATAAAGTATAGATATTTAGTGGATAGAGCCTATCAGTGAATTGCTCGTTATGCACACGATAAGAAGTTAAGTGTATAGCGGTAATGTGGCCATAATGTTGCATGAGTCGACTGAGTTAGTACTCCCAAATTGGTAATTGACCGAATATTCGATAAGCTTAAACTTAGTCTCGTTATGATTTCAAATAACTATCAATAATAGTGTTACTGAGGAGGTGTTAGATGACTTTAGCGAGTAGAGCAATACGTGCTTTGGTGTTAATCATGTTAGGTGGCGCAGCATGCTCAGCGAATGCTGATGTTGGTTCTTATAAAGTGGGAGGTGCCACAAGCTCGATTATATCTGACAGCGGCAGCTGGTCTTGGGACGGGTCATATCTAAGTGGATTCCGTAGTGCCCTCGAAAATCCAAGCAATTTTGGGCCAGCAGGTATTGTAAACCGAACAATTGAAACCGTTAATCTTTCAACGGTTGATTCTACTAGCTTAGCTGGTGTGAATATGTTCGTAGGCACATGGGTTTCAGATTCCCAAGCGGCGCCTATCAGTGCCTCAGTATCAAACTTCTTTCTGAATGGTGGAGACTTGTTTCTATTACAAGATGACTCATCGCATGATGCATTAGGGGCCAATTTAGGTTTAAGCACCACGGCTAGTGATGGGTCCGTATCAAATGGAGGTGCGCCCTTGTTTGATGGCCCATTCGGTATAGCGCATGATGTAAGGCAGTTTTACAATGTCGGGCAACTCGATAGCGCTGCAATCTTTGCACATAATGGACACATAGGCGGCACAAATGCCAGTGGTCAAATTACATCTGCTTATTGGAGCGCAGGCGAATACGCAGCAGGTGCAGGTGCATTATTTATTATTGCTGACATTGACATGATTTCAACCACAACCGCTTGTGGAGAGCCGTTAGGCTGCGGTGCGTTTTACTCTCCATTGAATGACAACGGCATATATGCATTGAATACTTTTTCTTATTTGCAAAGTAATGGCGGTAATCCACCACCAGTGCCTGAACCTGAAACCTATGCGATGCTTTTAGCTGGTTTAGCGTTAATTAGTTACATTGCAAAACGTAAGCAGGCGTAATTAATCAGTCTTCTGAAGCAAGGCATCATAGGAGATGCCTTGTTTAATGCCAGCTTATTTTGGAGGCTAAACTTCCACTAACGGCAGCGCAAATCCTTCTTTTACTTCTTCCATCACAATATAGCTTCTAGACTCTTGTGCGCCTGGCAGCGTGAGTAATATGTCGCCTAGCAAGGTTCGATAATCTGCCATTTGTGCAATGCGCGCCTTGATTAAATAATCAAAATCTCCTGACACTAGGTGACATTCCAGCACACTAGGTAGTTTGAGAATTTCTTGTTTGAACTTACCGAAAATTGCACCTGATTTGGTGGAAAGTTTTAATTCGACAAATACCAGTAAGCCTAGTCCTAGCGAGTGTGGGTCTAGCCTAGCGTGGTAACCTAGAATCACGCCTTCTTTTTCTAACGTTTTGACACGTTCACCGCATGGCGTCACCGAGAGGCCGACGCGTTCTGCAAGTTCTGTAATCGGGATACGAGCATTTTCTTGCAACACGGACAGTATTTTTAAGTCTATACGATCAAGCTCACGAACAGCATGGGTGCGAATTCGCATGATTTATTCCTTAATAAATAATATAAAACTATGATAATCCATAAATTTGGAGATTAATTTTATTTAAATGAAAAAATTAAGTTAAATTAACTTTTAAATTATCATTATTTAGATAAGTTGTGTTGATATTACTCAATAAACTAGCACATATGGACTTTGATTAATTGAACGTTAGTTAATGGTTTATGAGAATATATTCTTAATACTGTAGTGGAGAGTCATCATGCGGGTGCTGGTATTGGGTTCTGGTGTAGTAGGCGTAACAAGCGCATATTATTTGGCAAAAAAAGGATTTGATGTCACGGTGATAGATCGGCAGCCAGCAGTAGGTTTAGAAACCAGTTATGCCAATGCCGGACAAATATCTCCTGGCTATTCTGCACCTTGGGCGGCGCCAGGTGTGCCAATGAAAGCACTTAAGTGGATATTTCAACGCCATTCCCCACTTGCTTTGAAGCCAGACTGGTCATTATGGCAGCTTGAGTGGACGCTTAAGTTATTGCAAAACTGCAATGCTAAAAGCTACGACCTTAACAAAGAGCGCATGGTACGTTTGGCTGAATATAGCCGTGATTGCTTGAGTGAGCTTCGTGCTGATGCAGGCATTGCTTATGAAGCTCGTACACAAGGTACTTTGCAGGTATTTCGCACGCAAAAGCAATTAGATGCTGAGGCAAAAGATATCGCCGTATTAAGCCGCATGGGCGTGCCGTTTGAGCATCTTGACCCAGCAGGTTGTGTTGCAGTTGAGCCAGGTTTGGCGTCGATAAAAGATAACCTGCTTGGTGGCTTGCGACTAATACATGATGAAACTGGCGATTGCCAGATATTTACCACGAATTTAGCGAAAGAAGCTCAAAAGCTTGGTGTAAAATTTAGGCAAGATGTCACCATTAATCGCTTGCTAATAGACCATGGAAAGTTGACTGGTGTAGAAATTAGTACGCAAAGCGACACTGAAATATTAGAGGCAGATCAATATGTGGTCGCGCTTGGAAGTTATTCGCGTCAATTGATGCAAGGCTTAGGCTTAGATATTCCAGTCTACCCAGTCAAAGGCTATTCACTTACTGTGCCTATTATCAATAGCGATGCGGCACCTGTTTCTACCGTTATGGATGAAACTTACAAAGTGGCCATTACGCGCTTCGACAATCGTATTCGTGTGGGAGGTATGGCAGAACTAGCAGGTTTTGATTTAAGTCTGAATCCGCGTAGACGTGAAACCTTAGAGATGGTGTTAAATGGCTTATTTCCTAACGCCGGCGATACTTCAAAAGCGCTGTTCTGGACAGGCCTGCGCCCAATGACGCCTGATGGCACACCCATCATAGGTAAAGCCTCTGCTGTATATAGCAACGTATGGCTCAATACAGGCCATGGTACGCTGGGATGGACGATGGCCTGTGGTTCTGGGCAAGTGCTGGCTGATTTACTTGCAAATCATCAACCAGCTATTCAGACAGATGATTTGTCGCTTGGTCGATATGCTGGAAGTCGCTACAATAAAAGCGCTCAAACAACTCCTGCGTTCAATAATAGAGCTTAATAGCAATCCATAACTCAAAGTAAATTAAACATTCATGTCACGTCCAGCAATCGCCCATATTCGTTTAGATGCATTTAGGCATAATTACCGTGTTGCCAAGCAAGCGCATGCAGGCAAAGCATTGGCCGTGATTAAAGCGAATGCGTATGGGCATGGCGCTGTGCATTGTGCCAAAGCCATAGAAGGTGAAGCAGATGGTTTTGCAGTCGCTTGTTTAGAGGAAGCCTTGCAATTGCGTGAGGCTGGAATACCTGAACCGATTTTGCTGCTGGAGGGCTTTTTTGAGGCAATAGAATTGCCCGAGATAGTCGCAAATGATTTATGGATTGTAGTGCATGCACAATGGCAAGTAGAGATTTTGTTTGCGGCTAAACTCGCAAAACCTTTGCATGTTTGGCTAAAAATGGATAGCGGCATGCATCGAGTCGGTTTGCCGCCAGATGAATATGTACAAGCTTATGAGCGCCTAAAAAATCATAAAAACGTGGGTAAAATAGTGCTGATGACGCACTTTGCCAATGCTGACAATGTGAGCTCAAACCATACTTTGCAACAAATTGAGACTTTTCAAAATACGACTCAAGGGTTAAGTGCAGAAATAAGTTTAGCTAACTCAGCAGCAATCCTAGGTTGGAAGCAAGCCAAGTGTGACTGGACGCGACCAGGCATCATGCTATATGGCGCAGATCCTTTAATGAAGGCTGATGCCAAGCTAAAACCAGTAATGCAGCTTACTTCAAAAATCATCTCGATTAGCAACGTTAAGCAGGGTGAATCTATTGGTTACGGCAGTATATTCACCGCCGAGCGTGACACAGTGGTTGGCGTAGTGGCTTGTGGCTATGCAGATGGCTATCCACGGTCTGCCGTAACAGGTACGCCTATAGCAGTTGATGGCAAAATGACTCGCTTAATCGGTCGCGTTTCTATGGATATGCTGTTTGTTGATTTGACTGATATTCCCAACGCAACCATTGGCAGTCAAGTAGAGTTATGGGGTAATCAAGTGTCTGCCAATGCAGTGGCTACAAGTGCTGGCACTATTGCTTATGAGCTATTTTGCAATGTAAAACGTGCACATTTTCAATACTTTGATGCCGCCAACATATAAGCGCATTATATAATCTAGCTACATTCACTTTTTCAAAAAGGATTTCATATGCACGTCATTCAAACACCAAACGCACCTGCTGCAATCGGCCCATATTCACAAGCTATGGTGGTAGGCGATTTACTATTCACTTCAGGTCAGATTCCATTACGTCCAGACGGCACCTTAAATGAAGGTAATATTACTGTGCAAACTACGCAAGTATTAGCGAACTTAAAAGCTGTCATTGAAGCCGCTGGCTCAAGCTTGGATAAAGTGGTTAAAACGACTGTGTTTTTAAAACATCTGGATGATTTTGTTGCCATGAATAAAGTGTATGCTGAAACTTTTGGCTCACATACTCCAGCGCGCTCAACCGTGCAAGTTGCTAAGTTGCCGCGTGATGTATTGGTGGAAATTGAAGCTATTGTTTCCTTAGCTAAGTAAACCGCAATGGAAAAGAACCGTCTGGAAGCCTTCAGTGATGGTGTAATTGCCATTATCATTACCATTATGGTGCTAGAGTTGAAAGTACCGCATGGCAGTGATTTTGCCTCCCTCGAGCCATTACTGCCCGTATTTCTAAGTTATGTGTTGAGCTTTATATATGTAGGCATTTACTGGAACAATCATCATCACATGCTGCAGACAGTTCAACATGTGACAGGCGGCATGTTGTGGGCTAATTTACACCTGCTGTTTTGGCTGTCGCTATTTCCGTTTGCTTCTGGTTGGTTGGGCGAGAATCACTTTGCAGCCATGCCATCTGCCCTGTATGGGCTAGTGTTATTGATGGCCGCTATTGCTTATTCAATACTGCAACGTACCATTATTACCAGCCAAGGTAATAATTCATTGCTAGCCAAAGTAATCGGACGTGATATTAAAGGTAAATTATCCGCCTTACTTTATGTTGCAGGCATCATAGCGGCGTTTTATTCGCCAGTGCTTTCAGGCTTGATTTATGCCGCAGTTGCGCTGATGTGGCTTGTGCCAGACAGTCGCATTGAGCGGTTAATGGGTCAAAGTTCTTAAGTAAGGCTGTTATAAAGCCGAACTTCCAATGCACTCAATCCACCTATACTTCATAGGCAGATTGAGTAGTTACACATTCATCAACATGTAATAAATCCCCATAAGCACCGCGCTAGAATGGTGCTACTAACCAATGGGGAATTGTATGTCTCGACTTTTGTGTGCTTTGTACTTCTTAGCTCTTTTCCCTTTTGCTGCCAACGCAACTTCAATTTCATCTTCAAGCATCGTAAACAGTAATTGTTCAGGGACTTTAACATCTTCACTATTAGATGGGGCATCATTTGCCTGTGCAGGTAACTTTACATTAGACGGCGGATCTATCACTTCAGACTCCGCGATTAATATTTCAGCTGATGGGGATTTGTTTCTTGATAATCTTACTTTGACTGCGCCAAACGTAAACCTTTCTAATTTGACTGGAATGTTGAACATTGGAAATAGCGTTGTAATTAATACTCCAATTACTGTAAACGAGAATGCGCCAAAATCAATCTTGTCGTGGTCTGACTTTAGCCTTTCACAAGGCGATACTGTAAATTTTAATGTAGGAAGAAGCAGTGGCGGTTCCACAGAACTCAGTAAAGTAGATATTTCTACTGGAAGCCTGTCATTAGGTCATGGTGGGAGTTTGTATTTGGGAAATACAAACGGGGTTATTTACCCAGAAGCTATAGACACACCGATTGTAGGTGGTGCGTTAGTCATAAGTTCTGGAAGTGATGTTAATTTGTTAATTAGTGACGCTGTAATGCTACCAAAGCCAGCAGCTTTCTCAGTGGCTTCAATTCCTGAGCCAGGAACCTACGCATTCATGCTTCTAGGTTTAGGCTTAATTTTACTCAGACAAAAAGTTTAACTCTCTAAGTTATTGCCTTGAGAGGTAGTATTTCATGGAGCTAGAGTTTACATACTCAGTGTGAGCTTTATAAAGTCTCTTAGTTTTGCCAAATCACATAAACTTTCTTAATAGCCTCTAAAGTTTCCCAAGTGCCTTTAAATCCGGCCGGCAGGGCAAAGATACTGCCAGCACCAAATTCTCTAGCATTTCCGTTAACATCGGTTAAACGCACGCGACCCTCTAAAATGACGCAAACTTCTTCCTCGGTGTAATTGACAGTTTTAGCACCTACACTTGAATGCCAAATACCCGCAAAAAAATGTTCGCTTGGGTCTGTGTAGTGGTTGTATGTTTCCATGGTGATTTTGGTGTTTGCATCGCTAGCAACGCCTGCTATTACTCGTTCCTGCGGCACTGTGCCAAGTTCAACTTCTACTTTGTTGCTAGCAAAGTCAATCACATCATTTATTGTTTTACTCATTGCGTAATCCCTTTAAAAGATCCTTTAAAAACTCATTAAATATTCGTACTAATTTTGCAATATCAGCTTCTGTTGTTGCGGGGCAAATCAACATCATATTGTGAAATGGTGTGAGTAAAACGCCGCGATTAAGCAAATATAAATGTATGGCAGATTCTATGGTGTCGTTTTGTGCCGCGCGTGCTTCTGCAGCATTGCTGGGCGGATTTGTACAAAATTGCAACTCAAGCCGCGCGCCCATGCGGCTAATATTCCATGGCAAGTTATATGCTCTGATTGCCGCGTTTAGTTGAGTTTCTAGCTTGGCTGCCAGAGCAAGCATGTGTAGGTATGCTGCTTCGGTAGCAGTGTCGCGTAATGTCGCGTTGATAGCCGCTAGTGTCATCATATTGCCAGATAAAGTCGTACCTATGCCAGAATGCCCAGCAGGTGCGTTGTCTTTGGCTGCTTTCATACGGACTGCCATTGCCTCGCTAAAACCATAGGCTGCTGCAGGTAAACCTCCTGCGATGGGTTTGCCAACTACTAAGAAGTCCGGTGTGACGCTATTGGCTTTAGCCCAGCCGCCGCGCGCTGTTGATATTGTGTGGGTTTCATCAAGCGTTAATAATGTGCCATATTTTGTGGTGAGTGCGCGTAAACTTTCAATAAAACCTGCGTGCGGTAATACCATGCCACAGTTGGTGAGCGCTGGTTCAGTGAGCAGCACTGCGACATCGCCCTTGGCTAATTCATGTTCAACGGCGGCTAAATCATTAAATGGCACTGCCACTGTGTGTAAGCCTAAATCGTACACTTGACCTAATAAACTGGCACGGTTAACTGTTTTGCCATTAACAACATCTATCTCAGTGTCATCTATTGTTCCATGGTAGCAACCATCAAACACTAATAGCTTGCTGCGACCAGTCACCGCACGTGCCCAGCGCAATACAAAGCGATTCGCATCTGTCGCTGTGGTGGCAAGCTGCCAATAATCTAAGCCAAAGAAGTCGCTTAAAGTCTCACCAACATCAGGCGCAAGTGTGGACGGCAACATCGCGGTGTAGCCACGACTAGCTTGTGCGGCGATTGCCTTAGCCACTGGCGCAGAACTATGCCCAAACATGGCGCCCGTGTCGCCTAAACAGAAATCTGTGTAATCAATACCGTCTGCGCAGGTAAAGTGTGCACCTTCGGCATGACTGATAAATAGCGGAACAGGTGTGCCCCAATCGTTCATCCAATGCATAGGCACACCATACAGAAAGTGTTGGTTGGCCTTAACTGATAATTCGGCGGACTTAGGGTGCAGCTTCATGTAGTTGGCGCGCTCACTTGCTAGCAGGGCGTGAGCGTTAGTGATTAAGTCGGGATTTAACATGGTGAGTAACTTTAAATTTAAAATTTTGAGCTTTAAAAATTAAGAAAGTGGTTCTAACAAAAATGCTAAATTGGCTCTATTTGTTAAACCAAAGATTTAGTTTAACATTTAATCAATCGTATGCATAAATAATGCATACAAATATTTTGTATAACTGTATGCTAATGGTAAATTAATTGAATTGATGGGGGAGGCTTATGGATCACGGTTTTGCATTTAGCTCTACAGGAGGTTTTCTCGGTCTGCCAATCACAGATTTGCCTATTTCAGAAAATGAGTCTGAGCAAAAAAGAGCCGCCGGTACTTTCGCCGTAGCAGGTATTACGTGGGATGGCTGCGTGACCAATCGACCTGGTGCGCGCTTTGGACCCAATGCTATACGCCAAGCCAGTCATATGCTGTGCGGAGATGAGCATCCATTATTTGATGTTACTCCTGTCGACAATACCTTGGATTTAGGGAATTTATTGCTACCCAATACTAGTCTTGAAAGCATGCGCGCTGCGCTTATGCCACAAGCTAGTGCGTTAATTGGTCAATACGAAATGGTTTGGTTAGGTGGTGACCACTCAATTACTTTGCCTTTGTTACGTGCTTATTTTGCACATTACAAGCAGCCACTCGCGTGCATTCATTTTGATGCCCACTGTGATACTTGGGAAAGTCATTTTGGCGAACCCTCTGGACATGGCACTTGGGTGTATGAAGCGATTACCGAAGGTTTGGTTGATCCTAAATGTTTTATACAAATTGGCATACGTTCATCTGGTGAGCGTGCTGCCCGCGAATTTGTGAATGATCAAGGCGGCAGAATCTTCACCGCACGTGAACTACGTGGTAAAGACGGAGTAGGTTTGCAAAGTGTGATTGATGAAGTGCGCGAACGCATGGCAAAAGCCGATAATCCGCCTTTATATTTAAGCTTCGACATTGATGCATTAGACCCAGCATTTGCACCAGGTACAGGCACGCCAGAAGTTGGCGGATTAACCACTGCACAAGCCATGACATTGCTAGAAGCTTGGCACGATTTGAACTGGGTAGGCATGGATTTATGTGAAGTATCCCCGCCTTATGATCATGCTGAATTAACTTCAAATGCAGCCGCAACTTTAATGTGGACATGGCTGTGCGGGCGTATTGTTGCAAAAAGAACTTAGTTGAAAATTGGTTTGTCGACAATACGACTTGTATTCAAGATCGTTAGTAGAAGGGTAAAAGGGAATGTCTGCCGCTACAGAATTAAAACTTACACAAAACTCATATTACGCGGCGAGTGCGAACGAACAGCCTATTTACTCTAAACTTGAGTCAAATATCGAAGCTGATATTTGCGTGGTTGGAGGTGGCTTTGCTGGACTATCTGCCGCGATAGAGCTAGCAGATCGTGGTTACTCAGTCGTTGTGCTGGAAGCTAAGCATATAGGTTGGGGCGCTAGTGGTCGCAATGGTGGGCAAATTATTGCAGGCCTTGCATGCGAGCAAGATGTCATTGAAAAAGCATTGGGTTATGACGCAGCCAAAAAAGTGTGGGGCATGTCGCTAGAAGCCCTAGATTTGGTGAGAGAGCGCATTAAACGCTTTGATATTGACTGTGACTTAAGCGATGGATTTCTTGGCGTTTCGGTCAATGCAAAAAAAGGCGCTTATCTGCGTAGTTGGTATGAAGATATGGCAAAGCGCTATCATTATGATACCGATGCGCAATGGATAGAGCCTAAAGACCTGCGTAGTTGGATAGATAGCCCGCGCTATTTCAACGGCTATTTTGATAAACGCTCAGGGCATTTGCATCCTCTTAATTATTGTCTAGGCTTGGCGAAAGGCGCCAGCCGCATTGGCGTGCGTGTTTTCCAAAATTCAGCTGTTACTGCAATGCAGCATGCAAATGTTAGCAATAATGAATCTGCTTATTTGCAAACTTCTGCTGGTAGTGTAAAAGCAAAATTCGTTGTACTGGCTGGTAATATGTATTTACCTGAAATTTCGCCAAAACTTGCGCCAGGCATCGCTAAGCGCATTATGCCTGTTGGTACTTATATCATCGCTACCGAGCCGATTGCGCCCAGTTTAGCTAGCAAATTAATCCCCACTAATTCAGCTGTTTGCGACACTAATTTTGTACTCGATTATTTTAGGTTTTCTGCCAACATCAAAGCAAGCGGGCCACGTATGATTTATGGCGGGCGTGTGAGTTATAGTGCATTAACGCCACCTAATCTTACGCAAAATATGCAAGCACGTATGGCGGAGACCTTTCCGCAACTTAAAGATACCAAAGTGGATTTTACTTGGGGTGGCTTCGTCGATATTACGATGAATCGTGCGCCAGATTTTGGGCGAATCTCGCCTAACGTCTATTATTTACAAGGTTTTTCAGGACATGGCGTTGCGCTGACTGGTTTGGCAGGAAAGCTCGTTGCTGAAGCCATAGCAGGGCAGGCAGAGCGCTTAGATTTGTTAGCAAGTATTAAGCATCATGACTTTCCTGGTGGAAAGTTATTGCGTACACCCGCATTGGTGCTAGGTATGTTGTGGTATCAATTGCGAGATAAATTGGGTTAAATGCCAGATAGGCTATTTATTGGGGTGACTTTTAATTTAAAGTCACCCCTTATTAGTCATCGCTTATCAGCTAGTCCCAGCTCAAAGCACCGCCAGTTTGGTACTCAGTCACGCGGGTTTCAAAAAAGTTTTTCTCCTTTTTAAGATCCATCATTTCACTCATCCATGGGAATGGATTTGTGGCGCCGGGATACAACACATCTAAGCCAATTTGCGTGCAACGGCGGTTTGCAATAAAGCGTAAATACTCTTTAAACATCGTTGCATTTAAGCCCAGTACACCTCTAGGCATGGTGGCTTCTGCATATTGATATTCTAACTCTACGCCTTTTTGCATCAACGTTTTGATTTCTTCACGAAACTCAGCCGTCCACAAGTGTGGATTTTCAAGTTTAATCGTGTTAATCACATCAATACCAAAATTGCAGTGCATGGATTCATCACGCAAAATGTATTGATATTGCTCTGCGGCACCTTGCATTTTATTTTGACGGCCGAGGGCTAAAATTTGCACAAAACCTACATAGAAAAACAGCCCTTCCATAATGCAGGCAAACACAATTAATGATCGTAGTAATTCTTGGTCGGCCTCTGCAGTGCCTGTTTTAAAAGCTGGGTCAGTTAAGGTGTTAATAAATGGAATCAAAAAATCATCTTTAGCTTTAATGCTAGGAATTTCCTGATAAGCATTAAACACTTCGCTTTCATCTAGCCCTAAACTTTCTACAATGTACTGATAAGCATGCGTGTGAATCGCC
This sequence comes from Methylotenera versatilis 301, assembly GCF_000093025.1. GTDB lineage: Bacteria > Pseudomonadota > Gammaproteobacteria > Burkholderiales > Methylophilaceae > Methylotenera > Methylotenera versatilis. The sequence continues at coordinate 1,175,709 of NC_014207.1, forward strand.
TCTTCAAAGCCTTGGCGTAGCAAGTATTGACGACATTCTGGCGCGGTAATATGGCGGTAGGTACCAAGTACGATATTATTCGCAGCGAGTGAGTCTGCAGTGGTGAAGAAGCCTAAATTACGCTTCACGATTAAACGCTCGTCATCACTCAGCGCGGTGCTATCTTTCCACTGTGCAATGTCGCGGCTCATGCTCACTTCTTGCGGCATCCAATGGTTTGCGCAACCTGCTAAGTATTTATCCCATGCCCAGTGATATTTAAAAGGCACTAGTTGATTCACGTCGGTTTGACCGTTAATCATGCGTTTATCAGAAGCATTTACGCGACCTGAGTGCGATGGTTGATTGGCTGCTGCAGTGGCTGATTTAATTTCAGCTGCTGGTACTGCTGCTAATTGCGGCTTAACTGGCTCTACGATAATTTCATCTTCAAATGAAAGCATATTTCTTCCTTATTTTTTTAGTTAGTCCGTCATTCTGAGTCTAGGTTTTATCTAGATGAAGAATCCAGTATTTTGCTACTTAGCCATGGATTCTTCACTATGCTCAGAATGACGTTTAAGGTGATTGCAGCATGTCTGCATATAGGTAAATTATTGGCAAGATTCGCACTCGGGGTTATCAATCGAACACACCTTTGGTAAGTATTCTTTGGGCGCTTCTTCTAAGCCAGCCGAAACTGCATTCAACTCACCGCCTGAACCTGTCGATTTCTCCGCCGCGGTAGCACCCATTGAACGTAAGTAGTAAGTGGTTTTTAAGCCGCGTTGCCATGCTAGCAGGTAGGTATCATTGAGTTTTTTTCCTGATGGCACTGCAAAATATAGATTGAGCGATTGCGCTTGGTCTATCCATTTTTGGCGACGCGCTGCAGCTTCAATTAACCAAGTCGGGTCAACATCAAATGCCGTTGCGTATAACTGTTTTAAATCAGCCGGTACGCGGTCGATTTTTTGTAATGAGCCATCAAAGTATTTTAAATCAGACACCATGACCGCATCCCAAAGCCCACGTGCTTTCAAATCAATCACTAGTTGCTCATTCACAATGGTGAACTCGCCGGATAGATTAGATTTCACATATAGATTTTGATATTCAGGTTCAATACTCGCAGACACGCCAACAATGTTCGAAATGGTTGCCGTTGGTGCAATCGCTACGCAGTTTGAGTTGCGCATGCCAACTTTTTGAATACGGTTGCGCAAAGCATCCCAATCTAGCGTTTTGCTTCTATCGACTTCAACATTTCCACCACGCTCATTGAGTAATAAATCAAGCGTATCGAGTGGCAGAATACCTTGATCCCACAAGCTGCCTTTAAAGCTTGAGTAGGCGGCACGCTCTTCTGCCAATACTGTTGAAGCGTAATAGGCGTTGTAGCAGACCATTTCCATTGCGCGGTCGGCAAACTCTACGGCTTCCATGCTGGCGTAAGGAATGCGCATGGCGTGTAAACAATTTTGAAAGCCCATGATGCCCATGCCGACTGGTCTGTGACGAGTATTCGCATTACGTGCTTTGCCAACTGGGTAAAAGTTAATATCCACCACGTTGTCTAACATGCGCATACCGATTTTAATCGTCGCTTGCAGTTTGTCGTTATCTAGCACCAACTTGCCGTTAACTTCTGCTAAGTGCTGCAATAAGTTCACAGAACCTAAGTTACACACGGCAATTTCAGTCTCTGATGTATTCAGCGTAATTTCTGTACACAGATTTGAGCTATGTACCACGCCCACATGTTGCTGTGGCGAACGAATATTGCATGGGTCTTTAAACGTAATCCAAGGATGGCCCGTTTCAAACAGCATGGAAAGCATCTTGCGCCACATTTGTAGGGCAGGGATTTTCTTAAATAGTTTGATTTCACCATTTTCGGCACGGCGCTCATATTCAACATAAGCGGTTTCAAAGGCTTTACCATATTTGTCGTGCAAATCAGGTACATCTGATGGTGAAAATAATGTCCAATCACCGGCTTCAGTCACGCGACGCATGAATAAATCTGGAATCCAATGCGCTGTATTCATGTCATGCGTGCGACGACGGTCATCACCTGTGTTCTTGCGTAAGTCTAAAAACTCTTCAATATCTAAATGCCAAGTTTCTAAATAACCACACACAGCGCCTTTGCGTTTGCCGCCTTGGTTCACTGCTACAGCCGTATCGTTCACTACTTTTAAGAATGGAATAACGCCTTGGCTCTTGCCGTTTGTACCTTTGATGCGCGCACCGAGTGAACGCACTGGCGTCCAGTCATTACCCAAACCGCCTGCGTATTTTTGCAGCATGGCATTTTCTTTAATGCCTTGGTAAATTCCATCTAAATCATCGCTGACGGTTGTTAAGTAGCAAGAGGAGAGCTGAGAGTGCAGGGTGCCAGCATTAAATAAAGTTGGCGTAGAACTCATAAAGTCAAAGCTAGAAAGTACGTTATAAAACTCAATTGCACGGCTTTCGCGGTCTATTTCGTTAATCGCCAAGCCCATCGCTACGCGCATGAAGAAAATCTGCGGTAGCTCAATACGGCGCTCTTCAATATGCAAAAAGTAGCGGTCATACAAAGTTTGGATGCCTAAATAGCCAAATTGGAAATCACGGTCCTTGTTTAGCGCTGCCGCTAGTTTAGTTAAATCAAATTGCGCTAAACGTGAATCTAATAGTTCGGCATTGATCCCCATTTTGATATAACGCGGAAAATACTCTGCGTAATGCTCATCCATTTGCGCATGGCTCACTCGCTCGCCTAGCACTTCTGCGCGTACCAAATCTAGCTGTAAACGCGCTGTTACATAATTGTAGGCGGGCTCAGTTTCAATCAGGCTACGGGCAGACAAAATCAGTGCTTTATACACTTCTGTAAATGGAATGCCATCGTACAAATCGCGCACGGCTTGCTCAACCACTATGCTTGGATTCACTACATCACCCAAGTTTAGGCAGGCTTCACCGACCATCTCATTCAGTTGTTTAATATCGAGTGGAATCAATTTTCCATCAATATTCACATTAAGCGTGTGGCTAAGTTCTGTAGTCGGATGGCTCGCTTTTTCAGCAGCACGTTCAGCATTGCGTTTTTCACGGTAAAGCACATAAGCACGTGCTACATCGTGGTTGCCGTTGCGCATCAGAGCCAACTCTACTTGGTCTTGAATATCTTCAATATGGATTGAGCCGCCAGCAGGTAGGCGACGCATCAGCGCATTATTGACTAATTGGCTTAATGTAGCGACTTGGTCGCGCACACGTTGCGAAGCGCCACTTTGGTTACCTTCAACCGCTAAAAATGCTTTGGTGATGGCGATAGAAATTTTATCGAGTGTAAATTGAACTGCAGCGCCATTGCGACGAATGACTTGCAATGTGGGTAAAGATAAGTCTGTGTTAACAGAAGGTCTGACATCATCCATTTGGTTATTCCCTTTTTCAAAAAGGGCAGGTACGCTTTGCTCGCAACAATATAGTGCTAATTGCCTGAACAAAAACAGCATGGCGGAATGACGCAAAACATCATTCCATCTGCCGAGGACACCCCGCCTCAAACGTTATAAAAGTACTTTTGCGTTTGCTTTAGATTTTAAAATTGATGGTTTTAAACTCTAAAAGTAAGCACAAAAAATGTACACGGCAGGTCTCCTGGCTCTCAGGTCATCGCTATTTGTTGGCCTTCCCAAATTGACAATATCCAATTCAGTGGCAAGTGCTTTTTAAACAAGCGTAACAAATAACTCGCTGATTACAGTTGCGGGGGCAGCTATGGCATAGATGTTTGAAAAGATGGTTCAAACACCGCACCGTATTCCCTTTTATCTTACATTTTGACTAAAACGTAAGAACCGTGTGACAACACTATAACGCAATATAATGGAATAATTCAACATAAAAACACTATATATTGATTATATTTTTTAATTTTGTTTTATGCGATTGTTTTATATGGAATTTTTATTTCATCCATTACGTCATTCCCGCGAAGGCAGGAATGACGGACTAGGTTAATAAAATATAGGGAAATAAATGAGTATGAATAAAGTTATGCCAACTGCTCGCGCAAGCTTTTAGCCACTGTCACCATGTTTTCTAATGCAGTTTTAGTTTCTGGCCAGCCACGCGTTTTTAAGCCGCAATCTGGATTAATCCATAAACGTTCTATAGGCACTACATCGAAGGCTCGTTTCATGAGTTTTTCCATCGCCTCAACACTAGGTACACGCGGTGAGTGAATATCATAAACACCCGGACCAATGTCATTAGGGTATGAAAATTCGCCAAATGCGTCTAATAGCTCCATGGCTGAGCGCGAAGTTTCAATAGTAATCACATCGGCATCCATCGCCGCGATTGCAGGCAAAATGTCATTGAATTCTGCATAACACATGTGGGTATGAATTTGCGTATCGTCACGTGCAATGCTGGCTGACAACTTAAATGCTTTTACCGCCCATGCTAGATATTGCGCCCAAGCAGCTTTCTGCAATGGCAAGCCTTCACGTAGAGCAGGTTCATCAATTTGAATAATCGCAATGCCTGCTTTTTGCAAATCCTCAACTTCATCACGTATTGCCAATGCTAGTTGCATCGCAGTGGTTTCTCTTGGTTGGTCATCACGAACAAAAGACCATTGCAATATGGTGATTGGTCCCGTTAGCATGCCTTTTACTGGGCGACTTGAAAGTGATTGTGCGAAGCTTGCTGTGCCTACAGTCATGGCTTTTGGTCTATGCACATCACCATAAATGACGGGTGGTTTTACACAGCGTGAACCATAGCTTTGTACCCAGCCATTTTGTGTGAACGCGTAGCCAGCTAGTTGCTCGCCAAAAAACTCCACCATGTCGTTTCTTTCTGCTTCACCGTGTACCAGTACATCTAAGCCAATTTCTTCTTGCTGGGCAATGGCATAGGCAATATGCGCTTCCATTTCAGCGTCATATTTAGCTTGGCTAATATCACCTTTTTTATATGCGGCACGTGCAGCACGAATATCAGGGGTTTGTGGAAATGAGCCTATCGTCGTGGTTGGTAAAAGTGGTAAATTCAAGCGCGCTTTTTGGGCTTTAGCACGCAGCTCAAAAGTACTTTCACGATTTTCATTTAATGTATTCAGTGCTGCAATACGTGCTTTTACATTGGCGTCATGTACTCGGTTTGATTGATTGCGAGAAGCAATTGCCGCACGTGAAATGGCCAACTCTTGCGCAACTGAATCCACACCATTATTCAATGCTTTGGCAATAATACTAAGTTCAATGATCTTTTCATCGGCAAAGGCTAACCACGATTTAATCTCAGCGTCTAACTTCACTTCATGCGCGAGCGTCACTGGCGTATGCAGCAGTGAGCAACTCGGTGCAATCCATAAGCGATCGCCTAATCTTTTTACCCATGGGTCTAGTAATGCTAATGTTTTATCTAAATCATTGCGCCAAATATTACGTCCGTCAATCACGCCAGCGGAGATCACCCAATGACTTGGAATCGCGTTTACCCAAGGACCTAACTGCTCTGGGGCACGCACCAAGTCAATATGGATGCCATCCACAGGCAAATTCGTAATAAATGCCTGATAGCGTGACACATTGGCAAAGTAAGTGGTAAGCAATAATTTTGGGCGTGATGTTCTAAACCAAGAGTAGGCGTGGTCAAAGGCTTTCAGCCACGCATCGTCTAAATCTAGAGCGAAAATAGGCTCGTCAACTTGCAGCCATTCTATTTTACGCAACTGCAGCTCTTGCAATAAATACACATATTGTTGCGCTAAGCCATCTAATAAATCTAACTTATTAATACCACGGGCTTTACTTAAGTATAAAAAGCTCACTGGGCCGAGTAATACAGGCTTCACATTTTTGCTGATTTTTTGCGCCTCATCTAACTGGCTTAAAAAGTCATGCACGTTAATTGAAAACTGCGTATCACTGGCCAGCTCTGGCACAATGTAGTGGTAATTAGTATCAAACCACTTAGTCATTTCCATGGCGGGTTGCTCTAAATTGCCACGCGCGAGTGCAAAATATGCATTCTCTGGGGCAGGGTTCGCTTCACCAAAAGGTTTTTTATTAAAACGCTTTGGTTGCGCACCAAACAAAACGGAATGATCCAACACATGGTCATATAATGAAAAATCGTTACTGGTGATAAAAGCCAACCCAGCTTCTTGCTGTTTTTGCCAATGTTCAGCGCGTAAATTTTTGGCAGTATTTTGTAAGTCGTCAGACGACACTTCTTTACGCCAAAAAGATTCCAGTGCAAATTTAAGTTCACGCTTCGCGCCTACGCGTGGGTAGCCCAAGATATGCGCTTTAATATTATTTTTAGTCATGTGCTAAGCCTTATTCAATGTAAGACATGCATTTTCTAACTTGCAAATATTTTAATAAAGCGAAAGTTTTTGTGATAAATTTGAATTAAATTCATACCTAAAATTTATTATGATAGAAATTCGCCATCTAAAATCACTCAAAGCCATCGCCGAAACTGGCAAATTAGGGCTAGCAGCTGAGCGTGTATTTTTAACGCAATCTGCGCTTTCGCATCAAATACGTGGGCTAGAAACGCATTATGAAATCACCTTGTTTCAGCGCACCCCACAAGGCTTGCGTTTCACGCCGGCAGGTCAGCGATTACTAGACTTAGCCAATGAGCTACTGCCACTTATTGAAAAGTCGGAGCGCGATTTAATTCGATTAAAAAGTGATCAGTCAGGCGAGTTGCGCATCGTATTGGAGTGTCACACCTGTTTTGATTGGCTCACGCCAGTGATGGATGCGTTTAGACATGCGTGGCCAGAAGTTGAGTTGGATTTAGTGGCAGGGTTTCATAGCGACCCGTGGCAGTTACTACGTGAAGATAAAGCCGACATAGTCATTGGCGGCTTGCCCGAGAAAATGCGTGATTTGCACCATGCGCCGCTATTCAAGTTTGAAATTATGGCGGTATTGCCGCTTGATAGTAGCAAGGCTAATAAATCACGATTGCTTGCAGAAGACTTTAGCAATGAAACCTTGATTACTTACCCCGTACCTGAAGAGCGCATTGATATTATTCGAAATGTGCTAAAGCCAGCCAATATTGTATTTAACAGACGCACGGCAGAGCTCACCGTGGCAATTATGCAGCTTGTAGCAAGCCGCAGAGGTCTAGCGGCATTGCCGAGTTGGGGCATCAAAAGCTATATTGACCACGAGTATGTTCTGGCTAAGTCGATTGGTAAAAATGGTTTGTGGTCTGAGTTGCATGCGACTTGTACCGCAGACACCATGTCACGCCCTTACACTTTAGACCTAGTGAATATTATTAAGCAGACTTGCGCAGAGAATCTGAGCGGTATCAAGCTGCTATGATTCAGTAGCTTTTGTTCTTCAACTATTAAGAAATATTAGCCATTGATAAACGATGCCGTGGGGTGTGAAATCGCACCATCACCGTAAGTGCGCAACACTTGAGAGATAATGACCTGATAACCATTCAGCCAATTAGATTGCGCTGCTTTGGCTTCAAGATGTTTTGGATGTTTCATTAACTCGTGAAGACCATCCGTGGTTTGCCAGTAATACACATTGGACACACGACCAGTTTCAGGATGCTCCCATGCTTCCTCGCCCAAGTAACCTGAAGTTAGCTTGGCAATTTCCGCAATGGCTTGGTCAAGTCGATAAAACGCTTCATCGAATTGTTTCTTATCAAAAATAAAGGTTGCTGAATACATTTATTATCCTAATTAGCTGGTGTAATTGTTTTGTTGTAGGTGTAAAAAACATCATCGCGCACCCAGCCTAAAGACTCATAGAGCGATTGCGCTGTCAGGTTGGTTTTTGCGGTGGTTAAATCTAGTCGTGCATATCCATTGTCGGCGGCATACTCATGCGCGGCTAGCATCAACGCTTTGCCGGCGCCAGATTTTCTGATACTAGCATTTACAAATAAATCATAAAGTACGCAGATAGGCGCTGCGAGAACTGAGCAAAATGTCGGGTAAAGCTGACAAAAGCCAATCATCTTTTGTGCTTGGTTTGTATGAACACTTTTTTCATCAATAGCGCTTTCAGCAACAAAAATAATGGAATCTTTTTTGTTCAGTCTATCTTGCAGAAAGCGCCTTGCCAGACCGATGTCTGATGTCTCTTCATAAAATTGTCGGTATGCGTTAAATAGCTCCGCAAGCGGCTCAAGGTCTTCTAATTGGGCGATTCGAATTTTTATAGTCATATTATTTTCAATTGAAATGAATGCGTACAAGAATCAATCATTGTAAGAAATCAAGTAAGAGTAATCTATAAGAATATTAGATAAGCATGAAGTTGAATGGCTGATGTAAATTTGTCCAGAAGCGAACTTACTTCGATTTAGCCTATCAATCCTAGTTAATATGGATTTACCCAGATTTACACGGATTTACTATTTAGCCTATTCTATTTTTTCTGCATATGGTCATAATGGATTCAAGATTTTTAATGTCCTAAGCACCACAAGCCATTTGAGTAAAAATATCAAATTTAACCAAATATCAAATTAAAAAAATAAAGTAAACCCATGAATATTTTAAGCCTATGAACGTCTTATCAGTCAATCACAAAAAATCTTACCCAAGAAACCATCAAGGAAGTCACCAAAGTAATTATAGGTTGAGCTTGATATGCCTGACTAGTCTATTGCTGACACTCAACGGTTGTGCTCTGCTTAACCCGAGCCACCCTGAATTAGCTAAGGTAGAAGTCCCTGCTAAGTGGTCGGCTGATGAGGCGGTTGCAGCCTCTAGTTCAACCTCACTGAATAACTGGTGGCAGCGATTTAATGATCCGCTTTTGGTGAACCTTGTGCAGCAGTCTTTGCAGAGCAATACGAGTGTCAATAGTGCAAAGTCAGCACTGCAAGAAGCACGTGCTTTGCGCGATGTAGCCGCTGCTGCTTTGTTGCCAACGCTGGATGCCTCTGCATCAGCTGGACGAAGTAAATCTGGTAACAATAGTGCAGTGAATAACTTCTCTGCTGGCTTGGATGCAAGTTGGGAGCTTGATATTTTTGGCGCTAATCGTAGCGGACTTAACGCGAGTGAAGCAACTGCTCAGGCGAGTGAAGCTAGTTTAGGTGATGTGCAGGTATCTATTGCCGCTGAAGTCGCGCTTGATTATATTTCGCTGCGCAATGCCCAGGCGCGCCTGGCGATTGCAAATAGCAACTTAACCAGCCAGCTGGAAACGTTACAAATAACCGAATGGCGAACTCAAGCTGGCTTAGTTTCCTCATTAGATGCAGAGCAGGCGAGGGTTTCGGCTGAACAAACGCGCGCCATTATTCCTCCGCTACAGACTTCTATTGCGCAGATGAGTCATGCGCTAGCTGTGCTTACTGGTCAGCCGCCCGCAGCTTTATTGCAGCAACTGTCAACAGCTAACCCTGTGCCACAGGCAGCGAATGATTTGGCTTTGAATTTTCCTGCTGAAACCTTGCGTCAACGTGCCGATGTAAGGGCTGCTGAATATCGAGTGACAGCTGACTTGGCAAAGCTGGCACAAGCTGATGCAGCGCGCTTGCCGAACTTCTCTTTGAGTGGCTCACTTGGTTTAAGCGCGCTGACTTTGGGGTCCTTAACTAGCGGTTCTTCCGTGGTCAGTTCATTGCTGGCTAATGTCGCCATGCCGTTGTTTGACGGAGGTTCTAGGCGCGCAAAAGTGCGTGCTCAAGAGGCCGTTTTAGCGCAAACGCGATTAGCTTATAAGGCCACAGTACTAACGGCATTGCAGGAAGTTGAAGATGCTTTGGTCGCCTTGCGTGGTGATATTCAGCGTGTGTCTCGACTGAAACTCGCTTCTGAAGCCGCAAGTAATGCGGCACTGATGGCACGCCAGCGTTACGATAGTGGCTTATCAGACTTCCAAGCAGTGCTTGAAACGCAACGTTCTTTATTAAGTACGCAAGACAGTTTAGCCAGTGCAAACGCCGATGTCAGTTCAGACCATGTGCGCCTTTATAAAGCTTTAGGCGGTGGCTGGCAAGCAAGCGAAGCTGAAATAACAACATCACTTACTGAAAAAACGAAATGAATTTACCTCCTATGACAACGAATAATTCTTCAACTGAAACTACTCCAGCGACTACTTCTAAAGACAAGGAAGCCGTTGATATTGCGACCTTGTTAGATGAGCCAGTAAAGCTTGCATGGTATCGCCGCTCAACTTTGTGGATTGGGTTAGCGCTGCTTATTATGATGATTGCCGGTTTTTTGTATTGGCAGGGTAAACGCGCAGCAGAAGCCTTACCAAAATATACAACGCAAGAAGTGTCGCGAGGTAATTTAACCTTAACCGTCACTGCCAACGGCACTATTCAGCCGACACGATCTATCAATATTGGTAGTGAGCTTTCAGGCACGGTGCGCAAGGTCAACGTTGACGTAAACGATGTAGTTAAAAAAGGTCAGGTGTTGGTTGAGCTTGATACTTCAAAATTGAGTGATCAGGTGTTGCGTTCAAAAGCAACTTTGGCCTCAGCCATTGCAAAGGTTGCGCAGACCGAAGCGACAATAAAAGAAACATCATCTGCCTTACAAAGGTTGGAAGAAGTGTCTCGACTATCAGGCGGTAAAGTACCATCTAAATCTGAGCTTGATACGGGTCGCGCTGCATATGACAGAGCTGTGGCTGATGACTTAAGCGCAAAAGCTGGTGTGAATGATGCACGTGCTGCGCTATCAACAGACCAAATTAATTTATCCAAAGCCTCTATTGTTGCGCCGTCTGATGGTGTGATACTTACTCGTGCAGTTGACCCAGGCAATGCTGTAGCGGCTTCGTTACAAGCGGTGACTTTGTTTACGATGGCGGAAGACCTCACTAAATTACGCCTTTGGGTGTATGTGGATGAAGCCGATGTTGGCTCTGTTAAGTTAGATCAGGATGCTACTTTTACCGTGAGTGCTTATCCAACACGTAAGTTTCCAGCACGTATTACGCGAGTAGGTTTTGGTTCTACCATTACGGATAATGTGGTGACTTACCTGACTTATTTAGATGTGGATAATACCGACCTCAGTCTACGCCCGGGTATGACAGCGACAGCCACTATCAAAGCTAAACAAGTGAAAGATGCGTTATTAGTGCCTAACACCGCACTGCGTTTTACGCCTACATCTGCCGACTCTGATAAGTCACAATCAGCCAATAAAAAAGGACTCGCTACGAGCTTAATGCCAAGCATGCCGCGCAGTAGCAAAAATCGTAAATCTGCTGCTGATAGAGCTAATGTGGCGTTAGCTAAGCAAGTGTGGGTGTTGCCTAAAGATGGCGGCGCGGCTATTGCCGTTGCTGTAAAACCCGGCATTAGCGACGGCCATATGACGGAGATTATCGGTGGCGACCTACAAGTTGGCATGCAAGTCATTACTGATCAGAAAGTGGTGGCACAGTGAGTGAGTCATTAACCCAGCAATCCATAGTACGGCAGCCACTTATACAATTAATAGATGTTAAGAAAACCTATGGGTCAGGCTCAACCGAATTTCTTGCTTTAAAAGGTATAGATTTAAGTATCTACGCAGGTGAGTTTGTCGCCATTATGGGGCCAAGTGGTTCGGGAAAATCCACCGCTATGAATATTCTTGGCTGCTTAGATAGCCCTAAGTACGGCCAGTATCTTTTCAAAGGTGCCCATGTAGAAGACTTAACTCGAGACCAGCACGCGCGGCTACGCAGACGTTTTCTTGGTTTTGTGTTTCAAGGCTTTAACTTACTCGCACGTACTACCGCGCAAGAAAATGTAGAGCTGCCATTACTTTATCGTGGTGATAATGCTGAAAAACGTCAAGCAGCGGCTAGCAAAGCATTAGCCTCAGTAGGATTGGCGGGTTGGGAGCATCATACGCCTGCAGAACTTTCAGGCGGTCAACAGCAACGTGTTGCCATTGCACGTGCCATTGTGACTGAGCCTGCGGTGTTGCTCGCCGATGAACCCACTGGAAACTTAGACACGCAACGCAGCCATGAAATTATGGCGCTTTTAGTAGCACTCAATAGAGACCATGGCATTACGGTGTTAATGGTGACGCATGAATTAGACATGGCTGCATACGCGCATCGAATCGTGACATTTGTCGATGGAAAAATTGCAAAAGATGAAATGAATGAGCATCCTACGATGCCTAGCTCAGCTGATTTAAACATGTCAGATACTAATTTGACTGAGGTTATTTAATGTTATTAAGTGTATTCATGTTGGCGTTGCGCTCAGTCAGGCGCAACTTATTACGGTCTTTCTTGACCATACTTGGCATTGTGATTGGCGTTGCCGCCGTGATTACGATGGTGACATTAGGTAACGGCGCCACTCAAGCCATCAAAACGCAAATTTCTAGCCTAGGCACTAATTTGTTAATGGTCAATCCGGGTCAGCGTCAACCCGGCGGCGGTGGAGGCGGAGGCGGCGTACCGCAATTCACAGAGGCAGATGCTGTCGCCATACAGTCAGAAATTGGTGGCGTTGCTGCGGTTGCGCCTCAAGGTCGCAGTAGCGTCACGGTGATTGCCAATGGGCGGAATTGGTCTAGCACTGTTTACGGCAGTACTAACGCATGGTTTCTTACTGGCAACTGGAAATTAGCAAGCGGCCGAATTTTTGACCCAGAAGAACAAACTGCCGGCGCAGCAGTTTGCGTGATTGGTGAAACGGTACGCCGTGAACTATACGCGGGCAAAATAGGGCAAACAGGTCTTGGTGAACAATTACGAATCAAGCAGTTTTCATGCACTGTTGTGGGTATTTTGAACGCTAAAGGTCAAGGTGGTATGGGCGACCAAGACGATGTAGTGCTTGTGCCGCTACATACCCTTCAGCGCCGCGTCACCGGTAGTTTGAAAGTCAGTACGCTTCTGGTTTCAATGGAGGACGGCAGAGACAGCGGCCCATTAAAAGCTAGCCTGCGTGATTTGCTGCGCGAACGTCGCAAACTTGCCGAGAATGATGACGATAATTTTAATATTTTCGATACGCAACAACTCGCCGAAACACTTTCAAGCACCACTAAAGTGATGACTACATTGCTCGGTGCAGTTGCCGCGGTAAGCTTGCTAGTGGGCGGAATTGGTATTATGAATATCATGCTAGTGAGCGTCACAGAGCGTACTCGGGAGATCGGTCTGCGCCTTGCCATTGGTGCGCTAGAGCGAGAGGTCTTGTTGCAGTTCTTGATTGAGGCAGTAGTGCTGTCGGCGCTTGGCGGGCTGATCGGCATCATTATTGCCGCCATAGCCTCTTACGGACTTTCTATCGTGATGAGCGTGCCGTTTATTTTTGATGTGACAACTAACGCGATGTCGTTTTTATTCTCAGCTGGAATAGGTGTGCTGTTTGGCTACTTCCCAGCTAGACGCGCTGCACAAATGGATCCGATTGAGGCGTTAAGGCATGAGTAATGTTTAGGTTAATGGGGGCAGTTAAGCATCCTGCTTGAGTGATAGGTTAGACTACGCTCCAAAGGCAACTTGTTTCGAACTGACCCATAAACCAAATGCGTTTGAATGGATGATGGATTGCATCAAACCACGGCTGGATGGTTGGGATGATTTCGTCATCTGTCGTCATGATCTGACCATCGGTATAGATGAGTAATTCGATGCGGCATATATTTGTTTTGTATGTCTTGTGTAGCTTATTTCGAATGATTCGCTCCGAGGGGTCGGACGTTGAGAACGCATCAGTGCGGGCTCTTTCTCCAGCCGCTTGAACCTTTGCTATCAAAGGATCTGTAAGGCTTACGAGTTCAAATGCAATCTCTCCTTCTTCGATGTGGGTGCATAGCAAATCAGGTTCAGGCTCTGGGCGGCTGCTTATCCTTGACCAATGGTTTTCTTCGCCTAACCGCCCGATGAAGCGGGCAAAGGCTGCCTGTTCATTGCGCTGTTTGACGGAGAGGGGTTCCATACGTGCTGTGCCGCCTAAAAGTTATTGTGAATGTTGATTTCGATATGTTAATTTTCTTTTTAAGTCTCATAATTAAGCATTGTCCTGTCCATACTATAATTAATAGCAAGTACGGATGCAATTTAAAACTCCAAACACTATGAGTTTTTAATTTGACTTACTGCCTTAACGCTAACTGTATAACCTCAGCCAGCTTACTTCCAAATTCCGTAATATGCTCTGTGGCGGAATACGCATAGCCAATAATCAAGCCTTTTTCGGTGCTTTCGCCCATGCAGTAGTGCGATAGCGGGTATACGCGTAAACCTTGTACTGAGGCTAGTTCAGCTACGCTTACGTCGTCGCATATTGAGTCAAATTCCACCACTAAATGCAGACCAGAATCTACAGTAGAAAGCCTTGCACCTACCGTTGCGATTGGCGCTAGTGCTGCTTGCAATAACCGTCTGCGTTCACCGTATATTTGTCGCAGCCTTCTGATGTGGCTGGCGAAATGGCCTTCTTCAATGAAGTCTGCCAGTGCGGCTTGAATGACTACTTGTCCGGGTCGTTGTAGTTCATACAAGCCGCTTTTAAAGCTTTCTACCAAATTAGGTGGCACCACTAAATAGCCCAAGCGTATGCCTGGGTACATGACTTTTGAAAATGTGCCTAAATAAAGCACACGGCCATTTTGATCCATGCCTTGTAATGATGAGATTGGGCGGCCTTCAAAGCGAAACTCGCTGTCGTAATCGTCTTCAATAATCCATGCTTTGCAGTTTTGCGCGTAATCCAACAATAAGCGGCGGCGGCCATAACTCATGACCATGCCTTTTGGGTATTGGTGCGATGGTGTGGTGTAAATTAAACGTGGTGTAGTGCGGTAATCTTTAGTGCTCGGTGCCATGCCTTCTTTGTCTACGTTGACGGGGTGTAGTTGCAGACCATTCACTTCCAATACGCGTCGCGCCGCCCAGTACCCCGGGTTTTCTACCCATGCGCAGTCGCCGTGGTCTGTGAGTAAGCGTGCGCATAAATCAATCGATTGTTGCGTACCTGAAGTAATCAGCACTTGGTCGTAGGTGAGGTTGACGGCACGTGACACGCGTAAATAATCGGCAATGGCTTTGCGCAGAGGCAAGTAACCGCCATCATGGCTGGAATCCAACAGCGCAGGGTCTGGCGTGCGCCATTGCCGATTGAGTAATCGACGCCACAGCGCATAAGGAAAGCCTGCATAATCGTCTTCACCCGGTGTAAAAGGTTGAACCTCATTATGAACTCTTACTGGCGATTGATATTCTTTTATAGCGCCACATGCCGCTAATCCTCGCTTTGATAATCCTATGGAGTCTTCATGTTTTAAAGCGATATTTTCAGCATTGGATTCAACACTCTGTACTGCTGATTTATCTCCCGCAATATTGTTATTAACAATGTTCTTTGAAAAACCATCATGCTGATTATAGGTAACATAGGTGCCACTACCCGTTTGAGATGCCACATAACCTTCATCCAATAGTTGTTCAAAAGCAGCTAGTATGGTGTTGCGCGATACGGTTAAGTCATCTGCCAGACTTCTTGTGGACGGTAATCGCTCTCCGGCGGATAAAATTTGGGTGGTAATAGCGCGGCGAATCACCTCGTAAATGCGCCTGTGGTTAGGCATACGCACTGGGAAGTCTGATTGGTTAAGCTGCGTTAATAGCCATTCTGAAAGCACAAGTTGTTTCATTAAGTTGAGTATTCCAAGTGTGTGTAGACGAGTTAAATGTGATAAAGTGGTTCTATCTAAATAATCTAAATGGCTCTTGTTGCATTACCAATTTTAGGAATAGTATACTTAGCAATGAGGCAATGCAAATCTTCAAATGATGACAACAAAACGTAAACCAATAGTTTTAATCCCTGCGGATGTTAAACCGCTGGGTGAACAACCATTTCATGTGGTGGGTCATAAATATTTAGTGGCGGTTGCAGAGGCTGCTGGCGCTTTGCCTTTAGTGGTGCCTGCCATTGGTGATTTATTAGAGATTGAAGCTTTGCTATCCATTGCCGATGGCATATTGCTGACAGGGTCAGTTTCAAATGTACATCCCTCACACTTCGACCAAGAAGTACTCAATCCAGCATTACCATTAGACCCTGCGCGTGATGCGCTTACCTTAAAGCTCGTGCAAGCAGCTATTAAAGCCGAAGTGCCTTTGTTGGCTATTTGTCGCGGTTTTCAAGAAGTGAATGTTGCGTTTGGCGGTAGTTTGCATCAAGCGGTACATGAAATATCTGGCTTGAATGATCATAGAGAAACTAAAGATGTTCCAATCGATATTCAGTATGCGCAGGCGCATCTGATTGATTTAGTAGCTGATGGCAAGCTAGCTAAAATCGTTGGTGCAAAACAGATGATGGTGAACTCCTTACATGGTCAAGGTGTAGATAGACTTGGTGATGGCTTAGTTGCAGAGGCCTTCGCGCCAGACGGTTTAGTAGAAGCCATACGCGTAGAAAAAGCAAAAGCCTTTACGTTGGCTGTGCAGTGGCACCCAGAGTGGAAAGTAATGGAAAACCCACAGTATTTGGCTATTTTCAGGGCATTTGGTGATGCCTGTAGATTTAGATTGAGAAGGCACGAGCCACCAGATTAACGCTTAAAAGATGCAAAAAGAAAAATACATGAATAAAAATACGTCAATAAGTAGTTAATAAAGCAGTACAGGAGAATAAAAATGACAGAACAAGTAGCAATGAACCATGTAGACATGGATAAGTGGTTGACGGAAAACAACATTACCGAAATTGAGTGCTTAGTACCAGATTTAACAGGTGTAGCACGCGGCAAAATTTTACCTCGCGAGAAATTTTCTACAGACCGCGCTATGCGCCTACCAGAAGCGGTGTTTGGCATGACGGTAACGGGCGAGTCACCAGATGGTAATGAAGGTTATGACCGCGTATTTGGTGTCACTGATAAGGACATGGTGCTTATTCCAGACCCAACCACCCTTAGATTGGTGCCTTGGGCGGTAGACCCGACGGCACAGGTGATTATGGATTGCGTAGACCATAACGGTAAGTCAATTGATTTTGCGCCTAGAAACGTACTTCGCCGCGTGACTAATTTATACAAAGATTTAGGTTGGACGCCGATTGTAGCGCCAGAGCTGGAGTTTTACTTGCTAGAGCGTAACCCTGATCCTGATATCGCATTAAGCCCACCAGTAGGTCGCAGTGGCCGTAAAGAAACCAGCCGCCAGTTATACAGTATTGATGCGGTGAATGAGTTTGACCCGCTATTTGAGGATATTTACGATTATTCAGCACTCATGGGTTTGGAGTTGGATACGCTGATTCATGAGTTTGGCGCAGGGCAGATGGAGATTAACTTTTTGCATGATGAGCCGATGATTCTGGCGGATAAATCATTCTTCTTTAAACGTTTATTGCGTGAAGCGGCGATGCGTCACGGCATGTACGCTACTTTTATGGCTAAGCCTATGCAACATGAGCCGGGTTCGGCGATGCATATTCACCAAAGCGTGATTGATACTCAAACTCAAAAGAATATCTTTAGCAATCCTGACGGCACAGCTTCCCCAATATTTTTCCACTACATTGCCGGTTTGCAAAAATACTTGCCTGCCGCCATGGTGTTGTTAGCGCCTTATGTAAACTCATATCGCCGTATCGTACGCAATGGTGCGGCGCCAATTAACATTGAGTGGGGTTACGATAACCGCACTGTGGGCATTCGTGTGCCGATTTCCGAGCCAGCAGGTCGCCGCATAGAGAATCGGGTGGTGGGCGCTGATGCTAATCCTTACTTAGCAATGGCAGTGACCTTGGCTTGTGGTTACTTGGGCATCAAAGAAAAGCTGAAACCAACTGAGGTTACAACAGGTAGTGCTTATGCCTCTGACTATCAATTGCCACGAGGTTTGTCTGAAGCTATACGCGAGTTGGAGAACTCTCAAGCCTTACAGGATGTGCTAGGCAAAGATTTCGTGGATGTGTATTTAGCCGTAAAAGATGCTGAGCATGATGAGTTTATGCGCGTCATTAGCCCATGGGAGCGTGAGCATCTTTTAATGCATGTTTAAAAGCATTTAATAGTTAAAAAGTAGGTCGGGGTTTAACCCTGCAGTCGGACGTTAAGACCGAACTACAAAAACATTCATTATCTGAATTGAGAAAGTCATGATCAATACTAAAGAAATTCAAGCAATAGATTCAGCGCATTACATGCATCCTTTTACCGATCATAAAAGCTTGTCGGATAAAGGCTCACGTATTATCACTAAGGCCGATGGTATCTATATTTGGGATTCCACAGGTGAAAAAATCTTAGATGCGATGTCTGGTTTGTGGTGCGTGAATGTTGGCTATGGGCGTAAAGAGTTAGTAGATGCAGCCGCTAAGCAAATGTTAGAGCTTCCTTACTACAATAGTTTTTTTCAAACGACCAATGTTCCTGCAGTTAAACTTGCTGAAAAAATCATCAAGCTGGCAGGTGATGATTATAGTCATGTATTTTTTAGTAGTTCTGGTTCTGAGTCTAATGATACCAATGTGCGTATGGTGCGCCATTATTGGGCTACGCTAGGTCAGCCAGAACGCACGGTGATTATCAGCCGCAACAACGCTTATCATGGCTCAACGCTAGTTGGGTCATCTTTAGGTGGCATGGGCGGTATGCATGCGCAAGGCGGCATGATTTCAGGCATCGAACACATCGAACAGCCATACCATTACGGCATGGCACCAAATCAGGATAGAGATGCATTTGGCATTGAAGCTGCGGGTTGGTTAGAGAAAAAGATACTGGAAGTCGGTGCAGATAAAGTAGCGGCATTCATCGGTGAGCCTGTGCAAGGTGCGGGCGGCGTGATTATTCCACCTAAAACTTATTGGCCAGAGATTCAACGTATCTGCGATAAATACGGCATTTTGTTGATTTGCGACGAAGTGATTTGCGGTTTTGGACGTCTTGGTAAATGGTTTGGCTCGCAATTATTAGGCTGCAAACCCGATTTAATGACGTTTGCTAAAGGCGTGACTTCTGGCTACATTCCTTTAGGTGGCGTAGTGGTGGGCAAGCGCGTGGCTAAAGTGTTGATTGAGCAGGGTGGCGAGTTTAATCATGGCTATACCTACTCAGGGCATCCTACAGCATGTGCTGTGGCTTTAGCGAATATTGAAATTATGGAGCGCGAAGGCTTAGTCGATAAAGTGCTCAATGAAACAGGCCCATATTTAGCACAAAAATACGCAGAGCTAGCTAAACATCCGTTGGTAGGCGGAGCGGAAACACTAGGGTTGGTCGCCGGCTTCGTGCTGATGAAAGACAAATCAAACCACGTACATTTTGATGAAGAAGTAGGTGTAGGCATGATTTGTCGAGGTCATTGCTTTGCCAATGGCTTGATTATGCGAGCGGTAGGTGACCGTATGATTATTGCGCCGCCGCTAGTGATTACTAAAGTGCAAATTGATGAAATGGTCGCGTTGATTCAAAAATGTTTAGATGCGACCCTAGCTGACTTGAAAAAGCAGGGAATTATGTAATTAAGCCACGTAATTAAATGTGGTTGTAGTTGAAGACATATTGTAAGATTACTTTGAATCTATTTGGTCAGCATAAGGGGTTTTATGGCGCAAAAGATGGTACTAATTTTTAGCAAAACTTTCTCAGTCACTCACTAATTTAAAGGGGTTAATGAATATGAATTTATCTTATAGTAAATACTTGCTAGGTATGGCGATAATTACCGGTCTAGCTACGGTTTCTTGTAGTAAGTCTGACAACACTACTGCTGAAACTGCTAAGCCAACAGTTGCAGCGGCTAGCGAGCCAGAGGAAAAAATCCTCAATATTTACAACTGGTCGGACTATATTGCGCCAGATACGATAGCCAATTTCGAGAAAGAAACGGGCATTAAAGTACGTTACGATGTGTTTGATAGTAACGAAATTTTGCATGCAAAATTAATCGCTAAGAACACTGGCTACGACATTGTAGTACCTTCATCTAACTGGGCTAAGTTACAGATTGATGGCGGTTTATATCAAAAACTTGATAAAACCAAGCTACCTAATATGAAAAATCTAGATCCAGGCATTATGAAGAAGTTAGCCGATCTGGATCCTGGTAATGAACATCTAATTGACTGGATGTGGAGCTATAACACTGTAGGTATCAATGTAGACAAAGTTAAAGCTGCACTTGGTGATACGCCTATGCCAGACAATGCTTGGGATTTAGTGTTTAACCCAACTTACACCAGCAAATTAAAATCATGTGGTATTACCTTCTTAGATACACCAGCTGATGTGTTCCAAGCTGCTTTACATTATTTAGGTAAACCTGTTTTCACAGGTACACCAGATGATTACCAAGCTGCTTTTGATATGTTGATGAAAGTGCGCCCAGACATCAAAAAATTCAATTCTGGTGGTCAAATCGATGACTTGGCGAGCGGCAATATTTGTGTGGCTTATGGTTGGGCTGGCGATTTTAACTTAGCGCATAAACGCTCTATCGAGAATAAAGCAGAGCAACATATCGAAGCATTAGTACCAAAAACAGGCGGCTTGATGTTTATGGATACTATGGCGATTCCTGCTGATGCCAAACATCCAAATAATGCACATCTCTGGATGAATTACATCATGCAGCCAAAAGTGACTGCAGCCATCACTAACACTGTGACCTATGCCAATCCTAACAAAGCTGCAACCGAGTTTGTTGATCCAGAAATTAAAAACAACAAATCGATTTTCTTATCTGATGAAGATATTGCCAAGTTAGTGCCACCAGGTGTTGAGGATGCACAAACTAAACGCAACATGACGCGCCTGTATACCAAATTTAAAACAGGCGTTTAATCGTTATTTTATTTGTAGGGGCGCCATTGATGGCGTCCCTACAAAATTCTAATGTACCTAAATTTTTTAATATCATAGTTTTTAATACCATAGTTTTTAATATTTTAGTTTTCTGACTTTTTCTGTATCTTGATTTTCAATATCTTAGATAAGGGTTTTTATGGCAACGGCTCCTAAAGAAACGAATAAAGCTGCGCAAGAGGTTTTACTGCGTGTTGAAAATGTCACCAAAGTTTACGATGGTACGGTCAAAGCCGTGGATGATGTTTCTCTAACAGTTATGAAGGGTGAAATCTTCGCGCTGCTTGGCGGTTCAGGTTGTGGGAAATCTACGTTATTGCGCATGATGGCTGGCTTTGAAACGCCCACAAAAGGGAAGATATTCCTAGCTAATCAAGATATTACCAATCTTCCGCCGTTTCAACGTCCAATCAATATGATGTTTCAGTCATATGCGCTCTTTCCTCATTTAAGCGTTTGGGAAAATGTAGCCTTTGGTTTGAAGCGTGATGGCATGCCTAAAGATGAAATTGCTGATCGTGTTGAAAAAATGCTGAGTTTGGCGCAACTCAATAAATATGCGAAACGTAAACCGCATCAACTCTCTGGTGGTCAGCAACAGCGTGTAGCCTTGGTGCGTAGCTTGGCAAAACGTCCTCAATTATTGCTTTTAGATGAGCCTCTCGGTGCTTTAGATAAAAAATTACGAGAAACTACGCAGCTTGAACTGGTGAATATCATTGAAGAAGTCGGCGTGACCTGCGTACTTGTAACGCACGATCAAGAAGAAGCCATGACCATGGCATCACGCATTGCCGTGATGAGTGAAGGTTATTTCTTGCAAGTCGGCGCGCCAGATGCCGTGTATGAAATGCCAAACAGCCGCAAAGTGGCTGACTTCATTGGCAATGTGAATATATTCGAAGGCAAAATTGAAGAAGATGAGCCTGATCATGTAACCGTGCGTTGCCCAGAGTGTGTGCATTATGTAGGTCATGGCGTTAGCGGACATCCAGGTATGGATGTAGGAGTGGCTTTACGACCTGAAAAAATCATGTTGTCTAAGGATAAACCAAATGGCGACTATAACTGGTGCGCTGGTGAAGTCATTGAAATCGTTTACTTTGGTGCTCATACAACTTATCACCTTAAACTTGATAGCGGTAAGATAATCAAGGCGCAAGAGCTTAACAATACGCGCGATTTGAGTTGCGGTTTAACTTGGGGTGACCGTGCTTATGCAAGTTGGAATAATTTAGCAATGGTGGTGTTAACGCAATAAAGGTTAACTAAATGGCACCTCTATTAATTAAGTTTTCGTCGTTATGTAGCGTTGCTCAAAAAAATTATTCCTTATATATCAAATATATACTGCGTCATAATTTTTTATTCGCACCTTGCCTAACTTAGAAACTTGAATAAATAGAAATGCCCAAAACTTTAATTTCATTAAGAGTTTATTAAGGAAAATTGCTATGGCTAAAACACAGAGTTTCTTTACCAGCCTTTCAGCTGGTCGCCTTGCGGTTATTGGTGTTCCATATTTCTGGTTTGTATTGCTGGCGGCTATCCCGCTGCTCATTGTGCTTAAAATTAGCTTGTCGGAAATGGAGTCAACCAGCATTTCAAATATGATCGATTGGAGTCACGGCTGGCCAAGGCTCACTTTAAACTTTGCCAGCTATCAGTTTCTTGCCACCGATTCGCTCTATTTAAAAACTTATATATCCTCTATTGAATATGCTCTGATTACCACTCTGTTGTGTTTAGCCATTGGCTATCCATTTGCTTACTACATGGCGCGCTCGCCAAAACATATGCAGCCAACCTTGTTGATGCTCATTATGTTGCCGTTCTGGACATCATTTTTACTACGCATCTATGCTTGGAAGACGCTGTTAGTCAGTAATGGTGTGATTAACAATATACTCATCAGTTTGCATATCATTGATACACCAATCGCGATGATGAACAATTCTTTCTCATTGCTGCTAGGTATGGTGTATTCATACTTGCCGTTTATGATTTTACCGCTATATGCCAACCTATCTAAGATGGATATGCGCTATTTAGAGGCCGCTGCAGACCTTGGCACCAGTCCATTTAAAGCCTTTTGGCTGATTACCGTCCCACTTTCAAAAGCGGGCATTATTGCTGGTTCAATGTTGGTATTTATTCCTGCGGTGGGTGAATATGTGATTCCTGAATTATTAGGTGGTTCAAGCACCTTGATGATAGGTCGCGTACTATGGGATGAGTTCTTCAGTAATAATGATTGGCCAATGGCGTCGGCCGTGGCCGTCGTGATGATACTGCTGATTTTGGTGCCGATGGGTGTTTACAATAAAGCACAAGCTGAGCAAATGGAGGGTAAGTGATGAGCAACGCTTCAAATAAAATATTCGCTAAAGCTTGGATGGTTATTGTCTATTTATTTTTATATTTGCCAATAGTCACACTGGTTGTATTTTCTTTTAACGATTCAAAACTGGTTACTGTCTGGTCTCACGCCAGCTTCCGTTGGTACACCGCATTAGCACAAGATTCAGATTTGATTTCGGCCGTGCTGTTATCACTAGAAATAGCAGGTCTGTCTGCGTTAATGTCAGTGTTTTTTGGCACATTCACCGCCTTCGCTTTAAATCGGTATAAGCGCTTTCAAGGGCGTACGCTGCTTAACTCTATGTCTAGCATGCCTTTGGTGATGCCCGATGTGATTGTAGGATTGTCATTATTGTTAATGATAGTTTCCGTGCAAAATTGGCTGGGTTTCCCAGAGCGAGGCTTGTTCACTATTTTGCTAGGTCATGCATTATTGGGTACTGCTTATGCCGCGGTAGTTGTCACTTCACGCTTGCGTGAAATGGACAGCAAATTAGATGAAGCCGCAATGGACTTGGGTTGTAAGCCTTTGCAGGTATTTACTTTAATTACTTTCCCTTTGTTAGTACCAGCGTTGGTTTCTGCATTTTTGCTGACATTTACACTGTCGTTTGATGATGTTGTATTGTCTTCATTCTTGTCTGGACCAGGCTATTCAACGATGCCTATGGTGATTTTCTCTCGCGCCAGAT
The DNA here is from genome assembly GCF_000093025.1 of Methylotenera versatilis 301. Lineage (GTDB taxonomy): Bacteria > Pseudomonadota > Gammaproteobacteria > Burkholderiales > Methylophilaceae > Methylotenera > Methylotenera versatilis. The sequence goes on from NC_014207.1 coordinate 1,199,562, forward strand.
TAGGTTTAAATCCAACTATTAACGCCGTTGCAACTGTGACGATTGCCGTGGTGACGATTGCGGTGATTGCTTCAAGCTTTTACACCTCGCACCAAGAACGTAAACGTAAACGCGAAGAGGCACAGGCCTATAGCGATACTAATAAGTAGTATTTTAAGTAGAGGCGACATCTCGTCGCTTCTACACCAAACCAAATCAAGCAGAAAATCATGTCAATTCAATTAAAGCATTCCGTATTACTCAAAAATAATCTTACATTGCTCGCTGGGCAGTGGGTGAGTGCAGATTCAGGTGAAACGATAAGCGTCACTAATCCCGCTACAGGCTTAGAGGTGGCTAAAGTGCCGCTCATGGGTAGTGATGAGGCTGAACGAGCAATTATCGCTGCTGAGGCTGCGCAAAAGTCATGGAAAACGCTCACAGCAGCCGCACGTGCTGCCATACTCAAGCGCTGGTTTGATTTGATTATTCTTCACAGAGAAGATTTGGCGCAATTATTAACCGCTGAGCAAGGCAAGCCGCTAGCCGAAGCGCGTGGCGAAGTGAATTATGGTGCAAGCTTTATTGAATGGTTTGCCGAAGAAGCTAAACGTGTCTACGGCGAAACCATTCCTGCACCTATGGGTGACCGTCGTTTATTAGTGTTAAAACAGCCAATAGGTGTCACCGCAGCCATTACACCATGGAATTTCCCAATCGCGATGATTACGCGTAAAGCTGGGCCGGCACTTGCTGCTGGTTGCAGTATGATTATTAAGCCAGCTGAACAAACCCCTTTATGCGCCCTTGCTTTAGCTGTATTGGCTGAAGAGGCTGGCGTGCCAAGTGGCGTGTTGCAAGTGATTACCGGCGATGCACGCCAAATTGGTGCAGTTTTATGTGAAAGCCCCGTTGTCGCGAAACTTTCATTCACAGGTTCAACGGAAGTCGGACGTATCTTAATGCGCCAGTGTGCTGATACCATTAAAAAACTATCTCTCGAATTGGGCGGCAATGCGCCATTTATCGTGTTTAACGATGCGGATTTAGATGCGGCAGTTGAAGGTGCCATGATTAGTAAATATCGCAACGCAGGGCAGACGTGTGTATGTTCAAACCGCTTGTTTGTTCAAGAGGGCGTGTACGATGAGTTCGCCAAAAAACTTGCAGTCAAAGTGGCTCAACTTAAAGTGGGTGTGGGTACTGAGGATGGTGTCACACAAGGCCCATTGATTGATGATGCCGCAATCGAAAAAGTGGAGTTTCATGTGGCAGACGCCATCGCCAAAGGCGCAACGCTTTTGCAAGGCGGCAAGCGCCATAATTTAGGCGGTACATTCTTTGAGCCTACAGTATTAGCTAATGTGAGTGATGATGCTTTGATTTTCAGTGAAGAGACTTTTGGTCCTGTGGCGCCATTATTCCGCTTCAAAACAGATGAAGAAGTCATCTCACTGGCTAACCGTACAGAGTTTGGTTTAGCTTCATATTTCTACAGCCGAGATATAGGCCGAATCTGGCGCGTAGCAGAAGCGCTTGAGTATGGCATGGTAGGTGTTAATACTGGCATGATTTCAAATGAGGTAGCGCCTTTTGGAGGTATTAAGCAATCAGGTCTGGGTCGCGAAGGTTCGCATCACGGCATTGATGAATACCTAGAACTGAAATATGTATGTATGGCGGGGTTATAACATGGCAGAGATTAAAATTGATTGGCATGAAAGAGCGAAAGATTTAAGAATCGATGGACGTGCTTTCATTGATGGCGAACGTGTAGATGCACTTGATGGCAGTACCTTTGAATGCTTTTCACCGATTGACGGTCGTAAATTAGCCGATGTGGTTAATAGTAAAGCTGCGGATGTGGACCGCGCGGTAGTTGCGGCACGTTCTGCTTTTAAAGATAGACGTTGGGCTGGTTTATCGCCTCGCGAACGCAAGCAAACGATGATACGTTTTGCAGATTTGGTGTTAGCGCACAAAGCAGAGTTGGCATTGTTAGAAACGCTGGATATGGGCAAGCCTATTTCTGCAAGCTTGAGTGTAGATGTCAACTCCGCAGCAAATAGTTTGCGCTGGTTTGGTGAATCGATTGATAAAGTCTACGATGAGATTGCGCCAACGGCAGACCATACACTTGCAATGATTACACGCGAGCCTATCGGCGTAGTTGGCGCTATCGTGCCATGGAATTACCCGATTTTAATGGCTTGTTGGAAGATCGCACCTGCCTTAGCTACCGGTAATAGCATCGTACTGAAACCTTCTGAAAAATCGCCATTAACAGCCTTAAGGCTTGGAGATTTGGCGATAGAAGCGGGTATACCAAAAGGTGTGCTAAATGTAGTACCAGGCTTTGGCCCAGAGGCAGGTACGCCGCTTGCGATGCATCTGGATGTGGATTGCATCGCCTTTACAGGCTCAACAGGTGTGGGTAAAAAAATCCAAATCATGGCAGGGCAAAGTAACCTCAAGCGCGCATGGTGCGAGCTAGGTGGCAAGTCACCTAATATCGTATTTGCAGATTGCAAGGATTTGGATAAAGCAGCAGCGGCTTCTATTGGCTCAATTTTTTATAATCAAGGAGAAAGCTGCAATGCGCCTTCGCGCTTACTGGTTGAGCGCTCAATCAAAGATGAGTTCGTCAAAAAACTACTAACTCATTTACCTGATTATCAGCCTGGTGATCCGTTAGATGCGAATACCACCATGGGCGCAATCGTGGATTGCGGGCAGATGGAAAATGTACTGAAATACATTGAAAGCGGTAAATCGCAAGGTGCAAAATTGCGCGCTGGTGGTGAGCGCGTATTAACTGAAACAGGTGGTTTTTACATTAGCCCAACTGTATTTGATGACGTGACCAATGATATGAAAATTGCCGCTGAAGAGATTTTTGGCCCAGTACTTTCTATCATTGCTTTTGATACAGAACAAGAAGCAATAGCGATTGCCAATGACACAGAGTATGGTCTTGCCGCAGCAGTTTGGACGCAAGACCTGACGCGCGCGCACATGGTGTCACGCGCCTTGCGTGCAGGTACGGTACATGTGAATAGCTATGATGAAGACGATATCACCGTGCCTTTTGGTGGTTATAAACAATCAGGTAATGGTCGCGATAAATCCCTACATGCTTTGGAAAAATATACTGAGCTTAAAACGACTTGGATACGATTAATTTAATACGATAAAACTATAGTTATAAAAACCTACAGTTACAAAAAACTAGATGTAAGGACGAGAACATGAGCAACGCAGCAATCACCAATCAAGATTTACACAACAGACGTTTGGCTGCCACGCCTCGTGGCATTGGCGTGATGGCTAACTTCTTTATTGAACGTGCACTGAACTCTGAAGTATGGGATGTTGAAGGTAAGCGTTATATCGACTTTGCAGGTGGTATTGCCGTATTAAATACCGGGCACAGACACCCAAAGATAGTGGCTGCTATTGAAGCGCAATTGCAACAGTTTACGCACACATGCTACCAAGTGCTGCCTTATGAAAGTTATGTTACCTTGGCTGAGCGTATTAACGCCTTAACGCCAGGTAAACACGCTAAGAAAACCTGTTTTTTCTCAAGCGGAGCAGAAGCCCTAGAAAATGCTATTAAAATCGCACGTGCAAGTACTGGCCGCCCAGGTGTTGTTGCCTTTGCTGGTGCGTTTCATGGCCGTACGATTATGACTAGCGCGATGACAGGCAAGGTTTCACCTTATAAAATCGGTTTTGGACCATTCCCTGCTGAGATATATCACATACCATTTCCAATTGATTTGCATGGCGTCAGTGTTGAAGACTCTATCAATGCGTTGCACTTGTTGTTCAAGGCAGATATTGATCCTAAACGCGTTGCCGCAATTGTGATTGAGCCCGTGCAAGGTGAGGGCGGTTTTTATGCAGCGCCACCAGCTTTAATGCAAGCGCTTCGCAAAGAATGCGATGAGCATGGCATTCTGCTGATTTATGATGAAGTACAGACGGGTTTTGGCCGTACTGGTAAATTATTTGCGGCAGAGCATTATGACGTGATACCAGATATCATCACGATGGCAAAAAGCTTAGCGGGCGGCACTACGTTATCAGCGGTTTGCGGCAAAGCTGAAGTGATGGATGGCCCCGCACCGGGTGGCTTAGGCGGAACTTACGCAGGTAATCCATTAGCTATTGCTGCTTCACATGCCGTGCTGGATATTATTGAAGAAGAAAAGTTAGTTGAGCGGGCAAATGTGTTGGGTGCAAAACTCACAGCACGCCTTAAAGCGGCGCAAGCTAAAGTGCCTGCAATTAAAGATGTGCGTGGCTTGGGCTCTATGATTGCTGCTGAGTTTTTTGATCCCGCTACCAATGAACCCTCTATGGATGCAGTCAAACGCGTACAGCAAGCCGCATTAGCTGAAGGCTTGATATTACTGACTTGCGGCGTTTATGGTAATGCGATTCGCTTTCTGTATCCATTGACAATTCAAGACGAAATATTTGATGAGGCGCTTGATATTATTGATAGAGCATTGGCTAAAGCTTAATTTCACCATGCTAATTTTATGAATTAGTGAGTACGCTACTCCAAAGAAGCAACGTACTCGCTATAATAGAGTTCACATCAGCATCAATTTTTACTGAGTTAATTTTATTGTATTAACTTTTACTAAAGTATTCTAGGTTTCTCACATGCAAATCCAAACCATTAAAACCACTGCTTTTAACGATCAAAAACCTGGTACTTCAGGCTTACGCAAGAAAGTAAAAGTATTTCAGCAAACTGGCTATTTAGAGAATTTTGTACAGAGTATTTTTGATACGCTTGATGTGCCAGATAACGCCACATTGGCGCTTGGTGGGGACGGCCGATATTTTAATCGCCAAGCGATTCAGATTATTGTTCGAATGGCAGCAGCTAATGGCTTTGCTCGAGTGCTTGTTGGTCAAGCGGGTATTTTATCTACGCCAGCTTGCTCACACATTATTCGTAAATACAAAACATTTGGTGGCATCGTCTTGTCAGCCAGTCATAACCAAGGTGGTATCAATGGTGACTTTGGCATTAAATATAACATCAGCAATGGCGGCCCTGCACCTGAAAAAATCACTGACTCAATTTTTGATTTAAGTAAAAAAATCACAGAATATAAAATCGCCGATTTGCCTGAAGTTGACGTCGATACATTAGGTCAATCGATATTCAACGATGGAAAATTTACGGTAGAAGTCATTGATGCGGTTCAAGACTACGCAGATCTGATGCAAGAGCTATTTGATTTTTCAGCTATCAAAAAGTTACTTTCAAGTGGCTTTAAAATGCAGTTTGACGCCATGCACGCTGTGACTGGTCCTTATGCGCAAGAGATTTTTGTTAATCGATTAGGTGCTTCAGAGTCTAGTTTAATGAATTGCATTCCTTCAGAAGATTTTGGAGGCGGTCACCCAGACCCCAATCTAACCTATGCTGAAGATTTAGTGAAAATCATGTTCGCAGGTGAAAGCTCACCAGACTTTGGAGCGGCCTCAGACGGTGATGGCGACCGTAATATGATTCTAGGTAAAAACTTTTTTGTTACACCTTCTGATAGTCTCGCGGTTCTCGCCGCGAATGCAACCCTAGTGCCAGCTTATGCTAATGGCATTGCTGGCGTGGCACGCTCAATGCCTACAAGTGGCGCAGTTGACCGAGTTGCGGCTAAGTTAAACATCCCATGCTATGAAACGCCAACAGGATGGAAGTTTTTTGGCAATTTAATGGATGCAGGCAAAGTCACTTTATGTGGTGAAGAAAGCTTTGGCACCAGCTCTAGTCATGTACGCGAAAAAGATGGTTTATGGGCAGTATTGTTTTGGCTGAATGTATTGGCGAAAAAAGGCATGTCAGTTGAGCAAATTCTGATGTCGCATTGGGCAGAATTTGGCCGCAATGTGTATTCACGTCATGACTACGAGGCCATCCCAACGGATGCTGCCAATACTGTAATTGCACATATTAAATCGCAATTTCCTAGCTTGCCTGGCCAGTCATTTGGCGGATACAAAGTGAAAACCTGCGATGATTTTAGCTACCACGATTCAATCGATGGCTCTATCAGTCACAATCAAGGTATTCGTATATTATTTGAAGACGGCTCACGCATCGTATTCAGGCTTTCTGGCACCGGTACGGAAGGCGCAACGATTCGCATTTATTTAGAAGCTTTTGACCCAGAGGTAAAAAATCATCATTTAGATGCACAAGTCGCATTGGCAGAGATGATACAAATCGCTTTGAAGATTTCTGAATTGAAGGAACGAACTGGCCGCGATACGCCTACGGTGATTACTTGATTTTATTGCTCCAGGGGTGTTTTTAGGGCGGCGATTCGTCGCCCTAAAAAAATCAATCTACCTGCTTAATTGTCATTTCGCCTTTATAAAGTCTAACATCCATGCGGTTTAGAAAAGACATGCCGAGTAGCACGTCGCCATCAAGCCCAGGTGCAATCATTGCTGATACATCCTGGGCATCCACGCCGCCTAGTTTGACGGAATGCAAACGCACCATATAGCCAACGCTGTCGCCATTAGCAGTATTGGTGCGGATTGCGTCTATGCTGCTCAGTTTAAGTTTATCTGCAATATTCTGTGAAATTGCAACACCAGTTGCGCCAGTATCTACCAACACATTGACTTTTTCACCGTTGATAAGCGCCTCCGCCCGATAATGACCATCTAAACCACGCTTTAATACGACAGTGCTATTTTCACCTAAACGGTTAATTTTATTAGGATTTTGAATGTTATCCGACAAGTAATAGATAGTGCTTGCTAGCGCTATCCAAATGGTGGCTATAAGAATAGTATTTTTAGACATACTATTTTTATTGGGGCTAATTAAGCCGTTGCAATAGGCTTAAATGCAATCGCGACTAATGCAAAGTAAGTAAGATGGTGCAGAAGTTGATCGAACCCCAATAAAATCCAAAACCACTCGCTATTATCAGGCTTAAGGTCGTAGCGTTTACCCGCATTCATTTTTGCCCAATCAATATGGTAGTGAATTAAAGCATCGGCTAGTGCGTATACCCAAGCGCCTGCGCCTAACCAAAAAGCAAAGATGATGAATGTACCAACACCATGCAATGCTGCATGTGTTAAGCCACTTGCATGGCCGTAGGTACCTTTATTGCGATACATCCATGGGTTGGCTTGCAATGGAAAGTCGCAGATAAAGTGTTTTACAAACAAGAATATTAAGGCCTCGAGCATATGAATTAAGCTGACAATTATTCAGCTTCATCAATCCAAGCCAGTTGTATAGCTTCTAATATCTTTTCACCGCAATGTTCTGGTAAATCATTAAAACCATCAAGCGCCATTACCCATTCCATTAAATCGGTAAAACGTACTGTTTTCGGATCAATATCTGGATGTGTATCGTAAAGCGACTCGGCAATTCTTAAGCTGTCTGTCCATTTCATGTGTTATTCCAATAGATGATTAAATTAATTTGTATTATAGCTTGCTACAAGAGCAACTAAATCTTTTGCCTTTAATCTTATTGCTTGAGCGTGTTAAAATGCGCAAACATTTTTTTCATTAAAATAATCTAGCATTTGGAAAACTAAAACCATGTCGCAAGCACCATTTAACTATACAAATACCCTAAACAAAGCTGACCCAGCCTTAGATGCCATGATTAATAGCGAAGTTGTTCGCCAACATGAGCATATCGAGTTGATTGCTTCTGAAAACTACACCAGCCCAGCTGTGATGCAGGCGCAAGGTTCACAGTTAACTAACAAGTATGCGGAAGGTTATCCAGGCAAACGTTTTTATGGTGGTTGTGAATATGTAGACCAAGTTGAACAATTAGCAATTGACCGCTTGAAAGCTTTGTACGGTGCAGAATATGCCAACGTGCAACCACATTCAGGTTCACAAGCTAACCAAGCGGTGTATTTCTCTATCTTAAAACCGGGTGATACCGTGATGGGTATGAATCTTGGTCATGGCGGTCATTTAACGCATGGTTCACCCGCTAACTTATCAGGCAAACTATTTAACATCGTGCCTTACGGCTTAAATGATAAAGAGGAAATTGATTACGACGAAATGGAGCGCATTGCAATTGAATGCAAACCAAAATTGTTAATCGGTGGCGCATCTGCTTACGCGTTGCGTTTTGACTGGGCACGTATGGCAGAAATTGCTAAAAAAGTTGGCGCTTATTTTATGGTAGATATGGCGCATTATTCAGGTTTGATTGCAGCTGGCGTATATCCAAACCCAGTGCCGCATGCAGATTTTGTGACTTCAACAACACACAAAACTTTACGTGGCCCACGTGGCGGTATTATTTTAGCTAAAGCTGAGTTTGAAAAATCATTGAATTCAAGCGTGTTCCCAGCTTTACAAGGTGGTCCACTAATGCACGTGATTGCAGCTAAAGCGACAGCATTCTTAGAAGCATCGCAACCGGAATTCAAAATCTACCAAGCGCAAGTGATTAAAAATGCCCAAGCGATGGCTGAGGCCTTAGCTGCACGTGGTTTACGCATTATTTCAGGTCGCACAGAATCACATATGTTCTTGGTAGATTTGCGCACAAAAGGTTTAACAGGTAAAGCTGCAGATGCTGCACTAGGTTTAGCGCATATTACTGTGAATAAAAATGCAATTCCTAACGACCCAGAAAGCCCATTTGTGACTTCTGGTATTCGTATCGGTGCACCAGCGATTACAACACGCGGCTTTAAAGAAGATGAAGCGCGTCAAGTGGCGAACTTGATTGCTGACGTGTTGGATAACCCAACTGATGAAGCAGTGATTGCGGCGACTAAAGCTAAAGTACATGCTTTAACTGCTCGTTTCCCTGTTTATCAAAACTAGGTAATAGTTAATCAATGAAATGTCCTTTTTGCGGTGATGCAGATACACAGGTAATCGATTCGCGCGTCAATGACGAAGGCGATTCCATACGCCGTCGCCGCAAATGTGGTGCTTGCGATAAGCGTTTTACTACTTACGAAACAGCTGAGTTGCACATGCCGCAAGTGGTGAAAACCAATGGTACGCGTGAGGAATTTAATCGCGAAAAATTGCGCTTATCCTTCACACGCGCATTGCATAAGCGCCCTGTGCCGACGGAATACGTAGACCGCGCATTAGATAGAATCTCACAAAAATTACTAAGTTTAGGTGAGCGTGAAATTCCAGCCAGAGACTTAGGTGAAAGCGTGATGCATGAGCTTAAGTTGATGGATAAAGTCGCCTATATTCGCTTTGCATCGGTGTATCGCAGCTTTTCAGATGTAGATGATTTTAACGATGCGATTCGCGATTTGTAAGCCATTTGATTTGCATAATGCTAATGATTAGGATGTAAAACATGAAATTTATTAACTGGGCTACTATTCTTTTTACCGCATTTACTGTGATACTGACGATTGTATTTTTCGGTTGGTGGATGATGAAAGATAGCATCGTTTTTGGCGATGAAAAATTCGACCAAGTAAAATGGATGCAAAGCGCAGCTTCGATAGAAAAAGATTGTAAGCGCGGTGATATGGCTTATGACTTGCAGCAACATGTGTTATCGAAAGGTACAAGCAAAGACGCCGTGGGCGTGTTGCTTGGTCGCCCAAGCTACGAAGACGGCAATGCAGTAGAGTATGATCTAGGCAAGTGCATGCACGTTTATCATGGCTTACTGCTTTTCTTTGATGAAAATAATCGTTTAATTAATAGCCGTATTTCATCGCACTAAATTAACTACATCGCTATTTGGTTAATCAAAATATCTTGTTCTCAATAGCAGATCACACTTACATGACCCTCGCACTGCGCCTAGCAGAGCGTGGCTTGTATACCACTCAGCCCAACCCACGCGTTGGCTGTGTCATCGTTAAAAATAATCAAATAGTTGGCCAAGGTGCACACCTGAAAGCTGGTGAGCCACATGCAGAAGTATTTGCTTTGCGTGAAGCTGGCGCGAATGCTGAAGGTGCTGATGCATATGTCACTTTAGAGCCATGTAATCACCATGGCCGTACACCGCCTTGTGTCGATGCCTTGATTAACGCTCGCGTGAAGCGCGTGGTCGTTGCCATGCAAGACCCGAACCCCCTAGTGGCCGGTAATGGTATAAAACGTCTTCAAGCGCATGGCATAGAGGTTGAAGTAGGTTTGATGGAGGCTGAATCCAAGTCTTTAAACCTTGGTTTTATTTCGCGCATGACCTCAGCCTTACCATATGTACGTTGTAAAGTCGCAGCGAGTTTGGACGGTCGTACGGCGCTTAATAATGGTAAAAGCCTGTGGATTACTGGCGAGCCAGCAAGGCTGGATGTGCAGCATTGGCGCGCGCAGTCATGTGCAATCGTGACTGGTATTGGTACGGTGCTTACAGACAACCCAAGCATGAATGTGCGCTTGGAAAATACAGGTCGACAGCCGTTACGAGTCATTGTGGATAGCAACCTGCAAACGCCTACAGATTGTAAAATGCTTAATCCTGAGTTGCTTTCACTTAGCCCAGTGTTGGTTGCTTATGCGCAAGATGCACATCATAAGGCATCTGCTTTAACTGCAACTGGCGCGCAATTATTACATTTACCTGATGAAAGTGGCCGAGTAAATTTACACGCTTTGCTTAAAAATCTAGCTTCACGTGACGTCAATGAGGTATTGCTAGAAGCGGGGCAGGGCTTGAATGGTGCGTTTCTGCAAGCTGGTTTGGTAGATGAGTTCATTTTTTACTATGCACCTAAACTGATGGGTGCTGATGCCAAGGGTATGTTTGCAATTTCAGAGTTAATTGAAATGCAGCAGGCGACTGACTTACAGATTTTTGATGTGCGCCAGATCGGGCAAGATATTCGTGTACGTGCAAAACCAGTCAAGAGCAAACTTTAACGAATTATTTCAATCAGCATGCTTATAGATACTCACTGTCATCTTGATGCAGCCGAATTTAATGCTGACCGAAACGATATTGCCTTGTTGGCTTTGCAACAGGGCGTTTCAAACATTGTTATCCCCGCTGTGGCGCGTAATAATTTTGATACTGTCATTCAGATATGTCAACAACACAAACATTGCGTCTATGCGCTTGGTATTCATCCTATGTATGTGGATGATGCGACTTTAGATGACCTTGAAACGCTGAAAACTTACATCGTAGAAAATAACCCAGTAGCGATAGGGGAAATTGGTCTTGATTACTTTGTGACTAACTATAAAAACAACCCAGATCACATCGAAAAGCAAATTCACTTTTTTACCGAACAACTTAAAATTGCTAAGCAGCACAATCTACCTGTGATTTTGCATGTTAGAAATGCAATTGACGATATTTTAAAGTACTTACGCCGATACCAGCTCAACGGTGGTATTGCACACGCGTTTAATGGTAGCTTTCAACAAGCAGAACAGTTGATAGCACTTGGTTTTAAATTGGGTTTTGGTGGCGCGATGACTTATAGCCGCGCTTTAAAGATTCGAGCGCTTGCGAGCAAGTTGCCATTAGAGTCTATCGTTTTAGAAACGGACTCTCCAGATATCCCTCCTGCATGGATAGGCACAGAGGGGAGAAATACCCCGCTAGAACTCAGTAAAATCGCACAGGTTTTAGCTGATTTAAGGCAGGTAAATGTGGCTCAAGTGCTTGATATAACTAGCGCCAACGCCCTAAAAGTTTTGCCAAAATTAGCTGACTTATGCACACCACCTCAAGTGCTACTTTAAGTATTCGTAAAAACCCTTATAAAACAATGTGATTAATTTAAGTGTTTGATTTATATGGGTTTAGTAATAGGTTAAAATTTAAGCGATTTGAAAAAAGCCTTATAAATTGGTATGTTACATTTTCAAGTCACAGTTATTCACAAAGTTATCCACAGATAATGTGGAGAGTATTTTTTCTTTCAGGGAACTTTTTAAAAGTCAACTTTTGAATTCATAATTTATGATAATAAATAATCAAAAATTTCGCACAATTTGGCCTAATGATGGTATGGCAGCTGGTAGTCGATCTGTATCAATTATTGACCAAACAAAATTACCTCATGCGTTTAAGATTGTTGAAATTATTAACATGTCGCAAATGATTGTTGCGATTAAAACGATGCAGGTTCGTGGTGCGCCGTTAATCGGTGCGGCTGCCGCTTATGGTATGGCGTTAGCGATGCAGGATAATTGTAGTGAAGAACATTTGCAGCTTTCCGCCAAGCAACTAACACAAAGCCGGCCGACAGCAGTGAATTTGCGCTGGGCAGTTGAGCGTATGAAGCAACTACTATTGCCAACTCCTGTAGAGCTCCGTTTGGAAGCCGCTTGGGAGGAAGCTGCGAAGATTTGTGATGAAGACGTTTTGCTCAATCAGGCTATAGGTCAGCACGGCTTGAATTTAATTCAGAGGCTGCATAGTCAAGACTTAAATAAACAGCATAATCGTCAATTAAATATTCTCACGCACTGTAACGCTGGTTGGCTAGCCACTGTAGATTTCGGCACGGCACTTGCGCCTATTTATGCAGCTTACGATGCGGGAGTTGATGTGCATGTGTGGGTGGATGAAACACGCCCACGCAACCAAGGCGCAAGCTTAACGGCTTGGGAGTTGGCGCAACATGGCGTGCCACACACGGTGATTAGTGATAATGCAGGCGGTCATTTAATGCAGCACGGTCAAGTTGATATGGTCATCGTCGGTGCTGATCGTGTGACAAGTACGGGTGACGTATGCAATAAGATAGGTACTTATTTAAAGGCGCTTGCGGCGTTTGATAATCACGTGCCATTCTATGCCGCGGTACCATCGCCAACGATTGACTGGACTATGCTAAATGGCGTGCAAGAGATAGAAATAGAAGAGCGCGATGGTCGTGAAGTGGCTTGGGTGACGGGTATGCTAGCCTCTGGCGAAGTGACAGAGGTGAATATTTTACCAGCAAACACTAAAGTGGCTAATCCTGCATTTGATGTTACGCCTGCGCGCTTGGTGACTGGCATTATTACCGAGCACGGTGTGTTTTCGCCAAATCAGCTAAGAGATATTCTAAAGTAAATAAAATATGCAAAACAAACGAGAACAGCTATTACACATCAGCCAACAGCTGGTAAGTTTGGGCTTGAACCGCGGAACTGCTGGCAATGTCAGTGTACGTGCAGATAGCGCCGAGGGGCAAGCAGGTTTTTTAATCACGCCTTCAGGATTGGCGGTCGATAAAATGGCATCTTCTGACATGGTCTGGATGGATTTCTCAGGTAATGCGACTGGCGTTCATCCCCCATCAAGCGAGTGGCGATTCCATAGAGATATATTGCAGCAAAAATCCCAGGTGAATGCGGTGATTCATACTCACAGTATCTATGCCAGTACATTCAGCACCTTTCGCAAAGATATGCCGCCATTTCACTACATGATTGCGCTTGCTGGCGGCGATAGTATACGTTGTGCGCCTTATGCTTTGTTCGGCAGTCAGCAGCTTTCAGATAATGCCATAGAGGCACTAAAGGACCGCAAAGCTTGTTTGTTAGCAAATCATGGCATGATTGCTGTAGGCGAAACTTTAGAAAAGGCGCTCGACATTACTCAAGAAGTAGAAACTTTATGCGAGCAATATTTACTCGCCTTGCAAGTCGGTGAGCCGTACATTTTAAGTCAGCAAGAAATGATGGATGTACTTGAAAAGTTCAAGACTTATGGTGCTTGGTCTGAGGCTTCCAATGGAGCTCGTGCTGAGAGAAGGTAGCTAAAAAATAAATTATGAAGAATTACAAGTAAATTAATGCATTTTTATTTTTGATAACGTTTTGTGAGGCATCTGTTTTGCGGTAAAATCTTATCCCGTCTGAAACAAATAATAAGTGCCTTTCCATGACCAAATATGTATTCGTAACCGGCGGTGTAGTTTCTTCTCTTGGTAAAGGCATCGCTGCCGCTAGCCTAGGCGCTATCCTTGAATCGCGTGGCATTAAAGTGACCATGCTCAAACTTGATCCCTATATTAACGTTGACCCTGGTACGATGTCGCCATTTCAACACGGCGAAGTGTTCGTCACTGACGATGGCGCTGAAACTGATCTGGACTTAGGCCATTACGAGCGTTTTATTTCACAGCGCATGGCAAAACGTAACAGTTTTACCACAGGCCAAATCTACGAAACTGTCATCAAAAAAGAACGTAGGGGCGAATACCTCGGAAAAACCGTACAGGTGATTCCACACATCACTGATGAGATCAAAAACCACATCAAACGTGGCGCAGAAGGCGCTGATGTAGCGATTATTGAAGTAGGCGGCACGGTGGGCGATATTGAATCACTACCATTCCTAGAAGCCATTCGTCAAATGGGTTTTGAAGAAGGTCGTAATAATGCCTGTTATGTGCATTTGACTTTATTGCCGTGGATTCCAACCGCAGGTGAGCTTAAAACCAAGCCTACACAACACTCAGTAAAAGAATTACGTCAAATCGGTATACAGCCTGATATTTTGTTATGCCGCGCTGAACGCGAAATTCCGGAAGATGAAAAGCGCAAAATTGCTTTATTTACCAATGTCGCTTATGAGGCAGTGATTAGCGCGATTGATAGTGATTCAATCTATAAAATACCAGGATTGCTACACGAGCAAATGATGGATGAGATTGTTTGCCACAAGCTCAATATTTTGGCTAAAGCAGCTGATTTGACTGTGTGGAAAAATATTGTTACACGCATAGAAAATCCAAAAAATACGGTCAATATTGCCTTTGTGGGTAAATATGTCGATTTAACTGAGAGCTATAAATCGCTTACAGAAGCCTTGATTCATGCGGGCATTCATACGGAATCTAAAGTCAAAATTAACTATATCGATAGTGAAGAGATTGAGAAGTCGGGCACAGATATATTAAAAACGATGGATGCAGTTTTGATTCCAGGTGGTTTTGGTGTACGCGGTACAGAAGGTAAAATCGCTGCAATTCAATATGCACGTGAAAATAAACTGCCATACCTTGGCATTTGTTTAGGTATGCAATTAGCTGTCATTGAATTTGCCCGTAACGTGGCTGGTTTAAAAGGTGCGAATAGCACTGAATTTAATGCGGAAGCGCCGCACAAGCTGATTGGCTTGATTGACGAGTGGAAAGATGCCAGCGGCAAAATTGAAAAGCGCGATGAAAATTCTGACCTTGGCGGTACTATGCGTTTAGGCGCACAGGCTTGCCCAATCGTACCAAATACCATGGCTGCAGGCATTTATGGTGCGCAAGTGAATGAGCGCCATCGCCATCGTTATGAAGTGAATAATAATTACGTAGAGCAATTAAAAGCAGCTGGTTTGGTGATTTCTGCCAGAACACCGACTGAAGAACTGTGCGAAATGATAGAGCTACCAAAAGCTACGCACCCGTGGTTTGTGGCGGTACAATTTCACCCAGAGTTTACTTCTAATCCACGTTCGGGCCATCCGCTATTTACCGCTTATGTGAATGCAGCATTAGCTCACAAAGGTGTTAAATAAGATTTTATAAGTAAATAACACAGTAAGTAACACATATAAATCATTACAGATTCTCTATTTAGAATCACTAAGTTAAAAACTAATTTGTATATTTAGGAGTAGTCATGAGCGCAATTGTAGATATTATCGCCCGCGAAATTTTAGATTCTCGTGGTAACCCAACTGTAGAGTGTGATGTATTGTTAGAAAGCGGCGTCATTGGCCGTGCTGCAGTGCCATCTGGCGCTTCTACAGGCGCTAAAGAAGCGATGGAGTTGCGTGATGGTGACAAAAGCCGCTATTTAGGTAAAGGCGTTTTACAAGCAGTTGAGAACGTCAATACCGAAATTACAGAAGCTATTATTGGTTTGGATGCTGAAGAACAAAGCTTTATCGATAAAACTCTGATTGAGCTTGATGGCACTGAAAACAAAGACCGTTTGGGCGCTAACTCTATTCTCGCAGTTTCCATGGCTTGTGCGAGAGCTGCGGCTGAAGAAAGCGGTTTACCTTTGTATCGCTACTTAGGCGGTTCTGGCGCGATGCAATTGCCTACACCAATGATGAACATCATCAACGGTGGTGCGCATGCTGATAACAGTGTGGACATGCAAGAGTTTATGATTATTCCAGCTGGCTTGCCTTCATTCCGTGAAGCGATGCGTTGCGGTGCAGAAGTATTCCATCAACTGAAGAAAACGCTACATAAAAAAGGTTTAGCAACAACGGTGGGCGATGAAGGCGGTTTTGCACCAAATCTACCGTCTAACGAAGCTGCTATCCAATTGATTTTAGAAGCGATTTCAGTTGCAGGTTACGAGCCAGGAAAAGATGTCTATTTAGGCTTGGATTGCGCAAGTACTGAGTTTTATAAAGATGGTAAATATCATTTAGAGTCAGAAGGTTTATCTCTAACTTCAGCACAATTTACTGATTACTTAGCGACTTGGGTTGATAAATACCCAATCATCAGTATTGAAGATGGTATGGGTGAGTTTGACTGGGATGGTTGGAAAATATTAACCGACCGTTTAGGTAAAACTACGCAACTTGTGGGTGACGATTTGTTTGTGACTAATACTAAAATCTTGCGCGAAGGCATACAGCGTGGCGTTGCTAACTCAGTGTTGATTAAAGTAAACCAAATCGGTACTTTGACTGAGACTTTCCAAACCATCGAAATGGCAAAACGTGCTGGCTATACAGCAGTTGTGTCACATCGTTCAGGTGAAACAGAAGACACTACAATTGCTGATATTTCAGTGGCAACTAACGCACTGCAAATTAAAACAGGTTCATTGTGCCGTTCTGAGCGTATTGCTAAATACAATCAATTGTTGCGCATTGAAGAAGAGTTGGGCGACGCATCTAGCTATGCAGGCATTGGTGCTTTTTACCAATTATTCAAGTAATCTCAGCTTGAATGCAACTTTAATCTTAAAGTAATAAGTGAAAGCCTTAACGCTCATATTCGTAATCCTCATTGCCTTGCTGCAGTACCCGCTGTGGCTAGGTAAAGGGAGTTGGTTACGGGTATGGGATTTAAGTCGTCAGCTTGCTACGCAGCAAGAAAAAAATAGCGCTTTAAAAGCACGTAATGAAACATTAGATGCTGAAGTGCGGGATTTAAAAAGTGGTCGTGCAGCCATTGAAGAACGCGCTAGAAGCGAATTAGGGATGATCAAGCAAGATGAGGTTTTTTATCAAGTGCTAGATAATTCAGCTCATACTCAATCAGTTCAACCGCCTACTCAACCATCCAGCTCTACTCAAGTTTCAGGTCAAACGCCAAGCTCAAGTCAAGCAGATAGCAAAGATACCGTAATGCAACGCACCACCAGTGCTAAAGCATTACAATAACCGTTATTCTGTAAGTGTAGTGACGTGATGCATAAGAGTCAAAAACTTACTTTTCTCATCATTCTGTATTACTTTTCGGTTTCTTTTGCTGACAGTATCTAAATGAGCCAATCGAACTCTCTAATCACTAGACTCTAATGAGTAGGGTAGTTGCTTGATGCTCAAAGCAATGTTGTTCCAGTAAATATCAGCAAGTGCTAAACTCTCTAACCTACACTCGACCAAAATAACAAATCCTGCATCCGTTGCTGGCGCGCAGCGCACAATTTTACCAATCGCTTGTTGATTAGCATCCACAACATCATCACCTATGGTTGGGCAACTGTCACTTGAAACATGAGCTAACTGAGTGCGGCGTTTTACTTTACCTAAATAATGGGTACGCGCTACAATTTCTTGCCCTGTGTAACAGCCTTTTTTGTAGTTAATGGCGTTTAGCGCATCTAGATTCAGCATCTGCGGAACGAACTCTTCTTGGGTGCTTAGGTAAACATCTGGAATGCCAGTTTGAATTTCTAGCCACTCCCAGCAAGCTTTGCCAACTGGTTTGCAGTCCTTCTTTAATGCTTGCCATATAGCTTTTGCTTGTTCGGTATTACCGACAATTTGGTAGCGCGGCATACCTGCATTAGGCATACAAATGATGGTGCCATTTTCTGTGCTAGTACTTTCATAGGGAAGCTTGGGAACAGTGGCAAAGAACGGGGCAAGTAATTCGGCGATGTTATTGCCACTCAAGCCGAATCTTACGGTACTGTCTGATACATCATTGATAGTCACTTTTGAGCGCATGACGTACATTTTTAGGCGCTTGGCGATGGGCTCAAGCAATTTCTGATTCAACTCTAAATGCAACTTTTGATTGTGCGAGAAAGCAAAAAATAGCGCGAGTAAACGCCCTTTAGGGCTGCAATAGCCTGTGTAATGGGCATGGTTGTCACCGAGTAACCTTACGTCATTAGTGACTTGACCTTGCAAGAATGTCACTGCATCATCGCCACTGATTTCTAACAAGCCTAAATGTGATAAATCACAAATAACATTTTGACTCCGCGTGCATTCCAGCTCGTTTTCTATATTACCGAATGAAGTAATTGTTTCGTTATTAAACACTGCGCCTTGAATGAATTGATATTCTTGCCAGTCATTGTTTGCCATGTGGTACTCTTTTATTTAATGAATTTTGTAAATTGAACTAAGTATATTATATCTTGAAGCCTATCACCCTTATATTCAAGCCCTCGAGTAAGTTAACAGCATTACTAATAATAGCAGGGCTATTTTTTAGTTTTATGCTTTTATTGACGCCAGTTCCGTTTAGTTTAAGCGTTACCTTACTGTTGCTAATACTGGTGTTGACAAGTTATTTTGTCATGCTTGATGGGCTGTTATGCCTGCCGAGGTCTTGGAAGCTATTAAGAATAAACATGGTGGGAGATTGTCATTTAACACAAAAGAATGACGAGAATTTTGTGGTGCATATCATGCCTGATAGCTTTGTCAGTGCTTACTTAACTGTCTTACATATCGTTCCAGAAGACTTTAGATGGTTTAAATTTTGGCAAAATCGCTACATTTTACTGTTGCAAGATAACATCGATGCTGAATCATTTCGTCAGCTAAGAGTGTATTTGCTGTGGCATAAAAATTCTGTCAATCACCATACTAACTCAACTGATTAACAGAATTTTATCTTAACTAATTGATATGGTTGTCGTGCGCGATCGCTAGTTCATTTTTAGTGTGTTGTCTTCTAATTGCGTTTTTTCTATAAAGCCTAAGCACTTCGCCAATTTGCTTGATTGGATGTTTGCTAAAGTAGGCGGCTAATAGTAATAAGCCAGCTAAAGAAGCCATTACCCAGCTTAAATCGAATGGGGCAACATCGCGCCGAGCGGGTTTTTGATTTTTCATGGCATCTAATATGGTGTGTACATTGTCACCATCCACATAAGTTGAACCGACTTCTTTGGCGATACTTTTCATATACTCTGAGTTAAGTTTTGAAACAAAGCGGTCTTGTTCGCCACCTGCCACATTGTCATCTCTGACGCCAAGGTTAGATTCAGAAATTTGCGCAATACCAGGTTGCAGGGCAAAGCTTTCATTTGACCAATAACCAATCAATTGATTTTTTTCACTGAGTTTAGGAATTGATGCGCCTTTTTCAGAGCCAACACCAACTAACAACCAGCCGTCAGCACCTTGAAAGTTAGTAAGATCCTTAGTGTTGAAGGCATGCAATTTAGGAGCTTCTTCGCCATCAGTAAAAAATACGACTTGGGCTGTTTCAGGAAAGCTACGAATGGCTCTGGTGATACTGAACAAGCTTTCACGAATGCGGCTGTTGCCTGACCAAGCGGTTCTCCAATCAAGATGGTCAATGGTATCTTGAATTGCTGCAAAGTTTTCACATACCTCAATTGGGTTGTATAGCGCAGCAACGCTCACACCAGCAAACAAGCCAACACTCACTTTTGTACCGCATGGCAGCGAAGAAACAACCTCATGCAACATTTTTTGTGTGTGTGCCATACGTGAGGCAGGTTTGCCATCTATAGTCGTGTCGATGGTATTCATGCTTTGTGTAATATCAGCAACTAATAAGTAGGTGTAAATATTATGTTTAACTGGCACGGTAATGTGAAACATTGCCAATACCAGCATCAGCATGGCACCACTAAGAAGTGCAGAGTCGCGATGCGTTTTAAAATAAGCGATGAGCGTTTTCATACAATATACCTCTATGGAAGACCTACAGGAATATTGCCCATAATCAGGCCAGGAGAGTCTGACTCACCAACACCTGGTGTAGGGTTTTCAGGAAGCAATGTAATGACACGGTCTAAATTGCGACGTGTACCCCAGTTGCTATTGTCTAGTTTGAGTGCTTGCTTGTATGAGCTATGAGCTTGCGTTAATAGGTATTCAACCTCATCTCGTACTTTAGGGTCATTACCTCCGCTGACTTGCAAGCTCTTTAAGAAAAACATATTGCCAATGTTGTGATGTACCGCAGCACGTTGGCTAGGCGTACCTTTTTCTGTGAGCTGAGAAAATAGTAGCGTAGCTTCCTTATGACGATCATTATTTGCAAGCCAATAAGCTGTTGCAAATTTAGCTTCATAGCTGAGTCTGTCAGTCTGTGGGTTTTTACCAGTGCTTACTGCATTATTAAAAGCATTAATCTGACGTATGCGATTAAGCTCCGTGGCAATGCCCGCTGCTGAAGCTATGGCAATTAGAACGAGCGTAATTGTCAGTTGTTTGACCGTGATTGATTTTAAGCTAAGGCTCATATATTTACTTTCCATGTTCTAAACTCTAGGTATTTAACGCCAAGCAACAAGGCAATCATCAGTGCCGCAATGATGTAGCAGAGTTGTGTAAAATCGTGACCAGGAATTTTTTCCATATACTTAATTGGTTTTCTTTCTTTTTCATTAATATCAGCTATCGCATTAGCGAGTGATTTAGGGTCTTCAGCTTCATAAGCACTAAATGGGCTGCGTAGTGTTTTAAAGTATTGATATAACTCGACCTCTTGGGGTAGGGGTTCCCCGTCAATTTCTTTGTATTCGTTAAATATACTGATGCCTCCAGGTTGCCTTAAGACAATCCAATAAAGTGTAATGTTGTATCGTTGTAGCCATTCGCGTAGTTTTTGTTGCACATCGCCGCCCAGTCGACCACCGCCATCAGAGAGCAGAATGATGGCGCGTGAGCCTGAATCTGGTACATTTTCAAATAAACTTACAGCGCTAGTTAGTCCACCACCAATATTTGTTTGGAACAGCGAGTTGCCAGCCGTGGCTTTGATGGCGGCCTGAATAGCTTCGCGACTTTCAGTGAGTGGCAACACATACATTGCAGAGTTACTGAAAGTAATCACACCTATCATGTCATTTTGACGTGAGTTTACAAACTCAGTCATCAGTCTGGCAGCAGCTACAGATTTAGTCTCACCGACGCGGCCTTCAGCCGTACCGCCAGAAAACGGATCATCCATACTCGCGCTTCTATCAATCACCATGCCAATTTGCGCGCCTATGCCGATACGCTCAACTTTTTGCTCTAGGCTATGTGGGCCAGCCAAGCCAATAATGATGCTAATTAAACTGAAGGTTGCTAGGATTTTAAGTAGTAAACCAATTAAATTCGAAAGTGGATCACTTGGCAGCATATCTACCCATGAGTAGGTGCGGCTATTTGAACGTTCTAGTAAAATTGGCAGCAGTGCAAGCGGCAGCAGCCATAACACTAAAGGATGCATAAATCCCATCATGCGCTCGCTTCTGGTCTCAGGCCACGTTCACAATCACGCAGGTGACGGCAAAATTTCATTAACCAAGCTTTTGAGTGCTCATTCAAGTTTTGTGCAGATTCTGGTTCAAAAAACACTTTCCGCGACAAAGCAAAAAACTTTTCAATATCTTGTTTCACTGGTGAAAAAGCTGGTTTGTCTTGAATAAAGCTATCGATGTTATTACCAAATAAGCTGGTACCAGCTGTTTTATTGAGCGATTCATGAATACGCGCTGCAGCTTGTTGCAAGCCTGCGGCAGTTTCAGGCATCTTACGAATATCACGATAAGCTTTTGCAAAAGGTGCGCCCATTCTAGGTAACCAAGCATGCATGCCTAATATGTAAAGTAGCCCCAGCAATGATAAGCCTAGTAAACCAACAAGCACTTTTAGCGTGAGTTTTTGCTTACTTGAATCGATAAGGAAGGGTGGGGTAAATGGGCTCAGCTCTTCTTTTAGTTTCACAGAGCCAAACACAGAAAGTGGTGAAACGCGGAAATTAAAAGAGGGGACACGGTATTGGAGTATTTCTTTTTTCTCGGTGTTCCTCATTTTAAGAATCTCAGCTCTTAGTGCGGCTGGTTTCGCTAACTTACCAGTGGTAAATACTTGGTAAGTTAGATGTATGACGTGGGTTACGCTATCGCTGTGTTTAAACTCTTCTGAACTGACTTTAGAAAGCTCAATACCTGAAATCTGACCTTTCCAGCGATGTTCATAGCCAACAATAGGGATAGATTCTTTCACCAGTTCATAGGGTTTTTTAACTGTGAGCGTGATGGTTCTTTCCAATATATCGCCGACAACATAACCTGCATCTCGCGTAGGATTGTCTTCTTTAATCGTGACATATTTGGCATTAATATCTGGCAGCACAACATCAGCTAAAGCGGGCTGACCGATGAGCGATATAAGAACGCTAGTCGCTAATAAAATTTTTGTTTGTATACTTGTTCGCATAAATGTACTCATAAATTAAGCTGCCACATATTGGTGGAAGTATTCGGACAATTGATCAGCATCGAAGCTGTTTTCTACAAAAAATGGCTGCATGTCGTAACGTAAAAACAAGTTCTCAATGGCTGTTTTTCTATCTGTAAAGCTTTTTAGAATGCGATCACGATAGGACTTGCGTAAGAACAGTGTGCGTTTGACGCCTGTTTCAGGGTCTGTGACATTAGTGATACCAAACTCTGGCAAATCGCTATATTCAGATGAATCCCACAATACAATAGGCACAATATGGTGACGTTGCATGAGCACCAATGACTCTTCTAAATCAGCAATCGGCATGTGAAAATCTGACACCATAAAAATCAGCGAGCGTTCACGTGGTAGTAATCTGACAATTTCTGTTATACCTCGACTGCCAACTTCCTCAGCTTCGTAACTTCTTAAGTTCTCAGCCATTTCAACAGTGGTATGTGGTCTGGCAGAGAGCGTACACAACCAATCCTCACGTACTACATCGTCAAAACCGATAAAGCCGACTAAATCGCGATTACGCGTGGCAGACTGCGCAACGGATTGTGCAATGTCTGCTGCAATTTCAATTTTTTTCTGGCTACTGCCATCTTGCTTAGTGCTGGCGTACTGCATAGAGCCTGACATATCACACAGCACAAATACCGGGGTGACACTTTTTTGGTTAAAAATACGTACATGCACCTGCTCTAGCGGGTCGCGGATTGTCTGGCGTATGTCTATGCGGCGCGGATCAGGGTACGCAAGTAGCGTGGTATGCCCACGAAACTCCATGCCCATACCGCGCTGGTTGCTTTTGTGTCTACCAGGTCTGCGCGAGTGAGAACGCCATGCGATGTGGTAGCTGAATTCTTTTATATGTACTTGTGACATTTGAATTACACCTACTTAATTAGCCGTAAGTTGAGATTTAAGCTGACATGTCGGACTTAAATCTAACCTATAAAAGCTTTGAGTTGTTGCTAACATCAGCTAGTTATTATTCTTAAATTTAAGTTAAGGCGCAGCAATCGCGTGAATGATACCGCTCAACATATCGCGGGCAATCTCTGTACGGCGCATTTCATATACTGGGCTGAACACCAAACGATGCGCAACAGTCGCGTGAAACACATCATGAATATCCTCTGGTAATACAGCGGTACGTTCATTCAACCAAGCATTTACACGGGCTGCACGCAATACCATCGCCATGCCGCGTGGGCTCGCGCCAGATAACACCAAACGGTTCATGTCTACACCAGATACTTTTACGCCAAAATCTGTTGGTGTTTTAGTCGCGCGCCACAAGTTAAGCACGTAGCTGCGCAGAGTAGGGCTTGCAGAAATACTATTTTGTAAAATGCTGGCAAACTTATTTAGCTGGTCAAATTGCAAGATGTTTTCAGGTACGTTTGAAACTAGTGCATCGGCATCATGGAAACGTGTATCGAATACTAGAGACTCCATAATGCTGTCGTCATTTGGCACAACGATTGGAATTTCCATCATAAAACGGTCACGCGCAGCTGATGGAATATCGAAAGTCTCTTCTTTTTCAACTTGGTTGCGGTCAGCAAATACCAACATGTGCGGGAAATGATGTTCTTTGTTAAACGCAGTCAATGTGCGTTCTGCCATTACGCGTAGTAATAAAGAGTGTACTTGAGGGCGAGCACGGTTAATCTCGTTAAAGAAGAATACTGATAAATTCTCACCAGACATCAAAATAGGACCAGGGCTTACATGAGGCTTACCATCTTCACCAAGGTAGGTGTGATAGACCAAATCGTTAGGCATCAAGTCAATCGTACCTT